>NZ_JAHQRJ010000003.1:0-300000 GCF_019052805.1 Noviherbaspirillum sp. L7-7A
AGATCAAGCCGGTCCAGTTCGGTTGCGAGCTTGGCGCTGCCTAGGAGCACGCCATTTGGCGTTGCGTCCTTGAGCTGCTGTACGCCGGGACGCAAGTTGCCCACGATGTGGTGGCTGTTGGCCCAAGGAAAGTCATTTCGCATCGATGACACCACGTACTTCCGCTTGGCCTGTAGTTTGACCGCCCATTCGCGCATCGCCGGCGGCGCCTCCATCTCGCCGCGGGCGACCGCTGGCCAGTAGCTTTCCATCATCTCGTAGGTGACGCGCCCCCACAGCATCGCCCCGCTCTCGTCCATGAGACGGGTGAAGAAGGCGTGTGTCTCGTCGTCGGCGATTCCTTCTTGGTGGTCGACGCAGCCGTCCAGTGTGAGGTTGATGCTGAAGGTCAGGATTCCCATGAAGTCCTCTGCCGGAGATACACGACAAGCTGCGCGCAGTCTAGCTGGAAGGGAGCGAGTGCAATTCGCAAAGTGCCCATGCTGAGTCGCGTGACTTTCCATCAATTATAAAGTGTCAGCTAACCATCGCAGCTTGTCTTTCAATACGAAGTCCGACCGCTGCTGCCCTAACTGGCGCGAGGGAAAGCGAAGTCAATCCAACTTTCGGCATGGCGACAAAAGTGCCTCGAGCGCCGCAGCCGTGCCAGAAGTTGCAATGTCTGGGTGCATTGCATGCGCGCAATGATCGTAGTTAGGTCAATGTCCGGCTGTGCTGCCAACTGACGCTGCGGAGATCGACGGGCACCCGGTTTCAGCGATCCGTCTAGCGCGGCCTGCAATGCATCCGCAATCCGCAAAGAAACTGACCGGCCGCGCACGACCAATCACGGCAAGCGGATCGGCAAATTTTCATCTTGCCTGGTTTGAAACTAGGACAGTTTGTCTCAGGGGTGAGAAAAAGCCCTCATGTAAAATGCCCTGGGACGTGCAGCAACATCATCTTCACATGGCAGTCGCTGACGTTTTCTGCGCTCTCAACTGCATTCGGCGATTCGCCATGCTGGATGCGATTGTTATTTGATGGGTAGATGTAATGAAAGATGCAAGCAGGATATAGGAACGCTTGGCCCCACTGACTAAGCCGGAACGCCCAATAGCACTCGACCATATTGCTCTGGCAATGCGTGTCTGCACCTACGCCATACACATGACGCGACTCGGTTCTGACCGCGTTCGTGATGAACTTGCCCTTTGCTCAAGAACCACACTCGATGTTGGCGAGCGAAATAACCAGGCAACTGGCTTCGCTGGTTTGCGCAAACAAGGAAGCTGGGGAAGCAGCGTTTCGGGGCAGTGCTCCTCACGATAGACAGTGTCAAGTAACAGCCTGGAAATACGCAAAAAATGGAATGGATTCCTATAGTCCTGGTGACATTCAAGGTACTGGTGTTGGCCATGGGCATGTTCTTCGCCATCAAGTGGCATTACGATCAGGGGAAGAAGCCGGATGAGGAGAGGCGCGCAGTGCTGCGCGCAGCCGGCAAGGTAGCCGCAGTCTTCGTGCTATCAGCCTTAGGCCTGGGCATCGCCACCTTCGTGCTTATTCGGATGCTCGGTTTGGACTGGATGCTTGGTTCAAGCTTTTAATCGGCAAGCGATCAGGCATTGCGTTCAGGTAATTCATGGCGCTTGTCTTACGCATTGGCAGATTGCCGCTGGATTTGCGTTGGCGCCCTGTTTTCGGCGCGGGTCTGCTCGGTGTCATTTAATTGACGGTGTCCGACATGAGGCGCGCTACCGGACACCGGATGTGGTGATAAATGAGACCGCAGCGGCGCCCGACCTTAGCGCGTATCAATGGCAGCAGCAGCCTGAAAGTCAGAATGCTGTGCGAACACGTCGCTCACCCACGCGATGAAGGCGCGCACCTTGGGCGCCGATGACCTGCCCTGCGGATAGAGCAGCGACACCGGCATTGCTGCGGGACGCCACTGCGGCAGCACTTCCACCAGCGCGCCGGACGCCAGGTGCGCCGCCACCTGATAGCGCGCCGCCTGGATCAGGCCCAGCCCCTGCAGGCCGCAGCTGACATAGGCGTCGGCATCGTCGACCGCGATGGGGCCTTTCATTTTGACCGGCACAACCCGGCCATCGACCACGAAGTCCAGGTCCAGCGCACGCCCGGTGCGGCCTGACAGGTGCACCACGGTCACATGCCGCTCCAGATCGTCGAGACCGGCCGGCGTGCCATGGCGCTGCAGATAGGACGGCGCCGCGCAGCTGGCAAATTGCATCGAGCCGATCCGGCGGCCGACCAGCGATGAGTTCAGCAGGTCGCCCACGCGCAGCGCGCAGTCCACGCCCTGGCTGGTCAGGTCAACCAGCCTGTCGCCCAGGCTCAGCACCAGTTCGATTCCCGGATACAGCGCCATGAAGCGGCCCAGTTGCGGCAGCACCAGATTTCTGCCCAGTGCGCCCGGCAGGTCCACCCGCAGCTTGCCGCTGGGGCCGTTTGCAGCCTGTAGACGGAATGCGTTTTCCGCATCGTCGATTTCGCCAAGGATACGCAGGCACGTGTCGAAGTATTCGGCGCCGTCGGGCGTCAGAGAGATACGCCGCGTCGTGCGATGCAGGAGCCGCGTGCCAAGGTAAGCCTCGAGGTTTTGCATGGTCGCGGTCAGCGACGCGCGTGGCAGGTTGAGGGTCTCTGCTGCCTTTGAAAAACTGTTCGCTTCAACAATCCGCACAAAAGTTTGCATCGCCTTGAGCCGGTCCACGGTCTTCCCCCGCCTAGCCTATTGTTCATAAAAACCGAATCGTAAATAGGCATTATGCAGTAATTATCTTTATTGCCAACCGACTTAGACTTGGCGCCATCAATCCGACAGTCACTTTTTTGAAAGGTCAGGCCATGTCACCATTACCCATCGCTACCGATACCAGCAGGCTGCTTTCACCGGTCCGGCTCTTCCTGTTCGCGTTGGCAGCCGGCGTCCTCGTCGCCAACCTGTATTACGTTCAGCCGCTGACGGCCATGCTGGCTGCGTCGTTTCATATCAGGCTCAGTTGGGCCGGTTACTTGGTCACGACGACCCAGATCGGCTACGTGCTGGGCGTGTTCCTGCTGGTGCCGTTGAGCGATGTCCTCAACCGCCGCTCCCTGCTTTCGATGATGCTGGGCGCGAACGTCGCCTCGCTGGCGCTCGCTGCGCTCAGCCCAAACTTCACGGTATTCGCCCTTGCCGGACTGTTCACCGGCATTTCATCCAGCGCGGTCATGGTCATCACGTCAATGGTCGCATCGTATGCGCCGGACCAGAGCCGCGGCCGCATGGTGGGCAGCGTCATGACCGGTCTGTTGCTCGGCATCCTGCTGGCGCGCACCGTCGCCGGCGCCGTCGCCACTGTTAGCGGCGGCTGGCGTTCGATGTACGTGATCGCCGCACTCGGTGTGGCCATATTGCTGGTCGTGCTGCGGCAGATCCTGCCGGCGGAAGCGCCGCGCGGCAAACTGGAATACGTCAAGCTACTGCATTCGCTTACCGACATCGTCCGCGCCGAGCCGCTGCTGCGCCAGCGTGCGCTGTTCTCCGCGCTCGGACTCGGCACCTTCAGCATTTTTTGGACCGGCTTGACCTTTCTGCTCTCCGGCGCGCCCTACCATTACGGCGAAGCGCAGATCGGCTTGTTTGGCCTGGTCGGCGCCGCCGGTGCGCTTGCCGCCAATACCGTCGGCCGGCTCACCGACCGGGGCCATGGCAATGCTGCGACCTGGGCGCTAGCCCTGCTGACGCTGGCGTCGTGGGTGTTCATTGGCTTTGGTGGCCACACGCTCGTCGCCTTGCTGGCTGGCGTGCTACTGCTGGACATCGGCGTGATGGGACTGCAGGTGGCTCATCAGTCCGTCATCTATCAGCTTGCGCCGCAGGCGCGCGCCCGCATCACTACCGTCTTCATCGGCTCAGGCTTCATCGGCGCGGCTGCCGGATCGGGCATTGCAAGCGCCAGCTTTGCCGCGGGCGGCTGGTTCGGGCTTACCCTCGCCGGCGCGGCAATGCCGCTGGCAACGCTGCTGCTTTGGGCGGGTTATAGGCTGCCGAAATTCCGCGGACTTAGCGTTGCGCGCCCCAGAGATCTTCCTTGATCCATATGTATCGCCAAATGCCCTTCTAAAGTCTGCTTCCAGTGTGAACTTTCGGTTTTCGGAAGCAGACAATCGCAGTGAGTGGTGGCAGGGTCTGCCGGACGTCAATAGCAGGATGGCGCTGTCGATTCTGCTGGCCTGCGCTGTTGTCCTGGGATTGATCAACATCGCGTCGAAATCGATGCGCACGCAGGTCGCGCCGATAGTTCAGCCAGAGCTTCCGGTTGCGCCTGTCATCCAGCCACCCCGATGCCGACGCGAGTGCCCGTCACGGCCATGCCTGTACCCCAAGTTCACTTGCCCGATGCGGGCCAGTCATCCCAAGTCTTTAAATGCACCGTCAATGGAAGGACCGTGTATGCCGACTCACCCTGCGGCGCGCCGACCCAGACCAGGCGCCTGGCCTTGTGCGATGCTTCATCAGGGTTTGCGAGCCCGCCTAGGAGAAGCCTGGAAGACTTGACGGCACGGCGCCTCGCCTCGGAGCAGGTATACCAGCGCAGCATGCAGGCCCTGCCAGTGCTGACACAGGTCGATATGCGGAAGATGGAATGCGACGATTTGGCCAGGCGCGTTCACTGGCTCGATGAGGTGTACTGTCAATAATGAACACTCTCGTGTCAGGTGGCCTGCAGATGTCTGAAGGTATTAGCAAACGCTGCAGGGGACAGGTAACCAAGGCGTGAATGACGCCGCTGGCAGTTATAAAAGATCTCGATATACTTCTGGACCGCTGCCTTGACATGGGCACACGTTTCGTAGTTCTGATGGTGTGTCAGCTCATTCTTGAGGCTGCCCAGAAGCTTTCCATCAGTGCGTTATCGCAGCAATTTCCCTTACGCGACATGGATGCCTGCATGCCAAACTGGTTCAGCAGCTTGCGATTGCCATGCGCACAATATTGCGATCCGCAAAGCCCATGGCAGCGGGGAACGAACGAAAATACGAATCGTCTGCTGCGTCAGCACTTTCCAAAAGGCACACCATTATCGGGTTTCTCTCAACTGGAGCTGAACAAAGTCGCGTTACAGTTAAATCAGCGCCCACGAAAAACGTTGGAATTTCGGACGCCCGCAGATAAACTTAATGAAGTATTGCAATGACCGGTTGAACTCACCGTCGCTTTTTTAGCACATCCTTTTCCATGCGCTCGACCGCCAACTCACGGCGCAATCTGGCGATCTCTTCTTCCAGCTCGGCCACGCTGTGGCTACCAGGAGCAGATGCCAGTGTCGTCCACCCACGATTGGCAGCTTTGCCCCAGTTTGCCAGCGTTCCCTTGTGCACTAACAACCGCTGCGCCGCTGCTTCCAGAGGTAGTCCCTGTTCCAGTACGACCTTGACCGCTTCCGCACGAAACTCGGCGTATAAGTCCTCACATCTGTTCTTGTCATGTGTCCTCCAATCGATTTAGTTTATCAAACGGGAGTGTCTACAAAAGTCAGGCTACCTCAGTACTGGTCGCGGTAGGTATCGATCAATGCGTACTTCACCGCGACCCCTTCGCGAAGTACGCCGTCGCCTTTCGAAGAATCTCGATATCGAGCTTGGCGCTAGCCAATTCCTTGCGCAAGCGGGTGATTTCAGCTTCCATCTCGCTTGCTGGACGCTTCGCCGACGTTGCTGGCATAGCACCATCCGTAGACGTTGCCTCTAGAGTGCGCTGCCGTCGCGTCCAATTGCCCAGGGTGGCTACCGGCACGCCTAGCCGGCGAGCGGCTTCGTGTTGACCGACCGACTGCGCCAGCCTAACCGCCTCGGTCTTGAACTCTTCCGTGTGGTGCCGTTTCGGCACGGATTTCTCTACCATTCGTTCCTCTATACATACAGAAAGCTATCAAATTTTTTGCTGTACGTGGAATCGGGGCAGGGTCACTCCACCTCACGCTCCGTCTGGATTGAGATGAACCACTTACCACATGCGTGGCTCATCGTCACGTTCTTCGGCGTGCCTAGAACTTTGCGGCTGTTGCGGTAACGGAGCCAGCCCAGCTTTGGGAGAAAAATGCGGCTGTTGGTCTGATCCAGCTTGGAGCCTTGCGGAAAGCGAAAGCTATCGTGCTAACCGCGTTTCCTAAAGGTAGGATGCTCACCAATCTTGTCGAAGAACCGCTGATAAGCCATATCGAGATTTTTAAGCGATTGCTGCAATGCTTGCGAAGGTGCCATTTGAAGCCAACGGGTCAGCGGATCCTTTTTCCATTCGACAAGATATCTGGCCAACTCCTCGTATCGGATGAACTTTCCGCCATCCTTAGAGTTCTGCTGCTGCAGCAATAGTGCTTTATTAAAGACGAAACGACAGGCTCCAGCGAAGCGGCGCGCATCGCGCTCCTGACAGCCGTTTGCCATCAATTCAAATTTGTATGCCTAGCGTAGTTTCATAAAAATATGTTAACAAAATTTACCGTGAAAGACATCGACCAAGTTTCGGCTGAAAAGTCGAAAAAAGCATAATTAAATCTGGAACTTTGCCAATCCTTCATCCTCATATACTGTACGTATAAACAGTAATTTGGAGAATCACATGGACAAGCACACTCAAGATCAAGCCGACCACAGCAATATGGTGAAGGACCCCAAGGACTGGACCACCGGCGACGAGCCGATGACCGGGGCGCAGAAATCCTATCTGAAAACCCTATCGGAAGAAGCCGGCGTGGAGATGGACGAAACGCTCAGCAAGGCCGAGGCGTCGAAGCGGATCGATGAACTGCAGCACAAGACCGGTCGCGGTCTGGAAGAAACGAAGTAAGTGTGGTAGCTAGGCGGGTATGTGATGCATTCTCTCCCGGGTTGCTGGGCAAGCAGCCGAGCCTGACAAACGCTCAGGCTTCATTAAGGGGGATTAAAGAGCAGGGCCTCCCTGCCCCCCTGGATCCTCACCTGTCCGCCAGGCAATTCCCCACGTTCCAGCCGTACAGCCATTCCATCGCGTCATAGAAACGTTCCGGCGTGCGGCCTTTCCACAGGTCGTTGCGCACCAGGCGCTCCACGCCCCTGGCGTGGAAGATGCGGCCCATTTCCCTTGCCGACAGCACCACCCGCGCGGTGCGCGCTACCCGCGAGCGCTGGTACAGATCGAAGGCCTGGCCGATGTCGTTGCCGTTCACGCGCAGCGCTTCGCCCAGCGTGACGGCGTCTTCCATCGCCATGCAGGCACCCTGGGCCAGGTATTGCAGCGTGGCGTGGGCGGCGTCTCCCAGCAGGGTCACGCGGCCGAAATTCCATTGGGCGATCGGCTCGCGGTCGGCGGTGGCCCAGCGCTTCCAGTCCTTGGGCAGGTCGATCAGTTGGCGCGCCCTGGGGCAGATGCCCTCGAAATAGCCTTGCACTTCCTCGCGGCTGCCCTCGCGCACGCTCCACTCCTCCTTCTCGCGGCTGTGGAAGGTCACCACCACGTTGTACTGCTCGCCGCCGCGCAGCGGATAGTGCACCAGGTGGCAGTTAGGGCCGACCCAGATGCTGGCCGCGTTCCAGCGCAGGTCGGCCGGGAAGTCTTCCCGGTCCACCACGGCGCGGTAGACCACGTGGCCCGATACCCGTGCCTCGTCGCCCACATACTGGCGCCGCACCGCCGACTTCACGCCGTCGGCGCCAATCAGCGCCAGGCCGCGGTGCTGCTTGCCGGCGCCGTCGAAGACAGTGACGCTCGCATCGTCCTGCTCCACCCGCTGCACCGCGCTGGACGTCGCCAGTTCCACCAAGCCAGACTCCAGCGCGCCTTCCAGCAGCGACTTGTGAACGTCGGCGCGGTGGATCACCGCATACGGATTGCCGAAGCGCTGCCGGAAGGCCTCGCCGGTGGGAATGCGACCGACCAGGGTTTCATCGAGCGCATCATGCATCACCATTTCGTCGGTATAGACGGCCCGGCTGCGCGCCTTCTCGCCGATGCCCAGCGCATCGAATGCGGAAAAGGCATTCGGCCCAAGCTGGATGCCGGCACCGATTTCCCCCAGCTGTGCCGCCTGTTCTAGCACCTTGACTGCAAAGCCCTGGCGCACCAGGGCCAGTGCGGCCGCCAGGCCACCAATGCCGCCGCCGGCAACCAGTACGGGAAGGGATTCGGATCTCTGCTGCATGCTGTCTCCAATTGCCGCGGTGGGCGGCTTCGTGTTCCGGGTTTGATGGGGAGCGAGTTTCGGCCTGACCTATTATTTCGTCAAGCGCGTGGCTTAATATGCCAGATTGCATTTTTAAATACTGGTGGCAGAAAGGAAGCGGCATGGCCAAGCTGGACCTGGAATGGCTGAACTTGTTTGACGAGATCTACAAGACGGGCAGCGTATCGCGCGCGGCCGAGCGGCGCGGCATGGCGCAGGGTACGGCCAGCATCGCGCTCAACAAGCTGCGCCAGCATTATGGCGACAAGCTGTTTTGCCGCACCTCACGTGGCATGGAGCCGACGCCCTTCGCCACCGGGATCTATCCGGCGCTGCGGGACGCGATGGCGATGCTGGAACGCACCCATGGCGCGCGCGAGGCATTCGACCCGGCCAGCGCGCACCGCGTCTTCCGGCTGCTGATCACCGACATCAGCGAGATCGTGCTGCTGCCGACGCTGCTCAATCACTTGCGCAAGACGGCACCCGGCGTGCATATCGAGATCGGGAAAATTTCCACCGACAGCCCGCGCCGGCTGGAAAGCGGCGAGGCCGACATCGCGGTGGGTTTCATGCCCGACCTGGAGGCGGGCTTTTATCAACAGACGCTGTTCACCCAGGACTTCGTCTGCCTGGCGGCAACGAACCATCCGCGCATCCGCGAAAGGCTGAGCAAGGCTGCCTTCCTGAAGGAAGCCCATATCGTCGTGAGCAGTTCCGGCACCGGCCACTCCATCGTCGACCGGATGCTGGACCAGCAGGGCCTGCAGCGGGAAGTGGTGCTGCGGCTGCCCAGCTATCTGGGTGTGGCCCGCATCGTGGCGCAGACCGAGCTGCTGGTGATCGTGCCCAGGCGGCTGGGCAACACCCTGGCGTCGCAGGAAACGATACGCCTGCTAGCGCCGCCGGTGGAGCTGCCTTCCTATGCGGTCAAGCAGCACTGGCATGAGCGGTTTCATGCGGATGCGGGGAACGTGTGGCTGCGGCGCACGCTGGCGGCGCTGTTTGGCGGGCCGGCGTAGGCAGTGCAGCGTTGGAGCGTTTTGGAAGCGGTATTGCCGGCGACGCCGGGAAGTCAGGGGATGTGGCAGGCACGGCTGCGGGCGGGTGAAAGTTGGCGTGGGCACTGTGTCTTGGAGTGCAATACCGGAAGGGGATTGCACCTTGGGTGCTTGCCGCGGTCTTATTGCCGACCGATTTACATGATCGACCAACGCGCAATGCCCCTGCGGGGGTATTGCACCCTACAGATTGCTGTGGGTGAGGCAGACACGGCGTTGGTAGGGTGCAATACCAGAAGGGCATTGCACCGTGGCCACTTGCTGGGGTCGTATTTTTGGATGGCCTACAGGAACATTCTGCGCGCAATGCCGCCTAGCGCATGCAGCGTGCGCAGCCGGCGGCTGGCTAGCTGCCTTAGCGCAACTAGGGCAGCAAGGAGGGCGTGACCAAGAACGAGTCCGGGAACGGCCTGGACGCTGCTTTGGACTAGGACAAACATCCCTGCCACTTCACCTCGGAAATAGCCTTGGCGAGCGTGGGTTGGCGCCAGGACGGGGAATGTCGGGATCGGCTTGACTGGCATGGTTTCCGCCGCTTGCCATTGCAAACCAACGCATGCCCCGCATAGGTTAAACCGCATGCGGCCACACCGGGCTGGCCCGGCGCGCGTGCGCTCGCTTAAGCAGGGTTAGCGGGAAAGCCGTCCCGAACGCAGCTTCAGCCCTGCGTTAGCGCGCCATCCTTCAGGCGCCACAATCCCTGCGGGTTGGCGTCGCGCAGCGCTTCCGGCAGCCATTCCTCTGGCAGGTTCTGGTAGCACACCGGGCGCAGGAAGCGGTTGATCGCGGTGGCGCCCACCGAGGTGCTGCGGCTGTCGGAAGTCGACGGGAACGGGCCACCATGGACCATCGCATTGCACACTTCCACGCCAGTCGGGAAGCCATTGACCAGCACCCGGCCGGCCTTGAGCTCCAGCAGCGACAGCAGGCGCTGCGCAAGCCCGGCATCTGCAGTGCGCTCGGCTTGCACGGTCGCCGTCAGCTGCCCTTCCAGGCTGTCCGCAACACGCAACAGCTCGGCTTCATCCTGGCACAGCACCAGCACCGACGACGGACCGAACACTTCGTTTTGGATCGCATGGTCGGCCAGGAAGGCCGCGCCAGTGGTCTCGAACACGACCGGCATGGCCTGGTGCGGCAGGCTGCCCTCAACGCCGCAGCCAAGCTGGTGCACGCCCTCAGCGGCCTTCAAATCGGCCACGCCGCGCTCGTAGGCAGCATGGATCTGCGAGGTCAGCATGGTGGCCGCCGCACGGCCCCTGATCTCTTCCGCCACAGTCGCTTTCCAGGCATCGGTGTCGGCGCCGGGCAGCGCCAGCACTAGGCCGGGGTTGGTGCACAGCTGGCCTACGCCCATGGTCAGCGAGTTCACATAGTCCACCGCCAGCTGGGGCGCGCGCGCCTTGAGCGCGCCGGGCAGCAGGAATACCGGGTTGATGCTGCTCATCTCGGCATAGACCGGAATCGGCTCGGGCCGGCTGTTGGCCACGTTTACCAGCGCCAATCCGCCGGCACGCGAGCCGGTGAAGCCCACCGCCTTGATCGCGGGATGGCTGACCAGTGCGGTGCCGATGCGGTTGCCGGCACCCACCAGCATCGAGAACACGCCTTCATGCAGGCCGCAGCGAGCCACCGCGCGCTGCACGGCGCGGCCGGCCAGCTCGGACGTGCCCAGATGCGCCGAATGCGCCTTGACCACCACCGGGCAGCCCGCCGCCAGCGCCGAGGCGGTGTCGCCGCCGGCCACCGAGAAAGCCAGCGGGAAGTTGGATGCGCCGAACACGGCCACCGGGCCGAGCGCCACCATGCGCATGCGCAGGTCGGGGCGGGCATCGCTGCCGCTGTCCAGCGTGGCATTGAGCCAGTGGCCACGGCGCACCACGTCGGCGAACATGCGCAGCTGCTTGCAGGTGCGGGCCCGCTCGCCTTCCAGCCGCGGTCGCGGCAGGGCGGTTTCCTGCATGGCGCGCACGATCAGCTCGTCGCCCAGCACTTCGATCTCTTCCGCCACCGCGTCGAGGAAGGCGGCGCGTTGCTGCGGGCTGGTGTTGCGGTAGTCGTCGAAGGCGTCCTCGGCCAGCGCGCAGGCGCGCTCGACATCCTGCTCGTTGCCGCCATGGAAAGGCGGCTCCAGGCTTTCATTGGTGGCGGGATTCATGCAGCGGAGAATGGCCTCGCTGCCCCTGACGGCGCTGGCGCCGATGAGCATTTCACCTGTAATGGTCATAGAGTATTTCTGGGTATACGTAATGAGAAAAGGCGCCACCCCGGAGGCTCTCCGGCGTGGCACGACATGTATCAGGAAATGGGAAAGAGCGCGCTGCCCGCAAGCCGGGAGCTTCAGGCAGCGGGCTGCGGGATCAGCGGCCGTTGGCGGCGCGCCAGGCGGCGAAGTCGACGCGGGTCTGCTCGTCGGTGGCCGGGTACAGGCCGATAATGCCGCGGCCCTTCTTGACTTCCTCCATCACGAAGTCCTCGAAGGCCGTCATCTCAACCGCTTCATCGGCAATCTCGTCGGCGATCGCCGCCGGGATCACGATCACGCCTTCGCGATCGCCCACCACCACGTCGCCCGGCCATACCGGCACGTCGCCGCAGCCAATCGGCACATTGATGTCCAAGGCCTGGTGCAGCGTCAGGTTGGTCGGCGCCGACGGCCGGTTGTGGTAGGCCGGCATGGCCAGCTCGGCGATCTCGGGCGAGTCGCGGAAGCCGCCGTCGGTCACCACGCCAGCCGCGCCGCGCACCATCAGCCGGGTGATCAGGATCGAGCCGGCCGAGGCCGCGCGGGCATCCTTGCGGCTATCGATCATCAGCACCGCGCCCGGCGGGCACTGCTCCACCGCCACCCGCTGCGGATGGTCGCGGTTCTGGAACACGGTGATCGGGTTCAGGTCCTCGCGCGCCGGGATGTAGCGCAGCGTGAAAGCCTCGCCCACCATGTTGGCCCCGTTCGGGTTCAGCGGACGCACGTCCTGGATGAATTGGTTCTTCAGGCCGCGCTTGTACAACGCGGTGCACAGGGTTGCGGTGCTGACGGTCTTCAGCTTGGCGCGGGTTTGCTCGTTCATGGTCATGCTGTCTCCTGGATGGGTTCGAATCAGAAAATGTCGGGTTCACGCACCGGCGCGCCAAAGTCGGTGCGCAGGAAATCAAAGTCGCAGCCTTCATCGGCCTGGCCGATGTGGCGCGAGAACATCCAGCCGTAGCCGCGCTCGAAATGGACCACGGGCGGCGTCCATGCCGCCTGGCGCTGCGCCAGTTCCTCGTCCGGTACTTCCATGCGGATGCTGCGGGCGTCGATGTCGACCGTGATCAGGTCGCCGGTCTTGAGCAGCGCCAGCGGCCCGCCCACATGCGACTCCGGCGACACATGCAGGATGCAGGCGCCATAGCTGGTGCCGCTCATGCGCGCATCCGACAGCCGCAGCATGTCGCGCACGCCCTGCTTGACCAGCTTGGCCGGAATCGGCAGCATGCCCCATTCCGGCATGCCGGGGCCACCCTGCGGGCCGGCATTGCGCAGCACCAGGATGTGGTTCTCGGTCACGTCCAGGTTCTCGTCCTCGACCGCGGCCTTCATCTCTGGATAGCTGTCAAACACCAGCGCCGGGCCGGTGTGCTTGTAGAACTTCGGCGCGCAGGCGCTGGGCTTGATCACGCAGCCGTTGGGCGCCAGATTGCCTTTCAGCACAGCCAGCGCACCTTCATGGTAAAGCGCGGTGGCTTCGGTACGGATCACGTCGTCGTTATAGACTTCCGCGCCCTCGATGTTCTGGCCCACGGTCTTGCCGGTGACAGTCAACGCATCCACATGCAGCTTGGCGCGGATGCGGTTCATCAGCGCCGGCAGGCCGCCGGCATAGTAGAAGTCTTCCATCAGGTAGGTGTCGCCGTTGGGCCGGATGTTGGCGATCACGGGGGTGGTGCGGCTGGCCTTCTCGAAGTCGTTCAGGCCGATGTCAAAGCCGGCGCGGCGGCCCATGGCGATCAGGTGGATCACCGCATTGGTGGAGCAGCCCATGGCCATGGCCACCGTAATGGCATTCTCGAAGGAAGCGCGCGATAGCATGCGCCTGGGCGTTAAGTCCTCCCACACCATTTCGACGATGCGGCGGCCGCATTCGGCGGCCATGCGGATATGGTTGGCGTCGGGCGCGGGAATCGACGAGGAACCCGGCAGCGCCATGCCGATCGATTCGGCGATCGCGGTCATTGTGCTGGCCGTGCCCATGGTCATGCAGGTGCCGTGGCTGCGGGCGATGCCGGCTTCCACCTCGACCCATTCCTCCTCGCTGATGTTGCCGGCGCGGCGCTCGTCCCAGAACTTCCAGGCGTCCGAGCCGGAGCCGAGCACCTTGCCCTTCCAGTTGCCGCGCAACATCGGGCCGGCCGGCAGGTAGATGGCCGGATAGCCGGCCGAGAGCGCGCCCATGATCAGGCCCGGCGTGGTCTTGTCGCAGCCGCCCATCAACACGACGCCATCGACCGGATGCGAGCGCAGCAGTTCCTCGGCTTCCATGGCCAGCATGTTCCGGTACATCATGGTCGTCGGCTTGACGAAGTTCTCCGACAGCGAGATGGCAGGCAGTTCCAGCGGCAGGCCGCCGGCCTGCAGCACGCCGCGCTTGACGTCTTCGACACGCTGCTTGAAGTGCGCATGGCAGGGGTTGATGTCGGACCAGGTGTTCAGGATGGCGATGACAGGCTTGCCCTCCCAGTCGCCGGGCGCATAGCCCATCTGCATGATGCGGGAGCGGTGGCCGAAGGAACGCAGGTCGTCCGGGGCAAACCAGCGGGCGCTGCGCAGTGTCTCGGGAGTTTTTCTGGGATGGGTCATGGCGGGTCCGGTGTATGGCATGCGGCGCCTGAAACGACCCGCACGGCCTGAAAACAAATTGTGGAAGGATTAAAACACTAAAATATTAGTGCGTCAAGCTGGCTGCGGCGGTGCTGCTCTGGTTTAATACGCCCTATCGCGCATTGCCGCTCCCAGACCAACAGATGAACGCTCAAATCACGCCTTTCCGCCTGGAGAAGTCCCGTCACGCCGCACCGCAGGTGTTTGAATACCTGCGCGAGCAGATCATGTCGCTGACACTGGCGCCGGGCACAGTGCTCTCGCGCGCCGACCTGGTGGACCAGTTCGGCGTGAGCCAGACCCCGATCCGCGACGCTCTGATGCGCCTAGCCGAGGAAGGCCTGGTCGATATCTATCCGCAGCATGCCACCGTGGTCTGCCCGATCAATATCGCCCTTGCCAAGCAGGCCCATTTCCTGCGCCGCTCGGTGGAGTTGGAAGTGGTGTACACCCTGGCCAGCCTGGCCGACGACAGCCGCACTGCGCTGGTGACACGGCTGGAAGCGGTGCTGGCGCGCCAGACCGCCATGCTCGGGCTGGCCGACTACATGGAATTCTCCGCTCAGGACCAGCGCTTTCACCGGGAAATGTATGAAGCCGCCGAAGTGCCGGACCTGTGGCCCCTGATCCGCCGCCAGAGCGGCCACCTGGACCGGCTGCGGCGCCTGCACCTGCCGATCGCCGGCAAGGCCGAAGCCATCCTGGCGGACCACCGCGCCATCCTCGACGCCATCGCCCTGGGCGATCCGGTACATGCGCAAAACATGCTGCGCGCCCACCTGTCGGGCACTCTCGCCAACATCGACGAGATCCGGGCGCGCTATCCAGAGTATTTCGACAAGGGCGCGATCGCGGCCTAAACCCGGCCGCCGGCAGTTAGTAGGGGACAATACCCGAAGGGCATTGCACCGCAGTCGGTCGAAAAGCGGCAAAGGTCGCACCTCAACAGGCTTGCCCGCGCGGTGGAATGCCCCTTCGGGTATTTCACTCGACGGTAGATGCCGCACTTTCCCCCCGCGCATGAAGGCAGATCAAGATCCACTGGATTTTCTCCTTTGCGCACGCCTGCGTTTTTGCCTATAACGGTTCAGCATCGCCCTTTTCCTTTCGCGCAGCGGACGGGTGTCTTTCTTGCGCAGCGGATTTCCGGCGATGCGCGAAAGGAAGGTCATGGGCAAATATCTGCTGGAAGCCGACTATGTCGGCCCGGGCATCGCCGGCCTGATCAGGGAGGGCGGCAGCCGGCGCCGCGCCGCTGTCGCCGAACTCTTCCAGTCCATGGGCGGCTCGCTGGAAGCTTTCTACTATGCGTTCGGCGAGCATGACGTGCTCACCATCGGCGAACTGCCCGACGACGCGACCGCGATGGCGCTGGCGCTCCAGATCAATGCCTCTGGCGCCGCGTCATGCCGGGTCACGGTGCTGGTGATGCCGGAAGCGCTGGACCACTCGGTCCGTAAAACCGGACGCTACCGCGCGCCGGGAGCGAATGCCGAGCAGGCGGCGCTGGCGAAGTGGGACGATGAAGGCGGCCATCCGGCACCCGACGACGCATCCGACGACATCCCCTGAGCAGCATCGCCACAGCGCTCTGCCGCCGGAACTTCAGCCCGGCCGTACAACTCCAATTTTCTGTCGCCACGGCAGAAATGCGGGCAGATGAAGGAGGAAGCGCCGCGCCCGCATCTAGGCGCTGCGCGGGCTGGCCATGAAGATTGCACAGGTTTCGCCGCTCTTTGAAAGCGTCCCTCCCAAGGCTTACGGCGGAACGGAACGGGTTGTGTCCTATCTCACCGAAGAGCTGGTCGGCATGGGCTGCGACGTGACCCTGTTCGCCAGCGCCGACTCCGCTACCCGCGCCAGGCTAGTTCCCGCCAGCGGCGCCAGCCTGCGCGCCACAGGACAAAGCGCCGCCGCGCTGGCCTGCCACACGATACAGCTGGGCATGCTGGCAAGCATGGCGCGCACCTTCGACGTGATCCATTTCCATACTGATTACCTACAGTTTCCGATGGCGCGCGGCCTTGCCACCGCGCATGTCAGCACGCTGCATGGCCGGCTGGACCTGCCCGAGCTGGCGCCGCTGTACCGGCAATTCATCGACATGCCGGTGGTATCGATTTCCAACAGCCAGCGCGCGCCGCTGCCCTGGATCAACTGGCAGGGCACGGTCTACCACGGCCTGCCGCAGGACCTCTACGACTTCAACCCAAGGCCCGCCAACTCCCTGCTCTTCCTTGGCCGCATCTCGCCAGAGAAGCGGCCCGACCGCGCCATCGAGATCGCGGTGCGCAGCGGCATGCCGCTGACCATCGCGGCCAAGGTGGACCCGGCCGATGGTGACTATTTCGATGCCCGCATCGCGCCGCTGCTGCGGCATCCGCTGGTGCATTTCATCGGCGAAGTCGGCGAGGCCGAGAAGCGGCGCCTGCTGGGCAGCGCCCGGGCGCTGCTGATGCCGATCGACTGGCCCGAACCATTCGGCCTGGTGATGATCGAAGCCTTCGCCTGCGGCACGCCGGTGATTGCCTATCGCCACGGCTCGGTGCCCGAGATCGTGGCCGACGGTGTAACGGGCTTCATCGTGGACAACCAGGAACAGGCGGTGCGGGCCGTGGCGCGCCTGGCCGGGCTGGACCGGCAACGCTGCCGCCAAGCCTTCCTGCAGCGCTTCACCGCCCGCCACATGGCGCAGGCCTATCTGCGACTGTATGAAACACTGCGAAAACAGGCGTTACGGAAACGCGCCGCGCACCCTGCCCGTCTGGCAGGCGCTGCCGGGGCGGCGGCAATGCATCAGGAGCATCATGGCTGACCGAATCAGACTGGGCGAAGAGTGGTACATCCTCGCCGCCTCCTCGCCACCCGATGAACGCCGGCGCGTTTTGAAGGAAGGCAAGGTGTTCGCCACTTTCAACCGCTTCGGCGACATCCAGCCGATCGGCCTGCACGAGGATGGCATCTATCATGGCGACACCCGCTTCCTGTCGCACCAGGAGCTGCGCCTCAATGGCGTGCGACCGATGTTCCTGAACTCCACCGTGCGCGACGACAACGGCCAGATGGTGGTGGAGCTGATGAACCCCGACCTGAATGTCGGCACCGAAGATCTGATCCAGAAAGGCCTGCTGCATGTATTTCGCGCCAAGCTGCTGTGGAACGATACGCTGCACGAGCATATCCGCGTCGCCAACTACGGCCTGGAGCCGGTCTGCGTGACGCTGTCGATGGACATGGATGCCGACTATGCCGACATCTTCGAGATCCGCGGTTTCGAGCGCAAGCGCCGTGGCGTCATGCTCGCGCCTGAACTGCAGGCCTCGGGACTGACGCTGGGTTACCGTGGGCTGGACCAGGTGGTGCGCCGCACCCGCATCCGCTACGACCCGGCGCCGGACACGCTGACCGCCGGGCGCGCCGAGTTCCGACTGTCGCTAGCGCCCAAGCAGGATGCGCATGTCTATCTGGCCGTCGCCTGCGAGCCGGACGCGGCGGAACCAACGGCCGTGCCGGCCGGGGAACCGTACCTCTCGGCCTATACCCGCATGAACGGCGCGCTGGACGCCCGCATGCACGACCTGTGCCGCATCGTCACTTCCAATACCCTGTTCAACAACTGGATAGACCGCTCCACCGCCGACCTGGTGATGCTGTCGACCGAGCTGCCCGGCGGCCGCTATCCGTATGCCGGCCTGCCCTGGTATGCCACCACCTTTGGCCGCGACGGCATCATCACCGCGCGCCAGGTGCTGTGGCTGGACCCCAGCCTGGCCAGGGGCGTGCTCGCGGTGCTGGCCGACACGCAGGCGGCCAGCCAAGACCCGGCGCGCGACGCCGAGCCCGGCAAGATTCTGCACGAGGCCCGGCTGGGCGAGCTGGCGGCGCTGGATGAAGTGCCGTTCAGGCGCTACTACGGCACGGTGGACGCCACGCCACTGTTCGTCGGCCTGGCCGGCGCCTACTTCGAGCGCACCGGCGACCTCGACTTCATCCGCCGCATCTGGAGCAACATCGAGCGCGCGCTGGACTGGATCGACCAGTACGGCGACCGCGACGGCGACGGCTTCGTCGAATACGCGCGCCGCACCGATGTCGGCCTGACGCAGCAGGGCTGGAAGGATTCGCACGACTCGGTATTCCACGGGGATGGCCGGCTGGCCGAGGCACCGATCGCGCTGTGCGAGGTCCAGGGCTATGTGTACGAAGCCAAGCTGCAGGCGGCCCGGCTGGCCGATTGCCTGGGCAAGCAGGCGATGGCGCAGGAACTGCGGCGCGCCGCCGAACGCCTGAAGCAGCGTTTCAACGAAGTGTTCTGGTGCGAGCGCATCGGCAGCTATGCGCTGGCGCTGGACGGCGACAAGCGCCAGTGCGCTGTGCCGTCCTCCAACGCCGGGCATACGCTGTGGAGCGGCATCGCGCTGCCGCAGCATGCCGAGCGCATTGCGGCGCAGCTGCTCTCCGAGGAATTCTTCTGCGGCTGGGGCGTGCGCACTTTGGGCTGCGGCGCGGTGCGCTACAACCCGATGGCGTATCACAACGGCTCGGTCTGGCCGCACGACAACGCCATCATCGCCACTGGCATGGCGCGCTACGGCAATACCGCCGGCGCGATGAAGATCTTCGAAGCGCTGTTCGACGTCAGCATGACCATGGACCAGCACAGGATGCCGGAGCTGTTCTGCGGCTTTGCCAAAAGGCCGGACGAAGGACCGACGCTCTACCCGGTCGCGTGCTCGCCGCAGGCCTGGGCCGCCGGCAGCGTGTTCTACCTGCTGCAAGCCTGCCTGGGCCTGTCGTTCTCGCCGGAAAAGCCCGAGATCCGCCTGCGCAACCCGCGCCTGCCGCCCTTCGTCGACCAGATCGAAATCCGCGCGCTGTCGATCTGCGGCAGCAGCGTCGACTTGCTGCTGCAGCGTTATCCCAACAATGTCGGCGTCAACATTTTGCGCAAGGATGGGCCGGTGGACGTGGTGGTGGTGGCATGATGACCGGCATGGCCAAACGGGTGCACTTCAAGGGGAGAGCAACATGGATGCGAAACTGGACGAACTGGAGCAGTTGCTGGCGGAACTGACGGATATCGGTGCGGCTGCCGAGGAGCGCGGCATCATCGCCGCGCCACCGCTGGAAGCCCTGGCACAAAGGGCGCGCGACCTGGGCGTGGCGGTGCCGCAAGGCGCCGGCCTGGATGCGTTGCGCGACGCGGTGGAGGCCGCCTGCGCCGAGCGGGGAAACGGGGCAGGCCATCAGGTCGCGCGCGAGATCCTGGGCAACGAGCGCGGCGTGCCGGGCGAAGGGCCCTGACCCCTGCCGCCGGGTTCCCGGCTACTCCACCACGACATGGAGTGCCTTGATGGCGGCGCCCCATTTCCGGATATCGTCGCCGACGGTGCGGGCGAACTGCCGCTGCGTCATCTTCTGGATGTCCAGCCCCTGCTGGCTCAATTTTTCCAGCGTGTCGGCATCGGCCAGCACCTTGTTCACCGCGGCATGCAGTTTATCCACCACGGGCGCTGGCGTGCCGCTTGGCGCAAACAGGCCGTACCACGGGGAATAATCAAAATCCCTGATGCCCGCCTCCTGCAGCGTCGGAAGATTGGGCAGGGTGCGCGAACGCGTCCTGCCCGACGTGGCGATCGCGCGCACCTTGCCTGACTGGATATAGGGCATCACCGCCGGTATGGTCTGCAGCATGGCCTGCACATGGCCGGCCGCCAGGTCGGCCATTGCCGGTCCGGCGCCGCGGTAGGGCACATGGCTCATCCGGGTTCCGGTCGCCGCTTCCAGCACTGCCATCGGTATGTGGCCGGCGCTGCCAATGCCGCCCGAGCCGTAATTGATTTCACCCGGCCTGGACCTCGCCAGCGCTAGGAATTCGTTGACCGTGCGGGCAGACAGGGCGTTGCTAGTGACAAGCACATTGGGTGTGGTGCCGATGTGGGCCACCGGCAGGATGTCGCGCGTCGTGTCGAACGGCGCTTTCTCGTACAACGAGGCATTGAAGGCCAGGCCCATGTGGTGCGCCAGCAGCGTGTAGCCGTCGGGATGCGCATGGGCCACCGCGGCTGTGGCGATGGTGCCGCCGGCGCCGGCACGGTTTTCGATGATGACGCTCTGGCCCAGTTCAGCACCCAGCTTCTGGCCGACCACGCGGGCGACGATATCCACCGTGCCGCCCGGCGCAAACGGCACCAGGATGGTGATGGGCCTGGCGGGCCAGTCGCCCGCGGCCACGGCCGGCAGGGTGACGGTGAAAAGCAGCAGGGACAGGCCGCGGCCGATAGTGGCAAGCGCTTTCATTCTCATGCCCCGGCAATGACCGCATCGCCCTTGATCTGGGTGCGGTGCATGATGCGGCGCGCATTGCCGTCGAAGGCGTCGCGGCGGTGCAGGGTGCAGCGGTTGTCCCACAGGATCAGGTCGTGGAGCTGCCATTGCTGCCGGAAGGCAAACTCGGATCTGGTCGCATGGGCCCATAACGCATCCAGCAGCGCTTCGCTGTCGAGCAGGTCGAGGCCGACGATGTAGCTGTTGCGGCGACGTCCCAGGAATAGCGCAAGCCGGCCGGTGTCGGGATGGCGGACCACCAGCGGATGATGGGCGCCAGGCGCCTCGCGCGGGTCGCTGATTTCCTTCATGCCCTTACGCAGCATGCCTGCGCTGTTGTAGCTCGCATCGTGGATCGCCCGCCTGCCAGCGATGCGTTGCTTCAACCCAGCCGGCAGAGTCTCATAGGCCAGGTACATGTTGGACCAGTAGGTGTCGCTGCCGCCGTCGGGCAGTTCGAGCGCATGCAGCAGGGCGGCACGCGGCGGCCGTTCCACGTAAGTCATGTCGCAATGCCATGAGGCCTCGCCATCGCCGAGATTGCCGATCGGCTGGCCGGCCACTTTCACGTTCGAGATCACATTGATTTCGGGAAAGTCGGCCAGAAAGGGCTTGCCGTAAGGATTGGGACCGGGCGGATCGAGCTCGCCGAACTGGCGGCTCAGCGCCAGCAGCTGCGGGTCGCTGAGCCGCTGACCACGAAAGCGCAGCACCAGGTGCTGGTGCCATGCCTGCTCGATTTCCAGAAAGGTTTGCCTGTTGATCGGCTCGCGCAGGTCCATGCCGGACACTTCGGCGCCGAGCGCCGGCGACAGCGCTTGTACGGTGATGCGGGACATTGTGACGGTTCCTTTGCTTGCCATGCTGAAGCGGCAAGATAGCAACCCGGCCCGGTGCGCGACAACGACAATTGCCGCATAAGCTTATGCACGGCCGGCAGCCCGCGAAAGATT
The DNA here is from genome assembly GCF_019052805.1 of Noviherbaspirillum sp. L7-7A. Lineage (NCBI taxonomy): Bacteria > Pseudomonadati > Pseudomonadota > Betaproteobacteria > Burkholderiales > Oxalobacteraceae > Noviherbaspirillum > Noviherbaspirillum sp. L7-7A. Next base: position 21,395 of record NZ_JAHQRJ010000003.1, read on the forward strand.
TTCAGCCATCTGCAAACAGCGCGTTGCCCGGCACCCCCAGCCCATAGTGCTCGCGCAGCGTCGATCCGGCATACTCACGGCGGAACAGCCCGCGCCGCTGCAGCAGGGGAATCACCTGTTCGACGAAATCGTCGAGCAGGCCAGGCAGCACCGGCGGCATCACATTGAAGCCGTCGGCCGCGCCGGTGTCGAACCAGTCCTGTATTAGGTCGGCGACCTGCTCCGGCGTGCCGGCCACCGCTAGATGCCCGCGCGCGCCCGCCAGCTTGCGTAGCAACTGGCGCAACGTTGGCCTCTCGCGCGCCACGAGCGCGGTAATGACGCCGGCCCGGCTCTGCGCGGCCTGCACTTTGCCCGGATCGGGAAAATCGTCCGGCGACAGCGCCTGGTCCAGGTCGAGCCGGGAAAAATCATGGCCGCCGAAGCGATTGGACAGGTGGGCGAGCCCGGCCTGCGGCGCGGTCAGATCGTCGAGCTCTTCCTGGATGCGGCGTGCCTCGCTCTCGGTCGATCCGATCACCGGGCTGATGCCCGGCAGCACCAGCACGCGGCGCGGATTGCGGCCATAGCCTTCCGCGCCCTGCTTGATGTCGCGATAGAAGCGCGCCGCCGATTCCTTTTCCAGATGCGCGGTGAAAATCGCTTCGGCGTATTGCGCGGCGAAAGCCTTGCCGGTGGGTGACGATCCGGCCTGCACCAGCACCGGCCGGCCCTGGGGCGAGCGCGGAACGTTGAGCGGGCCGGCGACCTGGTGATACCGGCCGAGGTGATCGATGCTCCTGATGCGGCCAGGCCGAACGTAACGGCCTGCAGCGGCATCGTCGACGATGGCGTCGTCGGCCCAGCTGTCCCACAGCTTCAGCGCAACCTCGAGGAATTCGCGGGCACGCGCATAGCGCTCCGCATGATCGGGCATTTGCACATAGCCGAAGTTCTCCGCTGCGCCCTGCACCCAAGACGTGACGATGTTCCAGCCGACCCGGCCGCGGCTGATATGGTCGAGCGATGAAAACAGGCGTGCCAGATTGAACGGTTCGTAATACGTGGTTGAGGCGGTGGCAATGAGGCCAATGCGCGTGGTGGCGCGGGCCAGCGCGGCCAGCAGCGTCAACGGCTCCAGTCCGCCCTTGGCGACGAATTCCATCTGACCGCCGATGGCAAGCGCATCGGCGAAGAAGATCGAGTCGAAGCAGCCGGCCTCGGCCTTGCGGGCAAGGCTTTCGTAATAGTCGATGTCGGTCAGCGCCTGCGTCGACGCGCGCGGATGGCGCCAGGCGCCCTCATGATGGCCGCGGCCCATCACGAACAGGTTCAGGTGGAGTTGCCTTGTCATGTGTTTTTCCCCAGGTTCAGGTTGGTGGCGGTTGGCTCAGGCGTCGACCTCGACGCCGAGGGCAGCCAGGAGTTGCGCCCGCAGGCGGTCGAATGCGGCGCCGGTCTTCCGGCGCGGATGCGAAATGGACACCGGCACGTCCAGCGCGATGCGGCCGCCCTCGATTACCAGCACCCGGTCTGCCAGCAGCAGCGCCTCGTCGACGTCATGGGTCACCAGCATCACCGCCGGCCGGTGGATAGACACTAGCCTGCGCAGCAGCCCGTGCATGCGGATCCTGGTGAGCGCGTCGAGCGCGCCGAACGGTTCGTCCGCCAACAGCAGCGCCGGCTCGCGTGCCAGCGATCTTGCCAGCGCCACCCGTTGCTGCTCGCCGCCGGAGAGCGTGTTGGGCCATGCCTGTGCGCGCCCGGCAAGGCCGACATCGGCCAGCGCGTTGAGGGCGCGTTCCCGCGCATCGCCGCCGCGCAGCCCCAGCATCGCATTGGCCAGCACGGTTTCCCATGGCAGCAGGCGGGAGTCCTGGAACAGCACCGAGCGGTTGTCCGTCACGGCCAGCGTGCCGCCACCGTCGACGTCCTGGTCCAGCATGGCCAATGCGCGCAGCAACGTGCTCTTGCCCGAACCGCTTTTACCGAGCACCGCCACGAACTCGCCGGCGGCGATGGTCAGGTCGATGTCATCGAGCACCGTGCGCTCGCCGAATTTCCGGGTAAGGCGCCGCGCCCGGACCGCATCATCGCTAGGGTTCATGAGCCTATCGCCTTCCGGTAGACGAGCGTCCTGCGCTCCCATGCCCGAACCAGCGCATCCGAGGCCAGGCCGAGCAGCGCATAGAACACCAGGCCCACCACGATGACGTCGGTCTGGCCCATGTCGCGTGCGCGGCTCATCACATAGCCTATGCCCTCGGTGCTGTTGATCTGTTCCAGCACGACCAACGCGGTCCAGCAGGTGGTGACCGCCAGCCGCAGGCCGGTGAAGAAGCCCGGCAGCGCGCCGGGCAAGGCCACCCGGCGGATGAATTCGGCCCGCGACAGGCCAACCGTTTGCGCCAGTTCGACATGGCGCACGTCGATGCCGCGCAGCGCCGCATGCGTGTTGATGTAGATCGGCACCAGCACGCTGAGCGCAATCAGCGCCACCTTCATGCCGTCGCCGATGCCCAGCCACAGGATGGCCAGCGGTATCAGCGCCAGCGTCGGCACCGCGCGCTTGATCTGTATCAGGCTGTCGAAGGCGGCTTCGCCCCAGCGCGTCAGGCCGGCGGCCAGCGCCAGGCACAGGCCCAGGAACACGCCCAGTAGCAGGCCGGAATAGGCACGCAGCGCGGAAGCGGCGAGATCGCCGGCCAGGCCACCGTCGCGCAGCATTGCGTAGCCAGTAACAACCGCTGTCGCCGGCGAAGCCAGCAGCCGCGGCGACAGCCATCCCAACGTGGATGCCGCCTGCCACAGCGCCAGCAGCGCAATCGGCCCGGCATACAGCCCCAGTAGCCCCAGCCGGGCCGGCGCAAGCCGCGGCTGGCGACGAGATGGCGCAGCACGGCGCGTGTCAGCGGACTCGGGCGTGTCCTCCGTACGTGGAAAGGATGCGACGTAGTTGTTCATCTCGATCCTCCCGCAGAAGCATTGCGCTCAACGAACAGCGTATCGAAGCGGAGATCGAATTCCTCTTGCGCATCGAGGCGACGCGGCAACTGGCCGGCGCCATGGAGCAGGTCGATCAGTTCTTGCTGCCCGCGCACCGTATCGCGCAGCGGGGAAAAACGCAGCTCACCGTCAGCGGCGACGATGGCCGCGCCATCGGCTTCCTTCAGGCCCTGGCGCCTGACGTAATAGGCCCGGACCCAGTCCGCAGGATGGGCCTGGCTCCAGGCTACCGCCGACACCCATCCCGCCACCAGTTCCCGGATCGCGGCTGCCTTGGCCGGATCGGCCAGCGCCCTCCTGCTGGCATACAGATAGCGGGTGGAAGCGGGCAAGTCTTCATGCGCCGCCGCCGGCAGCGTCTGCGCCTTTTCCGCCGCATAGGCCTTCAGGTAACGGCTCAGATGAGGCTCGTTGAGCGGCGCCACGTCGACCTGGCCGGTCTTAATTGCTACTGGAAAATCGCCCACCTTCAAGGGAACCAGCTTCACCTCGTCCACCCTGAGGCCGGCGCGCTTGAGCGCGGCAAGGATGAAGGGCTGACGGGCAGTGCCTTCGGCCCATGCGATCTTCCTGCCTTTCAGATCCTGCAGCGAGTTCAGCGCCAGGCCGGGCCGCAGTGCCAGTCCGTAGGCTGGACGCGCGCTCTGCAAGGCAGCCACGATGGGAATCGGTTCACCGGCGGCATGCGCATGGATGGGCGGCGTGCTGCCTACCAAGGCGACATCGAGGGCGCCGGCGCGGAAGGCCTCGAAGATCTCGGGCCCGCCGAGAAAGTTGGCGAATGCCACCTGGGTAACAAGCCGGCTCCTGACGCCGGAAGCAATCAGGACGGTCTGCAGGTTTTCGTTTTGGTCGCCGACCACCAGCTTGCTGCCCGCGGGCACCGACAGCGGCAGTGATGCCGCATTCCAGGCTGGTTGTGCCGGTTGTGCCGGTTGTACCGGTTGTGCCTTGGCAACCGGCAGCATCGCGCACCATGCCATCACGCCGAGCAGGCTGCGGACCATCCATGTCCGACGAGTTCTTAATGCCATTGCCGACCGCCTTTCATCCAGTAATCATGGAGGTCGAGTATAGGAAGCAGCGCTAGCAGCGACAAAGAACCATTTCGGTTATGGATAGCAGGAATATGAATAAAAGGGCATGGCGGCCTGATTGTGGGAGATGCGCGCAGCGTAAGCACAAGAACGCATGGACATGTGGGCAAGCATGCCAGAGCTGATGTCCGGCGATCAAGCGTTGATGGCGCCCGCCACTTCAGGATGGGTGGCCGACAGAGGTTCGGGTTGATGTGTGAAGGGGAAGGAAAGAAGGTGAAAACAGGAAAGGGCCGATAGCGGCCCTCCCTGCAAAGGCCGCTACACGTCCATGCGCGTGATCTTGGTGCCTTCCAGCGTCAGGTTGGCCATCAACCCTGCATTGGTCATCACGAAGGCCGCCACCGGCGCGGTGACTGCGTTGACGTCGATCTGGCCATTGGCGCCAGCCCGCAGCACTGCCACCGAGGCATCGGCCCCGACGGACCAGCCCTTGGCGTTGCGGAACTGGTCCAGACTTTCCTGGGTCAGGAACAGGAACACAATGGCCTTGGACTGCGCGCCGATCTGCAGCCCCACCGATACCGATGCCAGGTTGTAGTAACCCAGCACCGACCGTCCCGAACGCAGCACGCCCTCGCCATACTGGCCGCCCACGCCAAAGCCTGCCGCAATCACCGATGGGAAGATCAGCATGCCGCGTGACTTAGCAACCAGTTCGCGCGCGCCCGGCGTCATGCCATACAGCCTGGTCAGGGTGTCGTTGGCACCGGCGTCGATCTTGTCGGTACGTGGCGCGTTTCCCTTGCCGGGGGTGGCGCTGGCGCTCGAGACTGCGCCGCAGCCGCTCAGTGCCAGCATGTTGGCCGCGCCGGCCGTAACGGTAATAAGAAATGCGCGTCGCTCCATGATGTTCTCCTCGATCAGGTGGGGATAGTGATATCAAATGCCAGCCGCACGTCCGTATATTGAGCCGCATTAATGCGCTGGCGCATGACGCAGAAAAACGTACAGCCAGCGATTAGGAACCGTTGCACCGGAACAATTGCATCCGTTTTTTTAACCCAAACACAAGCCATCCGCCGCTACTGCCTTGATAAGCCGGCGCGGCGCGTGATATGGATCCAGGAACGCGCCGCGCTTGTCATAAATGACAACACCGTTACAATGTGCGTCCTTTTTGCCCGCAAGGGCATGGCAACCTGACCCGCGAGGCATGCTGACCATGAAATTCGATGTCGCCATCATCGGCGCCGGCCTGGCCGGCCTTTCCGTTGCGCTCAGTCTGGCGCAGGGCCGCAAGGTCGTCGTCATTTGCAAGGGCGGCCTGCCCGACGGCGCCAGCAACTGGGCGCAGGGCGGCATCGCCGCGGTGCTCGACTCTGGCGACAGCACCGCCAGCCACCTGGCCGATACGCTCGATGCCGGCGCCGGCCTATGCGACGAGGCCATGACCCGCCACATCGTCGAACATGGCCGCGAGGCGATACTCTGGCTGATCGAACAGGGCGTGCCCTTCACCCGCGATGCTGATGCCGAACTCGGCTTCCACCTGACCCGCGAAGGCGGCCACAGCGCGCGCCGCATCATCCATGCCGCCGACGCCACCGGCCACGCGGTGCAGGCCACGCTGGAACAGAAGGTGCGCAGCCATCCCAACATCACCCTGCTGGAGCAGCATATCGCGGTGGATCTGATCCGCCAGCCCGATGCCCGCGGCCGCCAGCGCTGCGCCGGCCTGTATGCGCGTGACGCCGCCAGCGGCAGGGTGATCGCGATCGCCGCCAGCCACACTGTGCTGGCCACCGGCGGCGCCGGCAAGGTTTATCTCTATACCACCAATCCCGACAGTGCGACCGGCGACGGCATCGCGATGGCTTGGCGCGCCGGCTGCCGCGTGGCCAACATGGAATTCATCCAGTTCCACCCGACCTGCCTGTACCACCCGTATGCCAAGTCCTTCCTGATCAGCGAGGCGCTGCGCGGCGAAGGCGGCCTGCTCAAGCTGCCGGCTAGCGCCGGCGCGGCCGCCGGCCAGCGCTTCATGCCAGCACATGACGAGCGGGCCGAGCTGGCGCCGCGCGACATCGTGGCCCGCGCGATCGACTATGAAATCAAAAAGCGCGGCCTCGATCATGTGGACCTCGATATCAGCCACCAGCCGGCAGAATTCCTGAAGGAGCATTTCCCCACCATCCTGGCGCGCTGCCTGGAATTCGGCATCGACATCACGAAGCAGCCGATCCCGGTGGTGCCGGCGGCGCACTACACCTGTGGCGGCGTGGTGACCGACGGCGCCGGGCGCACCGATCTGCCCGGCCTGTACGCGGTGGGCGAAACGGCCTGCACCGGCCTGCATGGCGCCAACCGGCTGGCCAGCAATTCGCTGCTGGAATGCGTAGTGCTGGGCCGGGCGGCCGCGCAGGACATTGCCGCCCAGCCGCCGGCCGAGCCGGCGCCGGTGCCGCAATGGGACGAGACCCGGGTCACCGACGCCGACGAGGAAGTGGTGATCGCGCAGAACTGGGATGAGCTGCGCCGCTTCATGTGGAATTTCGTCGGCATCGTGCGCACCACCAAGCGGCTGCGCCGCGCGCGCGAACGCATCCGGCTCCTGAAGAGCGAGATCGACGAATACTACGCAAGCTTTCGCGTCACGCCCGACCTGCTGGAGTTGCGCAACCTGGTGGATGTGGCCGCGCTGATCGTCGATAGCGCGCTGCAGCGTCATGAAAGCCGCGGCCTGCATTACAGCCTCGATTATCCGGACACTCTGCCCAAGGCGCTGCCCACCGTGCTGTCGCCGGCGGCATGAGCCTTGCCCTTACACCTACTGACCTTTCGGATCCGCCATGCAGACTTCCGTGATCAAACCCGTTGAATTCGACGCCCCATCACAGGGTGGCGCCTGCTCGACCGCCTCCGCCTGGGCCCGCGTGCCCGACAGCCCGACGCAGGAGGAGCGCGCCGCGCTGAAGAACCGCGCCAAGGCGCTCCTGAAACAGCGCGGCGCGGTGCTGGTGGCGCACTACTATGTCGACGCCGACCTGCAGGACCTGGCCGAGGAAACCGGCGGCTGCGTGTCGGACTCGCTGGAGATGGCGCGCTTCGGCCGCGACCATGCGGCGCAGACCCTAGTGGTGGCCGGCGTGCGCTTCATGGGCGAGACGTCGAAGATCCTGAGCCCGCACAAGACCGTGCTGATGCCCGACCTCGACGCCACCTGCTCGCTTGACCTGGGCTGCCCGGCCGACGACTTCGCCGCCTTCTGCGACGCCCATCCCGACCGCACCGTGGTGGTCTATGCCAATACCAGCGCGGCGGTGAAGGCGCGCGCCGACTGGATGGTGACTTCGTCTATCGGACTAGACGTCGTGGCCCACCTGCATGCGCAGGGCAAGAAGATCCTGTGGGCGCCGGACCGCCACCTGGGCGGCTACATCCAGCGCGAGACCGGAGCCGACCTGCTGATGTGGCAAGGCTCCTGCCTGGTGCACGATGAATTTAAGGGTGTGGAATTGGAGCTGCTGAAGGCCGCGCATCCACAGGCGAAGGTGCTGGTGCATCCGGAGTCGCCGGCGGCGGTGGTGGCGCTGGCTGACATGGTGGGCTCCACTTCCCAGATGATCGCCGCCGCGCGCGACATGGATGCCGAGGAATTCATCGTCGCCACCGACAACGGCCTGCTGCACAAGATGCGGCTGGCCGCGCCCGGCAAGCGCTTCATCGAGGCGCCCACCGCCGGCAACAGCGCCACCTGCAAGAGCTGCGCCCATTGCCCATGGATGGCGATGAATGGCCTGCGCAACCTGGTGCGGGTACTGGAGCGGGGTGACAATGAAATCGTGGTGGATGCCGAGACCGGCCTCCTGGCCTATCGCTGCATCGACCGCATGCTGGCCTTTGCCGCCGCGAAGAAGGCCAATGTGCGGCCCGGACCGGACCTGGCGCGGGAACAGGCGCTGTTTGCCGGCGTGGGGCCGGCATGAACGGTCTGATTAATCCGCATGTGCCCTTCGACGCCGCGCTGCAGGCGGCGTTCGAGGCCAATATCGCCGCCGCGCTGGCCGAAGATATCGGCAGCGGCGACCTGACCGGCCTGCTGGTGCCGGCCGACCAGGAAGTGGAGGCCCGCGTCATCGTGCGCGAGCAAGCGGTGCTGTGCGGCGCGCCCTGGTTCGCGGGCGTGATGACGCGGGTCGATCCGCGCATCCGCATCCGCTGGCAGCACGCGGAGGGCGAGCTGATGCAGGCCAATGCCACAGTCTGCATGATTACCGGCCCGGCCCGCTCGCTGCTGACCGCCGAGCGCAGCGCGCTGAACTTCCTGCAACTGCTGTCCGGCGTGGCCAGCGCCACCCGGCGCCATGTGCAGGCGGTGGAAGGCACCGCGGCCCGCATCCTCGACACCCGCAAGACCCTGCCCGGCCTGCGCTTGGCGCAGAAATATGCGGTACGGGTCGGCGGCGGCGACAACCAGCGCCTGGCGCTGTATGACGGCATTCTGATCAAGGAAAACCATATCGGTGCGGCCGGCGGCGTGGTGGCCGCGCTGCGGGCGGCGCAGGCGCTGAACAGCGGCGCGCCAGTGCAGATCGAGGTCGAATCGCTGGACGAATTCAACGAGGCGCTCGACGCCGGCGCCACCTCTATCCTGCTGGACAACTTCAGCACCGCGCAAATGCGCGAGGCGGTGGCCATCAATGCCGGCCGGGCGCTGCTGGAAGCCTCTGGCGGCGTCAGCATGGCAACCCTGCGCGCCATCGCCGAAACCGGCGTGGACCGGATCTCGATCGGCGTGCTGACCAAGGATGTGCAGGCTACCGACTACTCCCTCAGGGTGATTGGATAGGGGGCTCGGTGCCGCTTGGTAGCTGGGCCATCTACCGGCGGTCGGTTTCTCGTATGGAGGCATGGTGAATTGCATTGATTGCAAGCAATCGATGCGAGGAAATTCCGTCTGTGCAGAAACAATGTGTCCCGAAATTTAGTAATGTGCGAAACACATGCGCTGATGCGCTCATGTGTTCTGCAACGGATCGGATCGATGGCCCAATACAGTCTGCGCACCCTGCTCGCCTTCTTCGCCACCGCGCTTGCGGTGGCGCTGACTGCCGTGCTGGGCGCCGTGATCCAGAATGCCGCCACCGCCGACCTCAAGCAGGGCATCGGCGAGCGCCTGGCGCAAACGTCAGCGGAACTGGCCGCCACGCTGGATCGCGCGATGTACGAGCGCTACCAGGACATTTCCCTGTATGCCGGCAGCCTGACCGACACCGCTCTGCTGGACCGTCCGACGGCGATCCGTGCCCACCTCAACGACCTGCTGCGTGCCCGCGAAGGCTATGCCTGGATTGGCTATGCCAACCCGGCGGGTACGGTAGTGGCCGCCACCGGCGCGCTGCTGGAAGGCCAGGATGTGACCAAACGTCCCTGGTTCGGCGAAGCCTCCAAAGCCGCCTTCGTGGGCGACCTGCATCGCGCCCTGCTGCTGGAAAAGAAGCTGCAGGCCGACGGTGGCGAGCCGCTGCGCTTTCTCGATGTCGCCATGCCGGTGAGCACGGGCGGGCGCTTCGCCGGCGTGCTGGGCGCGCATATCGACTGGCGCTGGATCATGGGCCTGACCCGTTCAATGGCGTCGGCCGCATCGTATGAAGCGCTGATCGTGGCCGCCGACGGCACCGTGCTGTTCGGCCCGGCCGCGTTGCAGGACAAAAAGCTGAGCCTGCACAGCGTACGGCGCGCGCAGCAGGGCCAGTCCGGCTACCTGACCGAGACCTGGCCGGATGGCAAGGCCTGGCTGACCGGCTATTCTCGCAGCAGGGGCTACCAGAACTATCCTGGCCTGGGCTGGATCATCATCGAGCGTCAGCAGATCGATGCCGCCTTCGCGCCGGTGGCCGCGCTGCAGCGGCAGGTGCTGCTATCGGGCGTGATCATCGCCGCGTTGTTTGCGTTGCTGGGCTGGTTGCTGGCCAGCCGCATCTCGCGCCCGCTCAATGCGATCACCCGCGAGGCCGAACGGCTGGACCGCGGCGAGGCCAGCACCGGCATGGCGCTGCAGCACGGCTACCATGAAGTGCAGGTGCTGTCGCGCACCCTGGCCCGCCTGATCGCCAACCTGCAGCAGCGGGAAGCCGAGCTGGAACACCAGGCCACCCATAACAGCCTAACGCGGCTGCCCAACCGGGCGCTGGTCAAGGCGCTGCTGGGACAGATGATGGCCGGCGGCGATGGCGAGGCGCCGCAGGTCGCGGTGCTGGCACTGGACCTGGACCGCTTCAAGACCATCAACGACACCCTGGGCTATGCCGCCGGCGATGCCGTGCTGCTCTGCGTGGCCGAGCGGCTGCAGAGCTGCATCGGTCCCGGCGCGGTGCTGGCGCACCTGGGCAAGGATGAATTCGTGATCGTGCTGGAACACCGCGAGTCCAAGCTGGCGCAGACCGAGCTGCTGGCCGCGCGCGCCAGGGAAAGCCTGGCCCAGCCCTTCCACAGTGACGGCACCGAGCTCTTCATCAGCGCCAGCATCGGCATCGCCTTCTTCCCCAGGGACGGACGCGACGCCGACGCCCTTCTCGGCCATGCGATCTTCGCGATGCAGCAGGCCAAGGCCGGCGGCGGCAACCGCATCGAGTTCTACCAGACCGAAACGAATGCGGCCGCGCTCGAAAAGCATGAAATGGAACGCGAGTTGCGCCATGCATTGGAAGCGCGCCAGTTCGAGCTGCACTACCAGCCGCAGGTGGCGCTGGCCAGCGGCGTGGTGGAGGGCGTGGAGGCGCTGATCCGCTGGCGCCATCCGCAGCGCGGCATGATCTCGCCGGACAAATTCATTCCGGTGGCGGAGGGCAGCGGCCTGATTGCCGCCATTGGCGACTGGGCGCTGAAGGAGGCCTGTGCCCAGGCCCGGGCCTGGCGCGAGCAGGGTCTGCCGCCGCTGGTCATGTCAGTCAACGTCGCCGCCCAGCAGTTCGAGGACGGCAGGCTGATCGACACGGTATCGGCGGCACTGGCTGCGAACCAGCTGGAGCCGGGCTGCCTGAAGCTGGAAATCACCGAAAGCACGCTAATGCGCGATATCGACAGCAGCGTCTCGATCATGGACGAGATCACCCGTCTGGGCGTGCATATCGCCATCGACGATTTCGGAACCGGCTATTCCAGCCTGGCCTATCTGAAGCGCTTCCCGCTGAGCGACCTGAAGATCGACCAGTCCTTCGTGCGCGACCTGTTCGGCCATGCCGGCGCCGGCGCCATCGTGCGCGCCATCATCGCGCTGGGCCGCAGCCTGCGCCTGTCCGTGATTGCCGAAGGCGTGGAGACCGAAGCGCAGGCGCACTTCCTGGCCGAGGCGGGCTGCGACGACATCCAAGGCTATTACGTCAGCATGGCCCTGCGCGCCGACAGGCTGGCGGCCTTCTTGCGCGAAGGCCAGCCGCTGTCGATGCGCCGCTGGCAGGACGAGGGCGCGAGGATAGCCGGGATAGAATGAGCGTCCGTTCATTTTCCTTCTTCGCATCATGGCCAGTTACCCTTTCCGCCTGCTGAACGTCTTTGCTGACACCACCTTCGGCGGCAATCCGCTGTGCGTGTTCGAGCATGCCGACGGCATGGACGACGCCACCATGCAGGCGCTGGCGCTGCAGTTCAACCTGTCGGAAACCACTTTTATCCTGCCGTCACAGCAGGCCAGCGCCCGGGTCAGGGTGTTCACCACCGGCTATGAGATGCGCTTCGCCGGGCATCCCACGCTGGGCACCGCTCACGTGGTGCGCGACCTGCTGGCCACTGGCGACGCGCTGACGCTGGAATTCCAGGCCGGCATCGTGCCGGTGACCGCACAGGGCGACGCCTGGACTTTCACCGCGCCGCATCGCGGCGCCCCGCGCACTGCCGATGCCGGCATGGCCGACGCCGAAGTGGCAGCGCTGCTGGGCCTGCGGGAAGAAGACCTGCTGTCGTCGCCGCTGTGGGTCGACATCGGCGCCGACCAGCTACTGGTGCCGCTGCGCACCCCGGAAGCGGTACGTCGCGCCTGCCCCGACGGCGCCCGCATCGCCGACTGGCCAGTCAGCAGCCTGGGCCGAAAGACCGCTTATGTGTTTGCCTTCGACCCGCAGCATGCAGGCCAGGTGGAAGCGCGCTACTTCTTCACCAAGCAGGGCGGCGGCGTAGCCGAAGACCCCGGCACCGGCTCGGCCTGTGCCAACCTGGGCGGCTGGCTGTGTGCCACTGGCAGGGCGCTGCCGGCGCGCTTCCAGGTCAGCCAGGGGGATGCCGTCGGCCGGCCAAACCGGCTGCATCTGGAAGTGGGGGCCGACGGCGCGATCCGGGTCGGCGGCCGGGTGCTTGAGATTGGCCGCGGCGTGGTGAATCTTTAGCAGGCTGGCCGGATTGGCGGGGCAAGTGTTGATTGGGATTTAGGTTGGCGATGCCGTTGCGGTTGCTTTGGCCATTGCAGTGGTCGTAGTTTTTGGAGCTATCTTTGACGTTGTCTTTGAAGTTGTCTTTGCCGTTGCCGTAAAGTCCCGTTGAGCGCGCCGTGTTAGCGGTGCCCGGAGCGGGAAAAGGTGCGGCGTCTGTTTGAAATTCTTTGTTCTGCGTCAAGCTGTTTTTCCAACAAATTGCGCATCGAAGCACTTCTGCGTCTTGTGCATGGCCAGGGCAATGCGCAGCATCTTGCGGGCAAAAATCACGATCGCTTCCGTCATCGTCCAGCCCCGTTCCCGGCAGTGCTCATAGGTCTGGGAATCACATGGTTGCGGATCCATGCCCGTAAAGGCCACCAAGGCATCGCTATTGGCGAACGGCACCCGGTCCAGCAGATTGGCCAGCCAGCATGCGGTTAGCGGTCCCACGCCCGGGATCGACTGCAGGCGCTCAAGTTGTTGGGCCCGCTCGGGCATGGCCTGCTGCAAGGTGGCCAGTTGCTGGTCGATCTGCTTGAGCAGGGCGGCAAAGCTCTTGAGCAGCCTGGCCGTTTCGGTGCGCAGGCAAGGCGCGTCGCTGCAGGTAAGTTGCAAGGCGGTCTTGAGCGTGACGATCTTGCTGCGCCGGCGCAGCAGCTGGTCGATCTGACGCTGCTCTGGCGTGGGAGGCTGGTAGGCACGCAGCCGTAGTCCTTCGTTAGCCAGGAAGCGGGCGATCATGGCGGCATCGACGCGCTCGGTCTTGGCGCGCAGACCCACGCCCTTGGCGTAGTGATACAGGTCCCTGGGTTGAGCACATACACGCGCAGGCGCTGCTGGTGGGCCGGGTTGGCCAGCGCCTGGTGGTAAGGGCCGGTGGCCTCCATGGCGATGCAGCACTGGGCTGGCAGGGAACGAAGAAAGGTTTTGAGCGCGGCCGTCTTGTTGGGATCAGCGGCACTTTTCAATGCTGCCGCACCGCTGCCTCCTGCCGGCTTTTCTTCCGAATCTGCAGCGCCCGGTCGCTCACCCCCCAGCCGCACGGCGGCGCGCTGGTTGTTATCGCCCTCCTCTTCCAGCACAAGCCGGATCGCAGTCTCAGCCGCCCCCTGGCTGATGCGCGTCAGCCCCAGGCCCAGCGCCAGCGCTGTGCGCAGTGCGAAAGGCCCAGCGACTCCTCGGGTGGCACGTCGCCGATCGTGATCGGCCCCAGCCCACAATGGCGGCACCAGATCCGTCCCACCGTCTGACGCAGCTTGAACGGCTGTATGGCCAGCACAGGGTGCTAGCGGTGGTGCCGTATTCAAGGGCGACCATGGGCTGCTGGCGCGCGGACAGTTCGATGGCGACACCGCGCGGCAGTACCGGGAGTCGTTGCGCGGGACGCCCAATCTGGCTGGCGCGGTGATGCGGGAAGTGCTAGGGCAATGGCTGGACAGGGAGCCGGCGGCGCAAGCAGATCTGCCGCGCGCCGCGCCGCCGCAGCCTGCGCGGGAACGGGAGCGCAGCCGCATGCGAGCACCCGGCCCGGCGCGTACCAGCCTGGACAAGCGCAGCCGGCAAGAGCCGTAGGAATGACGGGTGCGTCAACGTGTTGACACCGGCCAGCCAGCCGCACGACCCGCGTCAGCAGTACGGGTTCTGAGTAACAACTGCGCCGTGCCGGGGAGATTCAAACAATAGGTATCGAAGCGACATACCCAGGCACGCTGGAGCCGACTGTACCCGCGGCCATGCGGATGAGCACTTCCGTCGGCACAGCAGGCCGCTGCCGCAGCCCTTCAATGTGAGGCTCTGTCGCCAGCGGGCAGCCGTTATCTTCAGCATGGGCAATGCAGCACGACGGTTGCCTCCCACAGCCGCTCCCCCGGGCCGCCTCGGCGAGCGTGACGGCATTGCCCATGTCCCAACCGCTTGCTGTCCCTGACATAAGACGACGGTAGTGCTGACACCCGCGGCGTTTATGGTTTTGAAGACATACCGCGACAAGCTGGCCTCGCGCGCATAGAATGGCTAGTCCCATGGCTTCCCGCTTACCTTCCATGACGCTTCCCACGCACGCCGGCATCGACCTCGATCTTCCACCCGCCGCCCGGCCCGGCCAGTCACTGGCCGAGGTTGACACACCTTCGCTGATCCTCGACCTCGGTGTCTTCGAGCGCAACGTCGATCGCATGCAGGCGTTGGCCGACCGTGCCGGCATCCGCCTTCGGCCGCATGCCAAGGCCCACAAATGCCCTGACATCGCGCTGGCCCAGATGGCGCGGGGCGCGGTAGGCATCTGCTGCCAGAAGGCCAGCGAGGCCCTGCCCTTCGTGCGCGCCGGCATTGCCGACATCCATATCAGCAATGAGCTTGCCGGCCCGGCCAAGGCCCGCATTCTGGCGGCGCTAGCGCGGCATGCGCGCATCAGCGTCTGCGTCGACGATGCGCGGCAGGTCGCGGCGCTGGCGCAGGCCTGCGCCGAGGCGCAAGTGATGGTCACCGTGTTCGTTGAAATTGATGTCGGCCAGGGCCGCTGCGGCGTGACCGATGCCGACGCGGCGCTGCGCCTGGTTGAAGAGATTGCCCTGCACCCCGGCCTGCGTTTCGGCGGCCTGCAGGCTTACCATGGCGGCGCGCAGCATCGGCGCAGCAGGGTCGAGCGGCGCGAGGCCGCTGCCCAGGCTGCGGCCAAGGCCGGCGCGGTGGTGGCGCGGCTGCAGGCGGCTGGCATGGCATGCGAGGTGGTGACGGGCGGCGGCACCGGCAGCGTCGAGTTTGATCTTGCCAGCGGTGTCTATACCGAGATCCAGCCCGGCTCCTATGTGTTCATGGATGGCGACTATGGCCGCAATGAATGGAACCCGGCCACCGGCTTTGGCCACAGCCTGTTCATCGCCTCCGCGGTGATGAGCGTGGCGCCGCCGACGCGGGTGGTGCTGGACGCCGGCCTGAAATCGATGGCGGTGGACTCAGGCCTGCCGCTGATCAAACAGCCCGACGGCGGCGCACTGCGCTATGTCGCTGCCAACGACGAGCACGGCATTGTCGAATGCGGCGAAGGCACCGCCCGGCCTGGCCTGGGCGAGCAGTTGCTGCTGATACCGGGCCACTGCGATCCGACCCTGAACCTGTACGACGAACTGGTGGGCATACGCAATGGCCAGGTCGAATGCGTGTGGCCGGTGGCGGCGCGCGGCCTGAGCCGCTAAGTTGCTGAGCCGCTGAGCCGCCAAGCGCGGCGGCCCCTTGGCCCGCTTAGCCGATATCGACGAACACCCGGCCATCCTCGATCTTCACCGGGTAGACCTTGATGTCTTCCGTCACAGGCGCGCACATGGCGTGGCCGTTGCGGATGTCGAACTTGCCCTGGTGTAGCGGGCACTCGATCTCGAAGCCGTCGAGGAAGCCGTCGCACAGGCGGGCATGGCCATGGGTGCAGATGCCGTCGCTGGCATACACCTGGCCTTCCACGCTGTAGAGCGCAATGTCCTGGCCCTGCGCCTCCACACCGATCACATCTTCCTGCGGCACCTCGTCTTCTGCGCTTACATCAATCCAGTTTTCTGCCATGGCGACCTCAGATCGGATAAATCAGTGAATTGGGAATCATCTCGGTATCGAAAATGCATAGCCGCGATGCGAATTTCAGGCCAGCCGGCGTGACCCGTATGCGGTCGATGTAGCGGCCGACATTGAATACCGTGGTTTCCTGCCCGAGCTTGGTGCGAAACACTGAATAGTTGGTCTCGGCCTCGATGACCTCGCCATCGGCCTTCAGGATGCGCGGCAGGCCCACCACATGCCGCTGGTAATACGGATCGTGGAACAGGGTCTCCTTGATGCCGTAGGCGCGGTCCCTGAGCATGTTGCGGCTCAGGAGCGACAGCGTGGCCAGCGGAAAGCCCCGCTCATGGTTTTCACGCGGCTGCACCTTGTAGACGCAATCCTCGGTAAAGAAGTCCACCCAGGCGTCCCAGTCCTCGCGGTCCACGGCAGCGGCATAATCAGCATGGAGCTGGACTAGGGCCAGCCAGGCCTGCATCGTGATCGTCGGGTTTTCCATCGTCAGACCTCCATCACCTTGCGCCAGTAGTGGTACATGCCACGGATCAGCGTCTCGGTCACCATGTGGTCGGTGTTGCTGCAGTCATAGCCACCCAGTTCCGCCAGCGCCCGGTGAAAGGGCTTCTGCTCGAAGCCGCTCTGCGAGAACTCGATTACCTCGCCGTCGTCGGCCGACACGAAGCCGGCGGGGCCGAACAGGTTGGCTTGGATCAGCCGGCGCTCGGTCATTTCCGGGGTATCGTCCTCAAAGCCGAAATGGGTCCAGACGAAGTCGAAGGAGCCGGTGCCGCTGGGCTGGATGTGGCGGGTCGATACGCTGTTGACCTGTTGCTGGAAGATCACACTGGGAAACAGCGTCATCATCACCGCCGTCGGGCCTTGCCACCACGGCTCGGGCACGATGTCGAGCAGGCGCTTATCCTGGATCTCCATGCTTTCCTTGAAGCTGGTGACGCCGGCCGTGACCTCGGACTTCGCGCCCCTATTGCCACGGGTCGAGATCATCGCCGCATGGCGGAACTGCGCGTCCATCACCAGCTGCGACTTGTTATCGGCGCGCCACAGGCCATAGGTGATGAACCAGGTATGCAGCAGGCCGGGATGATAAGGGTCCTTGATGTTCTCCTGCATCAGCTTCCAGTTGCCGGGTATGCGCTGGCGATTGTAGCCGAGCAGGGTCAGCTTGCGGCCGTTGAACAGGCGGTCGAAGTAATGCAGGATGTCCGGCCCCAGGAAGTCTTCCAGCGACTCGATGCCATGGTCGAAGGAGGCGAACACCACGCCGCCGCGGGTGGCCACCTTCAGTTTGGTCAGGCCATGCTCCCCGGTGTTGAATTCCTTGGGCATGCCGCCCTGCACCTTGCCGTCCTGCTTCACGCCGCGCCGGAACGGCACGCCCTGCAGGTCGCCCTTCAGGCTGTAGTTCCACTGGTGATAGGGGCAGACGAACTCGGTCTGGTTGCCGTGGCGCTTGCGGCAGAACTGCATGCCGCGATGGGCGCAAACGTTTTCCACTACATTGATGGCGCCGTCTGCATCGCGCACCATGATCACCGAGCGCTCGCCGACCACGGTGCGCTTGAAGTCGCCCGGGTTGGGGATTTCGGCTTCCAGGCCGACATAGCACCAGTGGCCCTGGTAAAAGAATCGCTCCAGTTCCTTTTTGTACAGCGCCTCGTCGGTGTAGGCCCAGAACGGGATGCGGCTGCTGCCGTCGCCTTCCCAGGTGGGGTTCGTTGGAAATACCGCCGGCATGTCGCCCATGCTGTCTCCTTGTTGATTGTTTGATATGGGGCCTGATCGATGGCGCCTAATCCATCGCCGGATAGAACGCGTCGGCATGCAGCTGGTCCGGTGTCACGCCGCGGGCTCTCACCAGCAGCGCTGCCGCTTCCACCATGGCCGGCGCGCCGCACAGGTAGGCGCGAAAGCCCGCCAGGCTGGTCCAGTCCTGCGCCAGCGCCTCGGTCAGCAGGCCGTGCCGCCATCCACTGCCGCCGCTGCCGTTGGCAACCACGATATGCACATGCAGGTTGTCGTGTGCATGTGCCAGTTCAGCCAGCCGGTCGGCGTAATACACGTCCTGCGGCGTACGCACGCCGAAATACAGATGGATCGGATTGCGCATGCCCGCAGCGATTGCGCCACGCACGATGGACAAGACCGGCGCCAGGCCCGTGCCGCCTGCCACGCACAGCATCGGCCCCTCGTGCTTCGCGCGCAGGTAGGCGGTGCCGAGCGGGCCGCTCACACGCACCGCGTCGCCGAGCCTGAGTTCGTTGGCGATATACCGGGTGACCCGTCCGCCCGGCACCAGCCGCACATGAAATTCGAGTTCGTCATCCTGCGCCAGGCCTGCCATCGAATAGGGTCGCACATGCGCCGGCGTGAACTGCAGGCTGGCGTACTGGCCGGGCGAGAACGCCAGCGGCTTGGCGGGTTTCAGGCGCAGCCGCAGGATGTCATGGGACAGCGCGTCGATTGCCAGCACGATCGCCTTCAGGATGCGGGCCGGATGGATGACGATTTCATCCGACTCAGGTATCTCGATCGTGCAGTCTTCGGTCAGTACGCTGGTGCAGGCTAGCACGTACTCGCCATCGCCGGGATGGGTGATCTTGGCCTGGCGTCCGGTGTCCTGCACGCTGCCGGCGCTGACCCTGCAGCGGCAGGTGCCGCAGCGCCCAGCGGTGCAGCTGTACGACATCGCAATGCCATGCTCGCGCAGCGTGGCCAGCAGATTGGCGCCGGGAGCGGCTTCGATGAAGCGGTTGGCAGGCTGCACGCGCAGTTTCATGGCGGGTCCTCTGGCTTACGTTGGGCGATTATAGGTAAGCAAGCAAAATAAAAGAATAAAATCTGGTGAATCCACCGTATTGATTTCATGAATACCCATGCAACTCAAAGATGTCGACCTGAACCTGCTGATCGTGTTCCACCAGCTTTTCACGGAAAAGAGCGTCTCGGCCGTCGCCGCGCAACTGGGGCTGACCCAGCCGGCGGTCAGCAATGCGCTGGCGCGGCTGCGCCGGCTGATGAATGACGAACTGTTCCTGCGCACCTCGCGCGGCATGGAACCCACGCCGTACGCAATCGAGCTGTCCGAGCCGGTGGCCTATGCGCTGGGGGCGCTGCATGACGCCCTGAACCGCAAGACCGATTTCGAACCGGCCGCCAGCAACCGCAAATTCACGGTGGCGATGACGGATATCGGCGAGATCTACTTCCTGCCGCGCCTGATGACCCGGCTGGCCCAACTGGCGCCAGGCGTCACCGTGAGCACGGTGCGCAACCGGGAAACCAACCTGGCCGATGCGCTGCAGGCCGGGCATGTCGACCTTGCACTGGGCCTGCTGCCACAGCTGAAGTCGGGTTTTTTTCAGCGCGGCCTGTTCCGGCAGCGTTATGTCTGCATGTTCCGGCAAGGCCATGCGCTGGACCGGAATGCGATTTCAGTTGCCGAGTTCGCCACGGCCAGCCACGTGGTCGTGGTGGCCGAGGGCACCGGGCATGCCACGGTGGACGAGTCGGTACAGCGCCGCGGCATCGCCCGCAAGGTGGTGCTGACCGTGCCGCACTTCGTTGCACTGGGCCACATCCTTTCCAGCACCGACATGGTGGCCACCGTTCCCGAGCGTTATGCGCAGGCCTGTCTGGCACCGTTCAATCTGCGCTACCTGCCGCATCCGGTGCCGCTGCCGGATATCGGCATTAATCTCTTCTGGCATGCCAGGTTCCACAAGGACCCGGCAAGCATCTGGCTGCGCAAGGTACTCTTCGACCTGTTCTCGGACCAGGCGCAGCCATAGGAGGCTGCCAGTTTTCAGACCGCGCCCGCCATGTCTTCGTTGCTCAGCAGCGGCGCGGACATGGCGGCTACGAAAGCCGCTGAATTGTTGTACTGCTCGAAACGGGCGATCTTCCCGTTTTTCATCGTGAAAATATGCACCCAGGCATCATCGAACTTGGCGCCGTTTTCCAGCACCCTGGCACGCGAGATGCCGCTTACGGCTACCTTGTCGCCATCGGCAATGAAGCACTGCGGCTCAAAGCGTTCGAATTCGATGGTTTCGGACATCAGGTGAAAAAACCGCGCGACTTCCGCCTTGCCGTGGAAGCTGCCTGAAAAGGAAATCGGTTCCGTCTTCGGGCTGGCCCAGGCAATGTCGTCGGCGCACAGGCCGATCACGCCTTCGATATCGCCCTTCATGAACAGGTCGTAGCCACGCCTGGCGAATTGCCGGTTTGCTTCGGTGCTCATCATCGTCTCCTTGCGCCGCGTCGACAAATCGGGCAATCGGCCAGGTTCGCCGCGACGTGGATAGACATTAGTCGGGCATGGGGCGCAGGGGCTGAGAGATGTCAAACTTGCCGCTGGTTGAGGAGCAGGCCCCGGCTCGCGGCTTTCGCCGCCAAGCCACTCAGGGGCTTCTCTGATTGTGCTGCAGGGTGACTTCCTGCTGCGCCTGCAAGGCTTCCTCCGGCCAGCCGTGCTTGATATAGGCCAGCACGGCCAACACGTCGGCATCCGACAGCACCCGTTCATAGGCTGGCATGTCGCTCACGTACGCATCGGGTGCAGTCCTGCCCGGCACTAGGCCATGCTTGACGATATCCACCAGCACCGCGTCGGGGTGATGCCAGGTATGGCCGCTCACATCATGCGGCGGCGCCGGCAGGCGGCCGTCGGGCTGGCGCTCGCGCCAGTTCGGCTGCCCTTCCAGATTAACGCCATGACAGGCGGCGCAGTGCTGGGTGTAGATAGGCTTGCCACGCGCGACCAGCGCCGCGTCGGACGGGTCGATGTAGGCAGTGGCGCCGGGCCGGCCGGTGAAAAATAAAGCGCCCGCCGCCAGGGCCAGCCCAGCCGCCGCTGCAATCAAAATCCCCTTGTTCAACTTCCCCTCCCCCGCCGGCAATGCCAGTCCGGTCCAGCACCGTCCGGATTTCCGAATGACTTCAGCCGGCATTATCCGGGAATCCGGACACTGCTGCGCCAGCCCATTTTTTTTTCTTTTAAATCAGCTACTTGCATTTCCACTTTGGCATGCATGACTGGCACGCGTCGTGCTGCATGGAAGGGCGGTTGGCGTATGGCCTCGATGGCCCAGACGCAGCCCATCCGTCCCAATCAGTCAGAAGCAAAAGGAACCCTCCGATGAAAAGGAACAAACTTACCAGCTGGATCGCCATTGCCATGGTGTCCGGCGTTGCAGTCGGCTATCTCTGCCACTCGCTTGCCGCGGATGCGGCGGCAGCCAAGGAGATTGCCAGTTATTTCACGATGGTCACCGACATCTTCCTTCGGCTGATCAAGATGATCATTGCGCCGCTGGTGCTGGCCACGCTGGTCGGCGGCCTGGCCGGTATGGGCGATGCAAGCGCCGTGGGCCGCATTGGCGGCAAGGCGCTGGGCTGGTTCATTACGGCTTCGCTCTGTTCCCTGATGATCGGTCTGGTGATGTCCAACCTGCTCCAGCCCGGCCATGCGGTGAATGTGCCGCTGCCGGACGCCGGCACGGCCACCGACCTCAAGACCAACGCATTGAACCTGAAGCAGTTCGTGACCCACGTCTTCCCCAAGAGCATCGTGGAGTCGATGGCCAACAATGAAATTCTGCAGATCTTGGTGTTTGCGCTGTTCTTCGGCGTAGCGCTGGGCAAGCTGCATGACAGCACCGCCCGCAGCCTGCTGAAAACCACGCAGGAGATCGGCCACGTGATGCTGCAGGTAACCGACTATGTGATGCGCTTTGCGCCGGTGGGCGTATTCGCCGCCGTGGCCGCCATCATCACTACCCAGGGTCTGGGCGTGCTGCTAGTGTATGGCCGCTACATGGCCAGCTTCTTTGCCGCGCTGGCGGTGCTGTGGGTGGTGCTGATCTTCGCCGGCTATTGCGTGCTGGGCCGCGAGGTGTTCCGCCTGCTGAAGCTGATCCGCAATCCGATGCTGATCGGCTTTTCCACCGCCTCCAGCGAGTCGGCCTATCCGAAGCTGATGGAACAGCTGGACAAATTCGGCGTGCAAAAGAAAGTAACCAGCTTCGTGCTGCCGCTGGGCTATTCCTTTAACCTCGACGGCTCGATGATGTACACCGCCTTCGCCGCGCTGTTCATTTCCCAGGCCTACAACATCCCGCTGACGCTGGGCCAGCAGATCACCATGCTGCTAGTGCTGATGGTGTCGTCCAAGGGCATCGCCGGCGTGCCGCGCGCCTCGCTAGTGGTGGTGGCCGCGGTGCTGCCGATGTTCAACCTGCCGGAAGCCGGCCTGCTGCTGGTGATGGGCGTGGATCACTTCCTTGACATGGGCCGTACTGTTACCAATGTGCTGGGCAATGCGATCGCCACGACCGTCGTGGCCAAGTGGGAAAACGCGATCGACCGGATCGATCCCGAGTTGGCCGAGTCCGAAGACGTTCTGCCATTGCCCGAGGAAGAACGGGAAACCACCCCGGCATAGCAGCCAGGGGCCGGCAAAGGAGCAACATGCGCAAACCCAGAATGGTGCAGCAGGGTTTTTCCGGAAGAGATGACGCTGCAATAGCGGCGGACCGGCATAATCCGGAAATCCGAACGACTGCCGACGTCATGCTCCCTGCCCTGTCCCTGTCCCGCGTCACCACGCTGCTGCTGCTGTTTGCCGCGCTGACGCTGGCCGCGTCGCAACTCGCTTTCCGCTACAGTCTGTCAGCCGGCATGGCCGAACTGGAATCGACCGGCCGCCACCGGCTCGACTTGTATGCCGCCAGCCTGGAACGGGAAATCGACAAGTATGGCTATTTCCCGGCGCTGCTGGGTCTGGACCAGAGCGTACTGGACATGCTGACCGCGCCCGACGCCAACCGCGTGGCGCGGATGAACCATTATCTAGAACAGCTCAATGCCCGCGCCGGCAGCCTCTCGATCTACATCCTCGACCGTGAAGGCCGGGTGATTGCCAGCAGCAACTGGCGCCAGCGCGACAGCTTCATTGGTGAAAACCTGTTTTTCAGGCCCTATTTCCGGCAGGCGCTGGAGACCGGCGCCGGCCGTTTCTTCGGCATCGGTACCACCCAGGGCGAGCCCGGCTATTACCTGTCCTCCGCGCTCGCCACCGGGCAGGAAGTGGCCGGGGTGGCGGTGGTTAAGGTCGGACTGCGCCAGCTGGAACAGTCCTGGGGCGCGGTCGAGGCGCCGGCGCTGGTGTCGGATGAAAACGGCGTGGTGATCCTGTCCTCGGTTCCGGACTGGAAATTCACCACCATCAAGCCATTGGACAAGGCTGCGATGGAAGCCTTCGAGCGCACCCAGCAGTACAACCGCCAGGCACTGGCGCCGCTGGGCGTGAAGGAGCTGGCCGTGCTGGAAGATGGTGCCCGCTTGGTGCGCCTGCCGGCAACGACGACATCAGCGCCGATGTTTCCACTGGCTGGCAACTTCCTGGCCCAGACCCGCAACCTGCCCGGCACGCCATGGAACATCACCGTGTATTCACCGCAAGCACAGGTGCACACCATGGCCGTCAACCGGGCCGCGCTGGCCGGTGCCTTTGCTGCCTTCCTGTTTATCCTGGCGCTGCTGCTGAACCAGCGCCGGCATCATCTGAAAGACCAGGTTGCGGCGCAGGCCGCGCTGCAGCGGGCGCATGACGAGCTGGAGCGCAATGTCATCGAGCGCACCGCCGATCTGTCTTCGGCCAATGAACGGCTGCAAAAGGAAGTGGCCGAGCGTACCCAGGCCGAGCGCACGCTGCGCTCGGCGCAGGACGAGCTGGTGCAAGCCGGCAAGCTGGCCGTGATCGGCCAGCTCTCGGCCGGCATCGCGCATGAACTGAACCAGCCGCTGGCCGCGCTGCGTACCTTGTCCGGCAATGCCCGCAAATTCCTGGCACGTGGCAACCAGGAGACCGCCAGCAGCAACCTCGAACGCATCGACCAGTTGGTCGACCGCATGGGCCTGCTCACATCGCAGTTGAAGTCCTTCGCCCGCAAGTCATCCGGCAGGCCGCAGGCGGTGCCGGTGCGGCGCGCCATCGAGAATGCGCTGTTCCTACTAGAGCAGCGGCTGAAACAGGCCGACACGGTGGTGCGCGTCGACTTGGTGCCGGAGGAACTGGAAGCCTGGTGCGATGCGAACCGGCTGGAGCAGGTACTGGTGAACCTGGCCGGCAATGCGCTCGACGCAATGGAGGGCCAGCATGCGCCGGTGGTGGAGATTGCCGCCAGCCGGCGCGACGGCCGCATCCTGATCCAGGTGCGCGACCGTGGCCCCGGCATCAGCAAGGAAGTCAGCGGCCGGCTGTTCGAACCCTTCTTTACCACCAAGGAAGCCGGAGGCGGCCTTGGCCTGGGACTGGCGATTTCCGCCGGTATCGTCGCCGACTTTGGCGGCGCGCTGTCCGCCGACAACCTGCCCGAAGGCGGCGCGGTGTTTACCGTCGACCTTCCCGCCGCACCGCAAAGGCCCGCGTCATGACCGACAAACTGCAGGTACTGATCGTCGAGGACGATCCCGACGTTCGGTTGGGATGCACCCAGGCGCTGGAACTGGAAGACATTCCGGTGATGGCGGTCGACAACGCCGAGCTGGCGTGCCGGCGCATCGCCCGCGAATTCGCTGGTGTGATCGTCAGCGATATCCGCCTGCCCGGCATGGATGGCATGGCCCTG
This sequence comes from Noviherbaspirillum sp. L7-7A, assembly GCF_019052805.1. Taxonomy (NCBI): domain Bacteria; kingdom Pseudomonadati; phylum Pseudomonadota; class Betaproteobacteria; order Burkholderiales; family Oxalobacteraceae; genus Noviherbaspirillum; species Noviherbaspirillum sp. L7-7A. Next base: position 46,028 of record NZ_JAHQRJ010000003.1, read on the forward strand.
CTCGCCGAGGTACGCGCCGTCGATGCCGATCTGCCGGTGGTGCTCATCACTGGGCATGGTGATGTGTCGCTGGCGGTGCAGGCAATGAAGAACGGCGCCCATGACTTCATCGAGAAACCGTTTTCGCCGGACTACCTGGTGGAGGTAGTGCGGCGCGCGCTCGACAAGCGCCGCCTGACGCTGGAAGTGCGCCGTCTGCAGGCCAGGCTCGAAGGCCGCGACCGCCTGGAGAACCTGCTGATCGGTCGATCGAGCGCGATAGTGCGAGTGCGGCAACTGGTGGCCGAACTGGGCAACAGCGCTGCCGACATCCTGATCGAGGGCGAGACCGGCACCGGCAAGGAACTGGTGGCGCGCAGCCTGCACGATGCCGGCCCGCGCCGCAGCGGCAACTTCGTCGCCCTCAATTGCGGCGGCCTGCCCGAGACCCTGTTCGAGAGCGAGATCTTTGGCCATGAAGCCGGCGCCTACACCGGCGCCGGCAAGCGCCGCATCGGCAAGATCGAGTATGCCAGCGGCGGCACCCTGTTTCTGGACGAGATTGAATCGATGCCGATGGCAATGCAGATCAAGCTGCTGCGGGTACTGCAGGAACGCTCGCTGGAGCGGCTGGGCAGCAACACGCCGGTGGCGGTGGACTGCCGGGTGGTGGCTGCTACCAAGGCCGATCTGAAGCAGCTGTCCGACCAGGGCCTGTTCCGCGCCGACCTCTATTACCGACTCAATGTCGCTACCCTACCGCTGCCTCCGCTGCGTGAGCGGCGCGAGGACATTCCGCTGTTGTTCGAGCACTTTCTGCTGCAAGGCGCCGCGCGCCACCAGCGGCCGGTGCCTGAACTGGCGCCGGCGCAGATGAACCGACTGATGGCCTATGACTGGCCAGGCAATGTGCGCGAGCTGCGCAACGTGGCCGAGCGCTGCGTGCTCGGCATTGCGGCAGGCTTTGCACCCTTCGCCGACCATGCCCAAGCCTCCGGCCCGACGCCGTTGCCGGAAGCGGTGGCTGCCTACGAGCGCGCTTTGATCGTCGATGCCCTGGCTCGTAACGCCAACAGCCTAGCACGGGCAGCAGAAGCCCTGGGCCTGGCCAAGACCACCCTGCATGACAAGATCAGGAAGTACCGGCTGGGGGAGCAGACGTAAGTCCATGGACTGGTCGCGCAAAAATAATGTTCGTCCTAGTTAATAAAGTTTGTCCAATCTAATAAAAGCTGTCTAATACTTCCCATCACCGCATGCAAGGCACCGAGTCATTCGAACGATTTATGCACCTGCAACAAGCGTCCATACGGGCTCGCCCAACTTCCCGAAAAATTGAAAAAGAAAAAAGAAGGTCCTCAGGCTTGTCGTTATGCATCATGTTGCACCTCTAAAAGGCCATAAGCTCCCTGTTGTGGCTTTGTTGCACAAATAAGGTAAAGACAGAGTTTGGCTTTCTACCGGCCGAGTTATGGCATCGTGACCGTTATGGACGTGCCAAAACGCGTAAAGCGATTTAACACGGCGGCACGGACCTGCAGCTCAGCGACCAGGCGGTCGAAGTCACGCGCCATGATGTGCTCACCAAGCAGCTTGAAGCAGCGCATTTTGGTCGCGACCAAACTTCGTCGGTGGTAGCCACTCCATTTTTTCCAAATCGTTCGAGCCAGTCGGCGTGTCGTTTGTAGGTCCGGTTCGTCTTCCATGGCTTAGCCTTCTTCCGGGTCGGAATGATGGCATCCGCATGGCGTAACGCGATGGCCTCATGGCAGCGTTTCGTATCGTAGGCGCCATCGCCGCTGACGCTGGCAACGGCCTCTTCCAGAGGAATCTGATTCAACAGATTGGGCAGCATGGGCGCATCACCGATGCTGTTGTCAGTTACTTCCATGACCGTATCTCAAGCATGGCGGCATCGATGCCGAGATAAACCTTGCGCCATTGACGGCAGTAATCGGCGCCATGCTTCTTTGTCTTCCATTACCTTCGCCTAGCATCTTGATGCCGGTGCTGTCGACTAGCAGATGCAGGCCGGTCGTGGTCGGCACGACTTCAATGCCGACGCGCAATGTCTTTTGCCGCCGGCTCACGGTGCTGTAGTCGGGGACAGGCCAGTCCAGGCCTGCCAATTGCAGCAAACTTTGGGTCATACCCATGGCCTGGCGCAGCGGCAAACTGAACAGGCACTTGATGCTCACATAGAACTGGATGGCTTCGTCACTCAAGCTCGGACTGCGGCCACGCTTACCGCTTGTCAGTTCATGCTGGAATCGAGCCAGATGAGTAGCGAGCCGCGTGCCTTCAGCGCTACGTTGTACGCCTTCCAGTTCGTCGTTCGATACTTCTGCGGAGCGGGTTTCATGCCATCAGCCTATCCGAGTTGCCGCTGCTGCGCTCGACGGCCTGATTTGTGCAACAAAGCCGTCCAGCGTGCCCGAACATATTCGCCTGCGAGCTGAAATTTTGCTAAAACATTAGCCCGACCTTGATAACATGGAATTAGCATACATGGTCTGCCCATGCCGGTTTGGAAACCCTGAAAAATGAAGCAGGGCTTTTTGTCCCACCTCGATTCTCGAGTTCAAATTTTTGGGGCCAGCACTCTCTATATCGGAAATCTCTTAGGGTCAGTCTCACTTGGTTTTGAGTACCTGGCCGGCTAAAGCGAAGTGTCCTTCGGCGTGGGCTGTGTTTTCAGCCATTCTATTAGCTGTGCCCGCACGTGTTCATTGTAGATGCCGGTCTCAGAGTCGCAGACTATGATTTTTGGCGTATCCGGCGCAAACCAGTCAGGTCGGTCATCGATAATCACATAGTCTTCAATTTCATTGTCTGCTATGTAAGCGGCAACGCCATCACCGCGGTCGTAGTTTCGCGAAATTACATGGACTACTCGCTCGGCCAAAGGACCAAGGAGAAACTTCACTCGTTCTTCAGGATGCAGTAGGCGCCAGCTGGAGTGGACAACGATGCGTACATCTGGGTACGGGGTAAGCATCTCGTGCAATATCGCCGCCCAACGGAAGAGGCGCCCGCGCTCTATGCACGTATCAACTGGAAGCCCCATGCTGAACCAGTGTAGGTCACTCACTGGATGAAATACGCCGTCATAATCGGCAAAAATCACTCTCATTTTGCACCTTCATAGCTCTGCCTCCAAAACTGCACCGGCTCCCTCGGCGCTCTCATTCTTTCACCTTACCCCAAGGTTTGTACTCATTTGTTTTTATCTCACAATCGTTGCAAGAACGACCACGAAGAAATTTCGAAAACTTTCTAAAGCCGTGTTCAATTTTTCCTTTTGCTTGCTACACGTTTTTGGCACCGCGAGGTGCCAACCCCGTCTAGTCCAAATACAGAGGATTACTATGTTGAGCAAAGAGTATTTTAAGCGTTGTGAGCAGGAACGAGCGGAAGCAAAAGCTGCGCTCAGAGCGCGTGAGAAAGCCTTCAGTGCGGCTGTCGCTGCTAACCCAGACATGTACAGGTCTCTCAAGCGAGTTGCAGGGCAGGCCCGGATGGCGTTCAATGACGTTGAATCCGAACATCGGAAGCTAAGCCGGCTGCAAACGGCGGGTCGAGAACTGAAGGTTGCACTTCAAGATTTCAGGGCCGACGCGAGGGATTTCATTGAAGTCGGCGGATTGCTTACTTTGGTCGGCATACACCTGCAGCCAGTCGACAAACAACGAAACGCGGTAATTGAGACATACGATTCGGCCGAGGCTACCCTCAATGAGCACTTCCCGGACCTGAACCAGCTTAGCTGATTATTAGGAGTAGCTGAGCCTTCGGAACTTTCCGGTGTGAACGATTAACTGGCTAGTTGGTATTGGACCGAGGAAGCTGACGCGGAACGTCGTACCCGAAAGCTCATCGAATTTGGCGGAAATGGTGGCAACAGAAAATTCATCGGTACATATTTGCGGCGTTCATCCCTGAATGCGACCAATTAATTATAGAAGTAACCACCAGTATTCCCGGCCAAGCGCGAGAAGTAGACATTGTGATACCTCTAGTAGTTTCCCCATCGCAATATACGCAGGCACCCACGCGCTCTTCGATCGTATTGAACGGGAGTTGGGTCAATGGAAAAAAGGCATTTTGAGCGGCGCTTGGCTGGATATTTCCCAGGAAAAATATTCTAAGAAAGTAGACGAGAATTCGAGTCACCTACGCTCTCCCGCAATGGCATCGACGATTTCGTCGCTTTTGCAAGGCTAAGTGTGCAAAATAGATTTTTATCGATAAAGAAGAGTCCTGCATGTGCCCTTCGTTGCTACTATCCTTTGATATGTCTAATGAACATTTACGGTTTTTTTGCCGCTCAACGAAAGTGATATTAGAATTTTGTGCCATAATTTTCCGGTTCGCCATGAGGGGCGGGGCAGACTTCGATAGCACACGACTAATAGAAAAACTATCTCTCCATTCCAAAAGTACTCTGCAGCAGTGCCGCGCACAAACGAGATTACGATGAAATCGTCCAATTTCACAGCTTTTTCAGTACGCCCACAAGTCTCCGAGCGGAATTTTGAGCATCATTCTAATTTTCAAAACGATTTGAATCGAATTTAACCTATTTGGCAAAATCTGGATAACTCAGCCATACATAATCTCTTTTGTAGTTACACAAACACTTAACCCGCACGAGAATTTTCTTGATGCTATATGAATAGATTGGCAGGCGACATACTTTCCGGAAGCTTTTTGGAAAAACTCCGTTTTACTCGGCAATTGCTTTCAACGTTAATAACTTGGTTTCTGATTGCATTGATAATTGCGGCCCTTGGATGGGGTGCATTTTTTGCGATAGAAGATACAGCCAAGAAAAATGCTGAAGCTCGTGTGCTTCGCGATACTGCGTCATTTGCACACAGTCATGCTGATCGCCTCAAACGTAGTCTCGATTCTATCGACCAGATGATGCGACATGTTCAGCTCGAATGGGAATTATCAGACGGAAAATTGCTCATCCAACATCTTAATAAATACAGTCTGTTTCCTTCTCCATCTAGTTATTACGTCACCGTTTTTGGTCAGGACGGAATGCCGGTCCTTACGACACTTCCAAAGCTCGAAGTTGTGTCAGTTGCTGACCGGCCTTATTTTTTAACACAAAAGTCGGCGAAGTCGGATTCATTGTATATCAGCCGCCCCTCTGTCGGCCGCGCATCCGGGATGAACGTGATTCAACTCTCCCGACGTTTGACAGATAAAAATGGGGATTTCAACGGAGTCGTTGTCGTGTCGGCCGCGGCAGCCCTTTTTACAGCCAATTACGATTCTACTGTATTGGGGAATGGTGGCCTTATAGGTTTCGTCAGCGACGACCAGAGAGTTATGGTAACCCGTATTGGTGAGACCCTTTCTTCGCCTAATACGCCTAGGCTCTTTACCAATCCTGCTTTTACAACGCCACATGGAAGTGCGTTTTTTGATGGCAAACTTTTCGGAGATAAACGAAGCAGATTTGTTGGCTGGGAGAAAATTCAGGGATATGCGTTAACAGCGTTCGCCGGCTTGGATGGCCGAGAAGCGCTCAAAAATTACCAGGACCAATACGACTATTCAATGCAATATGCCCTTTGGATAAGCTTGGGATTTGCGCTCCTCACGCTGACCGCCATGGTCCTTAGCGTTGAAATGGCATGGAGGAAACACCAGCTTTTTCTTACCTACGCTACTTACAGATTGGCCACTGAAGATGCTAGCGAGGGTATTTACATCTATCAGCCAATTTTTGAAATAACTGGCTTAATTACGGACTTTAAACTTATAGATTGCAATCAGCGTGCCGCTGAGTTTTTCAAAGTTAAAAGGGAATCGGTCATTAACAGAAAAGTTTCCTCTTTTCGAAGCGGCATCAATGTCAAAAATCTCATGTCTTGGTTAAATGAAGCATGGGACAAAGGCTTCTATGAAAGGGAAATGGAAACGCCGGTAGGCAGTTCACTTCAGCTTCGATGGGTAGAAATCAAGATTCTTCGTTCCGACAAACTTCTTGCAGTGCGCCTGCGTGATATTAGCGAAACGAAAGAGCACCTGACAGAACTAAAGCGACGTAGTGATGAGGACGTCCTTACGGGCCTACCTAATCGTCATTGGATACAAAATTATTTACCAAAAGCAATCATGAAAGCGGAACAAGCTGACGAAAGCTTAGCCGTCCTCTTTATTGACCTCGACGGATTTAAGAAAGTGAATGACACCGCCGGGCATGCCGCAGGCGACGAAGTGCTGCAGCATGCCGCCCATCGCCTTCGGGAGGCGATACGTCCGCACGACAAGGTAGTTCGATTCGGTGGAGACGAATTCGTGGTCATTCTCGAGAACGTGGAGTACAGAATTGATGCTGCACATGTGGCCGAGCGGGTTCAGCGAGCGTTTGAGCAGCCTTTTCGCCTGACCCAAGGCGTGCACGCGGTCGGAACGTCGATTGGTATTGCATTGTTTCCGACAGATGGCGAGGATGCATCCGCAGTGCTGGAAAAAGCCGATATCGCGATGTACTCCGTTAAAACCAATGGCAAACGAGGCTACCAGTTTTACGAGGCCAAGTTTTACAATGCGCTAAGGGATCGGCTCGCGAAAGAAACTGAATTACGAGAAGCGATTTCGAGAGACGAGTTCATTATGTACTATCAGCCGCGTGTGGATGTCACTACCGGTGCAATAGTCAGTCTGGAAGCGCTTATACGTTGGAAGCATCCCTCTAAAGGCCTTCTTGAGCCTGTTCACTTCGTACCGCTTGCAGAAGAAACTGGCCTGATTGTGGCAATAGGTGAACTGGTTATTGACAAGGTATGCGCCCAGCTTTCCCATTGGACTCGCCAGCAAAACGGAACTGTCCCAGTTTCCGTCAACGTGTCGCCTCGGCAAGTCAATAACCCAGGCATCGTGGACGTCCTTACATCTGCGCTAGCACGTCATGCTGTCCCCGCTCATTTGATTGAGTTGGAAATTACCGAGTCTTCTATGGTGGCCGAAAGCGGCGAAATTTTGAAGATGCTTTCAATGCTACAGAGACGAGGCATCAAAATATTAGTCGACGATTTCGGTACCGGTTATTCATCATTGTCCCAGTTGCAGCGGCTGAATTTTGATGTTCTCAAAGTAGACCAGACTTTTACTGCAGAGATTCAAAACTCAGAAGAAGGCAAAGTATTTTTCACTGCAATTGTGACCATGGCACATGCTTTGCATATGCGGGTTGTTGCTGAGGGTGTAGAAACATTGAGTCAAGCGCTAATTTTGCGTGAACTCCAATGTGATGAAATGCAGGGCTTCTATATTTCCAAGCCCGTACCTCCTGGTGAGACTCCACCTATTCTCTCGAAACCAGTTTTCCCAAATGGAAGTTAGTAACAATGCGGCTATGCGCAGACAGTAGGGTTGTCTGGTTGATGAATTACACCGGACACTCAGCAATACAGGGGCTGATTCCCAACAATACCCTCGCTGTCCTGACAGACGTCAACGCCGACGCTATCTTCATCTCTACAGGTAAGGAACTTATGTCAATTGCCACTTACCTTCCGGCCCTGATGAAGCCTTGCCGCAAATTTCAGACTTTAAAACTGAAGGAAAGCCTGTACGGTGCGGCGACTCCTCTTTTCGCCTTGCCCGCTATCGTCCTCGCGACTAAAAACCGAATTTCGGTAACGTTAATACGGGTGTCGCGAATTAGCGAATCTTCGTACTGGAAGACGGGAGCACTTGCATATTGGGACTTAGGACACCCAGTATCGCGAAAGCATCAACATTTTTAGACTTGCCTCTTGCGGGAAGCGTGGCTGAAAAATATACTGAACAAACATACAGTATTTCTCAAGGCCAATGCCTGATGCCTGACATAGTCAACCTCGCCGAGCTCCACACGCTAGTACCGGTCATTTGGCCGGTAAATCCCTCGCCAAAGGGAAAGGAGCCACCCCTATTCTTGGTGAAGTGTCCAGCGGGATTCCCATCACCAGCAGCAGACTATGTTGAATCGGGCCTAGACCTGAACGATTATTTGGTAAAACACAGGGCCGCGACATTCATATTCGACGTATGCGGCGACTCTATGTGCGGCGTCGGTATCTTTGATGGCGACAAAATAGTTGTTGACCGGTCTATGGAAGCCCGTCACGGCATGATTATCGTTGCTGTCTTGAATGGAGAGCACACTATCAAACGACTTCATATCACTCAGGATAGCGTTGAGCTCCGGCCGGAAAATCCCTGCTACTCGCCAATTCGCTTGAAAGAGCATGAAGAACTCGTCGTTTTTGGCGTGGTCGTTGGCGTCGTACGCAAGCTTCAGGGGTGACCATGGTTGCGCCGGCCAGTCCCATCTACGCGCTGGTTGACTGCAACAACTTCTATGTCTCAGCTGAGCGGGTTTTCAACCCCAAGCTTGAAAACCGTCCAGTAGTCGTTCTGTCAAACAACGACGGCTGCGCAGTTGCGCGAAGCGCTGAAGCCAAGGCATTGGGCATCCAAATGGGTGCGCTGTGGTTCCAATTACAGCCGCTTGTCAAACGCCATGGCCTCATAGGGTTGTCGTCAAACTATACCCTCTATGGCGACATGAGCGCGCGCGTCATGCAAGTCCTACGTAACTTCACCCCTGACGTCGAGGTTTATTCAATTGACGAGTCTTTTCTTCGCTTGGAGCGGATGCGTCATCTGTGGCCGTGTTTAGTGGTCATGGGACAATCTATCCGGGTGGAGGTCAGAAAATGGACTGGCATTCCTGTCTGCGTAGGTATTGGGCCGACCAAGACGTTGGCCAAGCTTGCAAATCACATCGCCAAAAAGAATGCACAGTTTGGTGGGGTTTTTGACATGACGACCTACCCAGAGAGCGAACTTGCTCGCCTTCTGTCGACCATTGATGTGGGAGAAGTCTGGGGCGTTGGCCGCCGCATTGCTGCAAAGCTCGACGCAATGAACATCCGTACTGTAGAGAACTTGCGCCGAGCATCACCCAAAGCATTACAGCTGCATTTTTCTGTTGTGCTGGAACGCACCGTCGCGGAACTTCAAGGCATTTCTTGCCTAGCGCTGGAAGAGGTCGCGCCACCGAAAAAGCAAATCGTTTCCTCCAAGAGCTTCGGCCGGGTGGTCATGAAATTGGAAGAGCTTGGAGAAGCTCTCTCGAGTTATGTATCGCGCGCGGCAGAAAAGCTTAGGGTACAGAGAAGCGTTGCCGGCGCTCTACAGGTTTTCGTGATGACGGATGTTTTCCGAGAGAACGACCCGCAATACACCAATGGCGTGGTGATTCCTTTGCCCAATCCTACGAACGATACATTGAAGCTGGTGGCTGCTGCACTCTACGGCCTGAAGCGCATCTATAAGCCTGGGTATGCCTACAAGAAGTGCGGTGTTATGTTATTGGACCTTTCGCCGCAGCACCAGCGTCAGGGTTCCCTCTTCTCCCAAGTAGAAGACGTGGCCCACCATTCAGATGCTTTAATGTCGGCCCTAGACCGTATCAACGCTAGATACGGTCGGAACACGCTTACTGTTGCTGCTTCCGGGACGCGGAGAGACTGGGTAGCTCGCGCTGAAAATAAGACACCTCGTTATACGACGCGCTGGACCGAGTTGCCCAAGGCATGGGCGTATTGACCACGTTCAACCAATCCTTGACTCCCGTAAATAGCAGTTTCAGTAAGGGTTTGGCACAACGTTGCCGCTCACAACGAAAGTCGTTATCTGCTCTGCGGATACATCAACTCGACGGTAAACGGGCACCCCGTTCCAAGTTCTCAAATTAAACGCAGGGGTTCACTTTCTTCAACTTTCGGACTTGGACTATGGACATGGTCAACGGTTTGCCTGATGCACAGGTACCGGGAAGTAGTTGACTGTACAAAATAGGCAGCCGGGGAAGAGGCTAGTGTCACGTTTGTCTCCATCTTCGCCATATAGGCATTCTTTTGTGCATCGAACCCGACCAATAAAGCAGCCTCGACCCCAATGCCAATACCTCTTACTGTATTAGGCAAATCGGTTCCTGCTGTCAATATTCCCCGGGGCAGCCGATATTTAGGTCATTAAACTTAACAAGTCTGCCGGTAAAGGCGATAAGCCGTCCCATTCGGTCCCGAGCGTCTAGGTGCGAATCCAAAATCGTGTAATCCAGCGCGGGTGGATTGATAAAGCCTGTCGTTGTCAACAAAGGGTTCTGGTCCAGTGTCATATATTTGTTGTATGGATTCTCCAAGGCCTGAGGTGACGTGACTCCGCCAGTGCACTCTCACCGGCCTAAAAGGCCCGTGCTTCGGGCCTTACGGCCTTTATTTTTTGCTTCGTCGCAGCGTGCGACGACAAATTTTTTAGGCTTGCCGTCGTCTTATTTGACCGCTGCACAGACGTGTTGGAGCATCCCGCCCGCCCCAGTAACATTTAGATTCTTCTTACGCCATACGGCAGCACGTTTCACAGGCTTGGCCTTCACACCTTCGCGCAGGAGCGCAATGCCGCGCTTTCTTTGCACTTTGGCCGCATTGGTGTCAGCGTTCTCAGCATGCCGGCAACGTTGACCATCCGCGCTATCCTTCTCCGGCCTGAAGGCCGGAGACCGCCGCGCATTCTTGTTCAAGGCAGCATAGTCGAAGTTTCCAAGGACAGCGGGTTTGTTGCATAAATCAGGCAGCTCAGCGCAGGGTTGAAGGCTCGGGTAGGCTGGCCGCATGAAACCCGCTCCGCAGAAGTATCGAACGACGAACTGGAAGGCGTATAACGCAGCGCTGAAGGCACGCGGCTCGCTACTCATCTGGCTCGATTCCAGCATGAACTGACAAGCGGTAAGCGTGGCCGCAGTCCGAGCTTGAGTGACGAAGCCATTCAGTTCTGTCTAAGCATCAGTGCTTGTTCAGTTTGCCGCTACGCCAAGCCATGGGTATGACCCAAAGTTTGGTGCAATTGGCAGGCCTGGACTGGCCTGTCCCCGACTACAGCACCGTGAGCCGGCGGCAAAAGACATTGCGCGTCGGCATTGAAGTCGTGCCGACCACGACTGGCCTGCACCTGCTAGTCGATAACACCGGCATCAAGATGCTAGGCGAAGGTGAATGGAAGACAAAGAAGCATGGCGCCGATTACTGCCGTCAATGGCGCAAGGTCCATCTCGACATTGATGCTGCCACGCTTGAGATTGGCGCCATGGCAGTGACCGACAACAGTATCGGTGATGCACCTATGCTGCCCAACCTGCTAGGTCAGATTCCTCCGGAAGAGCAGCTCGCCAGCGGCGATGGCGCCTACGATACGAAACGCTGCCATGAAGCCATCGCTTTACGTCAGGCGGATGCTGTCATTCCAACCCGGGAGAATGCCAAGCCAGAGAAGATAAACCAGCTAGTTGCTGAAGTACGCAACGAGATCCTTCAAGCGACACGCCGCCTTGGTCGAACGATATGGAAAAAGTGGAGTGGCTACCAACGACGAAGTTTGGTCGCGACCAAAATGCGCTGCTTCAAGCTGCTCGGGGAACGCATCATGGCGCGCGACTTTAATCATCAAGGCACCGAATTACAGGCCCGTGCCGCTGTGCTGAATCGCTTTACGCGCCTTGACATGCCGATTACGGTTGCTATGCCATAACTGTGTCTATAGGAAAGCCAACCCGTCCTTTATCTTATTTCTGCAACAGAGCCCATCTGGACTATGATGCCCCGAACCCGACACGCCCATCCGGCCGCGGAGAACAGGAGAACCCATGAAACGTCTTGAAGTGGATGTCGCCGTCATCGGCGCCGGCAGCGCCGGCATGACGGCTTACCGTGCCGCGCTGGCTTATACGCAGAAGGTGGTTGTGATCGAGTCTGGCTCGTATGGCACGACCTGTGCGCGGGTCGGCTGCATGCCCAGCAAGTTGCTCATCGTAGCCGCCGAAGCCGCCCATGCGGTGGCGCGCGCGCCGCTGTTCGGCGTGACAGCGAGCGGCTGCCATGTCGACGGCCGCGCCGTGATGCGGCGGGTGCGCGAGGAACGCGACCGCTTCGCCGGCTTCGTGGTCGATTCGGTCGAGGCCTGGCCGGCGGAGCACAGACTGCGTGGTCCAGCGCGCTTCGTAGCGCCCCATTTGCTGCGGGTGGGCGATGACCTCGAAGTGGAGGCCAGTCGCATCGTGATTGCTACCGGTTCCAGCCCGGTCGTGCCGCCTGGCTGGCGCGAGTCGCTGGGCGACCGGCTGATCGTCAGCGATGACGTGTTCTATTGGGACGACCTGCCGCGCTCGCTAGCCGTGGCGGGCGCCGGCGTGATCGGCCTCGAACTGGCTCAGGCCCTGTCGCGGCTGGGCGTGCGGGTGCGACTCTTTGGCCGCAATGGCAGCGTCGGCCCCTTGTCCGACCCGGCCGTGGTGGATGCGGCGCGCGCCATCTTCACCAGCGACCTTCCTTTTTCGGCCTATGCCGAACAACTGCAACCGACACTGCAGGACGGCCAGGTAAGGATGTCCTTTTCGGAACAGGGCGTCGAGCGAGAAGAGTCGTTCGATTACCTGCTGGTGGCGGTGGGCCGCCGGGCCAACCTGCATGGGCTGGACCTGCAGCATGCCGGCCTCGGGCTGGAGGAGTTCGGCGTGCCCAAGGCCGACCCCAACACCGGTCAGATCGGCGGCAGCCACATCTTCATGGCCGGCGACGCCAGCGCCAACATGCCGCTGCTGCATGAAGCCACCGACGAGGGCGCGATTGCCGGCGCCAACGCAGGCCGCTATCCGCATGTGCAAAGCCGCCTGCGCCGCGCGCCGCTGGGTATTGTCTTCACCGATCCGCAAATGGCCATCGTCGGCGGCGGCCATGCGGCGCTGACAACGCGCGGCAGCCGCTTCGAAACGGGAGAGGCCAGCTTCGAGGACCAGGGACGCAGCCGGGTGATGGCGGAAAACCGCGGTCTGGTCAGGGTCTACGGCGAGGTCGGCAGCGGCCGCTTCCTGGGTGCGGAAATGGTCGGCCCGGCTGCCGAGCACATCGGCCACCTGCTGGCCTGGGCGCTGCAGCAGCAGCAGACCGTGCAGCAGATGGTGGACAGCCCGTTCTACCATCCCACCGTGGAAGAAGGCCTGCGCAGCGCCCTGCGCCAGCTGGCGCGCAAGCTCAAGCCGGTGCAACTGGACATGGAAAAATGCCGCGACTGCACGCCGGGGACGTAAGGCGTTATCGCCAGCGCGGCGCCGGTGCTGCAATATGACCTGCCTCCAGCAGCCCACGCGTGAAGCGGCAAAACTCTGCATGACTGTCGATCAGGGAGCCACACAAAAACCATATGCCGATTCCTTGGACTGAAAGGATGCGATATGTTCAAGGTTCCAATAGCAGCTTGCGTACCGCTGGTGGCGATGGCCCTGGCATCGCTGGGTACCGTGCAGAGCGCGCATGCAGACCCTTCCGTGAAAAAGGGCATCGACCCTCTGACCCGAGCTGGAGCAGGTCAAGCGCGGTTATGAAATCATCCCGCCCGGCGTCCAGCTGAATCTGGCTGGCAAGAATCGTATCCTGGTCGGCCTGGGCAGCTATGTGGTCAATACCTCGGGATGCAATGACTGCCATACCGATCCGTCGTACATGCCCACGGGCGACCCTTTCAAGAGCTTCCCGGAACTGGTCAATTACCAACAGTACTTCACCAGCGGCCGCACCTTCGGCCCTGCCCTGACGGCGCCGAACCTGCCCCCCGACGCGAACGGCAGGCCGGCCTGACACTGGTGGAGTTCATATAGACCCTGCCCACCGGAGACAATCCGCATGACGCGCCCGGCGAGATCCTGCAGGTGATGCCGTGGCCCGTGTACGGGAGGAAAACCGACCGCGATCTGACCGCGATGTATGAATTCCTGCGGTCACTTCCCTCGCTGCCCGACAATCCCAACCCTGGTCCCTAGCGCCTTGAATGCAGCCGGGCATCATCGGCTGGCAAGCCGATGATGCCCGGCTTTATGGCACATCCGCATGCCGCCTGCACAGTGGGCATGGCATGCAGGCAGCACGAATACCCTTTCCCCTTAAGGCGCCTTGACCGTGATGGCGATGCCGCTGAAGTAGGCCGCCACCAGCGCGATGTCTTGGTCCGAAAGGTTCTTGGCCATGGTGTTCATCATTTCATTCTCGCGCTTGCCCGATTTGTAGTCCTTCAGCGCCTTGACCAGATAGCCTTCATTCTGCCCTGCCAGATTGGGTGCGTCCGGCACCTTGGCCAGGCCGTCGGCGCCATGGCAGACGAAGCACTGGCCGGCCTTGGCCTTGGCGGCGCCCATGTCAGCGGCCAAGGCCTGGCCGCTGCCGGCAGCCAGCAGCGCCCCCAGCAGCAAGGCACCCGCCCGCTTATTGCCCGGCATAGGAAACCCGGTAGATCGCACCGGCGTAGTCATCCGACACCAGCAGCGAGCCATCCGGCAGCGTCGCCAGATCCACCGGCCGGCCTAGGTATTCCTTGTTCGGCGTCAGCCAGCCATCGGCAAATACCTCGGTCTTGTCGGCGGTGCCATCCGCCTTTAGCGAGGTGTACATCACCCGGGCGCCCACTGGCGTGGTACGGTTCCATGAGCCATGCTGCGCGCTGAAGATGCCGCCCTGGTATTTCGCCGGGAACATCGAGCCGCGATAGAACGTCATGCCTAGGTCGGCTGCATGGGCGGCCATTTCCACCTGCGGGAAGACCACGTTTGCCGGCGGGTTGTCGTCCTTGTATTCCACCGTGCGCACCTTGCCGCCACCATACCAGGGAAAGCCGAAATGCTGGCCGGCCTTGGTGGCGCGGTTGATTTCGCCCGGCGGCGTGTCGTCACCCATGCCGTCGACCTGGTTGTCGGTGAACCAGAGGGTCTTGTCCTTGGGATTGAAGTCCAGGCCCACGGAATTGCGCACGCCCTGGGCAAATACCTCCCGGTTCTTGCCGTCCCGGTCCATGCGCAGGATGCCCATCATGCCGGTCTTGCCATAGATCGCCAGCTTTTCCTTGGCCGGCACGTTGAACGGATTGCCCATGGTGATATAGAGCTTGTTGTCCGGACCGATGCGGCAGGCGCGGGCGCCGTGGTTGAAGCTCTCCTCTTCCACCGGGATCAGCTGTCCCTGCGGCACCACGGCCGCCGCCGCCACATCCGGCCCTTCATAAAAAAATTCCGCGGCCGGGAATGCCAGCACCCGGTTGTGCTCGACCAGATACAGGATGCCGTCGGGCGAGAAGCACACGCCGTTCGGCACCTTCATGCTGATGGAGGGCGAGAACGGTTTGACTTCGTCCGCGACCCGCGACTTGGCACGGTCGGTCACTGCCCAGACCTGGGTCTTGCGGGTGCCGACGAAGAGGATGCCGGTCGACGGCCCCACCGCCATGTGACGCGCATCCGGGACGATGGCATACAGGTCGATCTTGAAGCCCGGCGGCAGTTTGACGTTCTTCAGGTTGTTCCGAATGGCATCAGCCTTGGCGCCCGTCTGGGGAATGGTCTCCATATTGAGGTTGGCGCCGGTGGACTGGAAGTTTTCCAGCTTCTTCATGTTGTCTTGCGCCGTGGCAGCCAGCGGCAAGGAGAGCGCAACGACCGAGGCGACGATAGGACCCTTGATGTTCATCTTGTCTCCATCTGAGTTTTGAGTATTTGTAGTGACATCATGCATTACTACAAGTCAGCCTAATCTGTGTCTTCCGTTCAAGGTTTGAAGAAAATCAACTCTTCCTGCTGGTGTTTGCAGATAACGCAATTCAGCCACAAAACTTCTGCGCTATCTGAACGTCTCACAAGAGCCGCGGTATGGCGTTTCGCCAAGCGGATCGAAAACGCTCATGCGGATAATGGCAACCCGGCAGATACTCACTCGCGCTTTCCCGGAGGCTTGCATGAACACTTCAGTACCTCGCACCGCCGTCGCAGCCCTGCTGCTGGCAGGATCGCTTTCCGTCACCGCATGGGCACAGCAATCGCCATCGACGAGAGGAGAAACCGCCAACACCCTGACCGGCGGTGCCGAGGCCGCTCCGACTGACAAGGCAACGCCAGGCAGTCCGGACAGCGGCGCCGCAAGAAGCACACAACCGCAAACATCCGGCTCCAGCGCCACCGGAAACACGCTCACAGGCGGCGCCGAAGGCACGACGACGGACCGTGGCACGCCTCAAAGCCCTGCCACGAGCGGCAGCGCCGCGACGCCGGCCGGCTCGGCGGCAGGCGGCATGCCGCAGCAGGAAGGCATGGGCACGCAGCAGAAATAACCCTGGAAGCCAAGCTTGCGAAGCAGGATGGCGGGACTAGCCAAGCACCGTCACGACCACGCGCCGGCGCTGCCCGCCGGTGCGGTGCTCCCACAGGTAGATGCCCTGCCATGTTCCTAGCAGAAGGCGTCCGGCGCCGATCGGCACCATGAGGCCGGTATCGGTCAGCACGCTGCGGGCATGCGCAGCCATGTCGTCCGGCCCTTCGGCGTCATGCCGGTAGCCAGGGTCGGCGTCGGGCGCCAGCCGCGACAGGACCGTGTCGAGATCGCGCAGCACGTCGGGATCGGCATTCTCGGTAATGGTCAGGGAACAGCTCGTATGCTGAACAAAGACATGTGCCAGCCCGCACTGCACGCGGGAATCCGCGACAACGCCTGCCACCGCGTCGCTGATGTCCTGCAAGCCACGCCCGGAAGTGGCAAACGTAAGAATGGACTGTTGTGCCATGGAGGATGCTCCTGTCGATGTATTGGGCCAGCCTGTTTGATACCCGAATAATGACCTGATGGCGAGGGCTGCCGTTGCCTTCATCGGCATGGGCCTGTACGAAGATGGCCAAAGGACTACACGGCGGCCTGCTAAAAGGCCCGCGCCTGGAAAGTTCGGATTGCCGCAAGCTGTCGCGCAATCTGACCCGCTACAATCCGGAAACGATTACAGGATTCTCCGCCCTCTATGTCCAGGGCATGCGGTCACTGAAGGAAACAATGATGGCCCCAAGCGCATTCCGCGCCGGGCCGGAGCCCATGGGAAGGACGGTGGCAACAGCGCCTGACTGCCCTGCCAGCTGCGCACAGTCTTGGCTTGAGCCGCACAGGCAGTCCAGCGTCTCCCGACTTTTTCAACCTTTCGAAAGCTGCCATTGAAACTGAGCGCCTCCCTGCCTGCATGGTCCGTCGCCGCACCGGCGCTTGCCTGGGCCCTTCTTGCTGCATCCTATTTCGGGCTGGGTCAGATGCTCGGCGTCTTCTTTACGCTGTTGCTGGTCATTGGCCTGTTTGCCGGCGTGATTGCCGCCGTGTTCCATGCCGAGGTGGTGGCGCATCGGGTCGGCGAGCCCTACGGCACGTTGGTGCTGGCCATAGCCGTGACGGCCATTGAAGTCGCATTGATCGTCTCG
This sequence comes from Noviherbaspirillum sp. L7-7A, assembly GCF_019052805.1. Taxonomy (NCBI): domain Bacteria; kingdom Pseudomonadati; phylum Pseudomonadota; class Betaproteobacteria; order Burkholderiales; family Oxalobacteraceae; genus Noviherbaspirillum; species Noviherbaspirillum sp. L7-7A. The sequence continues at coordinate 63,345 of NZ_JAHQRJ010000003.1, forward strand.
CTGATGCTTGCCGGCGGTCCGGAAACGACGGGGCTGGCGCGCGACACCGTGTTCGCCGCGGTGATGATCATCCTCAACGGCATGGTGGGCCTGTGCCTGCTGGCAGGCGGGCGCAAGCACGGCGAGCAGACCTTCGGCCTGTATGGCGTGTCGGCTGCGCTCGCCACGCTGACCGCGATCTCGGTGCTGACGATGGTGCTGCCCAACTATACGACCACGACGCCGGGGCCGGTCTACAGCAGCAGCCAGCTCGCCTTCATCGCCATCGTGTCGCTCGTGCTGTACGGTACCTTCGTGCTGGTGCAGACCGTGCGTCATCGCGATTACTTTCTGCCGGAAGCCGCAGCCGACGAGGAAACCCATGCCGCACCGCCGTCGAGAAAAATGGCGGCCATGAGCGCTGGACTGCTGATCGTCTGCCTGGTGAGCGTTGTGTTGCTGGCAAAGTCCCTTTCGCCGACCGTGGAGGCGGCGGTGGCGGCCGCAGGTGCGCCAAAGGCACTGGTGGGCATCATCATTGCCGCCGTGGTGCTGCTGCCGGAAAGCATCGCTGCCTACCAGGCCGCACGCGCCAACCGGCTGCAGACCAGCCTCAATCTGGCCCTGGGCTCTGCGCTGGCCAGCATCGGACTGACCATCCCCGCCGTTGCCATCGTCTCGCTGATGACAGGCTGGACGCTGTCGCTGGGCATCGACATCAAATCCACCGTGCTGCTGCTGCTGTCCATCATCGTTGCCACGCTCTCGCTCGGCACCGGCCGCACCACAGTCATGCAGGGCACGGTTCATCTGGTGATCTTTGCGGTTTACCTGTTCACCACGATTGTTCCCTGAGCCGGGCTGAGCCTGCCATACGCATGAATCGGCAGCCTGTCGCTGACGCTGCATGCATGCCTTATTTGCCGCGATAGATGGCGCAGAGCTTATGGCCATCCGGGTCCCGCACATAAGCCAGGTGCAACGGTCCCATGCTGCCGTCACGCAGGCCTGGCGGGTCCTCGATCGACTTGCCGCCATGGGCAACGGCAACGTCATGGAATTGCCTGACCTGTTCTGGCGAGCTGCACTTGAAGCCGATGGTGCTGCCGTTGGCGGGCATGGCCTCTTCGCCATTGATTGGCTCGCTGATGGAAAAGGTACTGCCGTCATGCCGGTAGAACAGCCGGGTATGGCCGGAATCGGCCTTGTGGCGCATGGGTTCTCCGGCACCCAGCACGCCGAGCACCGCGTCGTAGAAACGCTTTGAGCGTTCAATATCGTTTGATCCAACCATGATGTGATTGAGCATCCGCTATCTCCTTTGATGCGCCGGCAGGTAGCCGGGCTGAATTATTAACGTGTATCGTGGCTTACCGGGACTGGCGTGGCACGGCGTTCCTGCCTTGCCCAGCTTCGCGACATATTGACCTGTCGTTCAGGGGTAAGCGGCACAGTGTAAGGAACAATGTTCCAGCTTGCAATGAATGTGGCTCGCAATGGGGCGCCGCTGCCAACGACTTCGGCAAAAGCAGCCGATGCATTTTTCCCGCCGTTGACACCTGAAGAAGCGAGGCAAGTAACGGCTGTCATGCCGGTCAGGCAGCAGTACGACCCGCTCATCCTGCGCTTCAAAATGACACGCGGTCCAAGTCATCAAGCCTGATCGAATTCGCTGCAAAGGCGCTGTGAAAGGTTTGCCGGCCGTGTATCACCATTACTTTAGAACGAATAGCGTACGAACAGGGTGGCGGCATGGCGTACATGCTCCGGCTGGGCCAGCGTGCCGCTAGGCTGCACCTGACGATAGGCGGTGACTTCTGCACTGCGGGGCACCTTGATCGACTCCAGGCGCATGCCCAGCGAAAGCGGGACCGCTGCCCACGGGTAATAAAGCAAATCCGCGGCGAAGCCGGTTGCGCTGCGGGTACGGAAGGATGCATCGTCGAGCAAGCCCGAAAAGCTGACCTTCAGGCGTTCCGGTGCGGCCCGTACGATCGCCAGGCTCGCCTCAACCCGACCGCCGCTGCCGACAAGCCAGCGCTGCTCCAGGCCCAACGCCAGGCGCGGCGACCAGCTCCTTTCCCGCAAGCCCACGACATTACCGCTACCCTCGATATCGCGTCGCCAGTGATCCAGCTCGGCATAGCTCACAAGGCGTGCTGACCCATGCAGCCGGTAGCGCGCGCCAAGACGGACCTGCGCCAGCGTGGTACGAGTCTGGCTCCGATAGGCATGCCCGTTTTGCAGGCGGCCGTCATAGTCGAGATCAGCATCGAAAATGCTGGCTGCGGCAAACAGGTCAGTGTCCTCGCCACGATAGTCCAATGCAAGGCCCAGGCCTGGTAGCCAGCCCCGCTCGACCACGAGGCGCTGACCGCGCTCGTTGTACTCGGCAACCCTTGTGCGCCGCAGGCCCAGGTCAACCGCCGCTTGCCACTGTGCCGCCGCGGCGAGCGGCAGCATGGCAGCGAACATGGCCGCCGCATTCGAAATAATTTTGTGCATGAAAAGGATGGCGCCACCTGAAGGTGGCGCCTGGTACGCGGTGGGTCGGAAGATTAATTTAGCGTATCAAACTCGGTCCAGGCCAGTGTGCGGGTCGCGCTGACCGTGCCATCGCCGTTGTCGCTGTAATCCAGGCGTACCGAACTGCTGTTGATGGCGGTGACAGTCACGCTTGCCGGGGCACCGCGAACAATCAGCACACCAGAAGAAGGATGGTCGCTGGAACTGCCGACGACGATAGGCTGAAGAGTCTCCACCGCGAAGGCGTACTGGCCGCCAAGCTTCGGCGAGGTGCCGCTCACGCCGTATTTGCCGGACAGGGAAACAGCGCCATTCGCGTCCGTGCCGCTGAAGCTGTAGTCGCTGAGCCGATAGCTGCCAGTGGTTACGCCGCTCTGGACGACGGAAAATCCAAGCGCGTTGCCTCGTATGCCGATGTTGACCGTATCTGACCCATTCTGGCTTGCCGAGATCGCTATATCGCCGTTGATAGACACGCTCTCATTACCAGTGATAAAGGTGAAATTATCGTACAGGCCCGCCAACGTCATGCTGTAGCGGGTGGAATTGACCGGGTCGCCGGACACTGCAGTGACCTTCAAGCTCAACTTGCCATTAAATGTGGGCAAGCCCGATTCCTTGCAGTTGATGGCCGTGATCGAGGCACTGTCGCCGACGGTCACGCTCTGGTCGCTAGCACTGGATTCGTTGATCGTGATGGAACCGCCGCCGCTGCAATTTTCGGTGTAGGCAGCGCCGGTAATTAATTGGCCGTTCCTGCCACGGAAGCGGGAATAGATAGCAAGCGTTGCATCGCCAAGGCCGAATCGCGTTCCCCTGATCTCGACCCCGCTTGTCAGCGAGCCAGTGACCTGATCCAGGTTCAGCAATTCGCCGACCGGGTCGACTGCAATCGACGCGACTTCCGAATAGTTTGCTTTTGTTATGGCGGCAACCGTCGTGTTCGTGCCATTGGACGTGTTGGGGTTGGCATTGGCCGTGCCGGCATTGCTGCCGTCATTGCCTCCACCGCCTCCGCCGCCGCAGGCGGAAAAGACTAGGGAAAGCATCAGTGCGGCCGGGGCCGTGGCGGCCCAGTTTTTAGTTGTCATGGAATACGGTCAGATGGACATGTATTATTTTTTCCGCGCAATTGAGTTGGTTCTCCAGCGCGGCTCCCTTAGCGATTTTTCGCTATAGAAATTATAATTATCTAGTGACAATTTAGCCATAGCAGTATTGCAAAAAATAAATACTAATTGCCTATGCAAAGACGGTGGTGCTGACGACTATGCCGACAAAGCCCCTAACACCTAACGCCCCGCAAGCCGGCTTTCGTACAGCGCGGCCACCAGGTCTGACTGGGTGACGATGCCGACGAAGCGGTCATCCTCATCCACCACTGGCATGTGATGCAAGCCGAGGTCGGCCATCAGCGGTACCAAGTCGACGATGGGCAGGTCGGCCGGCGCGGTCTTCACCGGCCGTGTCATGATTTGCCCCGCCACTTCCGGCTTTTCCGAATGCAGCATCGGCACCGGACGCAGCAGGCTGCGCAGGCTGTCGCGCAGGTGGTGGAAGTCGACTGGGTCGCTGTGGCGCAAGAAGTCGGAATGGGTGACGATGCCGATCACCCGCCGTGCCCGGTCCAGCACAGGCAGCGCATGCACCCGGTGCTCCTGCATCAGGTGCCAGGCATCGGCCAGTGGCGTGCCGAACTCCACCGTGATGCCGTCGCGCGACATGATGTCGGCGCAGCGGATGATGCCGAAGCGACGGCTGTAGGCCTGCATCTCGGTTTGCACGAACAGCGCTTCGAGGTCGTCGCGGCTCACGTCCAGCACCTGGTTATAGTTGCGCAGCACCGTGTCGAGGTCTTCGGCGGTGAAGCCCAGGCGCTGGGTCGGCGCGATGTCGGCAGTCTTGTGCGGATGCGCCGGCGCCGCGGTCTGGCGGTGCGGGTAGCGCCTGCCGGTGGCATTGTTGTAGAACAGCGCGGTGGCCAGCATCAGCGCCGAGTTCAGCGCCACTGGCGTCAGTGCAAACTGGTAACCCATCGCATGGATGGCTGGACCGCCGAGCACGGCAGTCAGCGCCACGGCGCCGGCCGGAGGATGCAGGCAGCGCATGATGAACATCGCCGAGATCGCCAGGCAGCCGGCAATGGCTGCGGCCAGCGCGATGTCGTCCACCAGCTTCACGCAGGTGACGCCGATCAGCGCCGATATCAGGTTGCCGCCGATGACGGACCAGGGCTGGGCCAGCGGACTGGCCGGCAAGCAGAACAGGAGCACCGCCGAAGCGCCCATTGGCGCGATCATGAAGGCCGCGCCGCTTTTGCCCAGCAGGCCATAACTGACGATAGCCGTCAGCACCAGGCCAAACAGCGCGCCGAGCGCGGCACGCATCTGCTCGAAACGGTTGCCGGCATTGGGCGCGGGCAGGAAGTGGGCCAGATAGGAAAGAAGGCGGCTGAACATGGGCATGAGCGGACGAGACCCGTGACTGGGCGCGCCATTACATCATGCCCGGCCTTGACTTTCAGTTAGCCGGCCGGGCGCGGGTTGATTCGGGTCAGTGATACGGCTCAGTCGATCGCGCGGTGCCAGTAGGTGCGGTAGCGCCGGTTCAAACCTGGCGATGGCGGCGTGATCACCTTGGTGCCGCTAATGGCTGCCTGGTAGCTCTTGCCGTTGATCCTTACCGAGATCGGGATCGGCGTCGGCGGATAGCCGCCGCCGGCGCGCACCTGGTAACGGTCCACCAGGGTCATGGTGCCACTCTGGTTGATGTCGAAGGTGGAAGAACCGTCGAGGTAGCTCAGCATGTAGAGCCGGGCCTCGCCAAGATTGGCCGTGCAGCTGTTGGCCACCGTGGCAGCTGGCGTGTTGGTGCCGAAGATGACCGAACCTGACAGCGTGGTTGAGCCGCTGACGACTTTCTCGCCGGCGGCGAGCCGGATGTACCAGCCGCTCGCCGTCTGCAGCGCCGCCTTGGCCGCTGCCTGCTGGGCAGCATTGCCCACCTGCACCAAGTCGGCGCTGGCGTCGTAGAGCTGGCCTGCAACGCCGGTCGCGCTGTCCACCGCGCCTTCGACAATGGACGTAGCGCGAACCGCGTTGAGCGCGTGGTCGTCCTTGATCATGTAATAGCGGTTCTGGACGTTAGTCTCGAAGGGATGCTCGCGGTCACCTGAGCCGAGCAGCAGAGTGTCGAAGGGATTGGCGGAGGATGCCAGGATCACGTCCGGGGCATAGAGGAACTTGCGGGCGTTGACGCCGCTGCCGCCGAGGGCGGCCAGCTTAGTGACGGTCCAGTTGGCTGGAGAGGAATCGTCGACATTGATGCGCCACAAGTTGGCGCCGCTATCAGCGGCATAGATGCGGTCGACGTAGCGATCGCCGTTCGAGTCCAGTGTCACCACGTTGGCCGGGATGGCGTAGTTCATTCCGGCCACGGTGCTGTTGTACAGCGCCCCGGAAGGTGCGGGGCCGGCTTGCCAGATCGGGTTGCCGGTAACGGCGTCAGCCACCATCACGCCTCGGCCCATGGTAGCAGTCCCCTGAATGGTCGGGTCATTGGCGGCGGAATCGTAACCCAGGCCAAAGATGAGGACCGGATTGGCCTGGTAGCGCAGCTTCGCCACCTTCAGGTCAGACCAGCTTTCGCCCAGCTCGGCATAGCCGCCGCTGGCCTGGCTGCGCTTCCACATGAAGCGCGGATCGTTTGGGTTGCTGATGTCAAGCGCGTAGATCAGGCGGCCGCCGCGCCGCATGGTGATGAACAGGTAAGCCTTGTCGCCGCGAGTGTAATCGATGATGCCGTCGCTGGCGGTAGATTCGGTATAGACCGTGGTCGATCCGTCAACGAAATACGGCTTGGCATTGCTATTCGTGATAACCGGCAGATGGTCGCGCATGCGCTTGAACTTGCTGAAATGCTCGGGTGGAATGAAGGTCCACAACTCGTTGCCGGAGCCGGTGGCCACATCCTGCCCACCCTTGACCGCATGCAGCATGCCGTCATTGGCGCCGTAGAACACCACGATGTCGTTCGCCGTTCTGCCGTAGTTGACGACCGCTGGCCGCGAGTGCAGCACGTCGCCATGGGCAAAGCCCCTGACTGCCGCCGTGCTGACCGGCACTACGGGATTGTCGTCCGACATGGTGTTAGCGCCGCGCACCCAATTAATGATGGCGTCGCGCTCGGCCGAGCTGCCGGCGCCCAGCAGCGATGTGGTAATGCCGGCGTTGCCGGTGGCAAAGGGCGTCACCGACAGTTGTGTGCCGCTGGCGCAGCTGCCGGTGCAGGTGTAGACCTTGCGCGCGTCCAGGCTGGATGGGAAGGTGGTGCGGATATATTGCGCGGCACCGCCCTTTTCCACGAGCTGCCCGTCCGGCGAATCGGAGGCGCCGCCGGCTTCCTGTGAATCAACGTAGTAGCTTGGATCCCAGAAGGTGGATGGCTTGCTCCAGAAGCTGACCGCGGTCGGCAGCACGAAACCGTTCGCCGGATTTTCAGCCGGGTTGCCCAGGCTGTCAGCGAGGAATAGGCTGGGCGGCGTGGTAGCATTATCCACGCCCAGCTGGTATTGCTTCATGTTGCCCACCCAGTTCGGCGCGGCTGTCGCGTCTGGGCGGAACAGGCCGAGGTACACCTGGTTCAGGTAAGTGCCGCGAACGCTGACCGACACGGGCAGCGAGGCCGAAGCGAAGACCGAGTTCACCGCCTCGATGCGGTAGAGGATGTTTTGCAGGGCCAGGGCAAGCGCGCTGTCGCTACCGGCTTGGTAATACTCTCCGCCCCCGTTCCTGGCCATGTTCTTCATCATGCTCGTGAAATCGGTGTTCTGCTGCGCGTTCCAGGCATCGATGGTGAACGTGGTCACGGAGCCTGCCGCGGCGGCGGTGCTGCCGGGCGCGAGGTCGGGCCGCAGGTGCAGGAAGCGAGCCCAAGCCGACTGCACGTCCGGCAACGAGTTGTAGCGATAGGTGGTAAGCGTGGTTGCGGCCGGGTCGGTTGCGGCCGGCACTGGCGGCAGCTGGCCCTGGCGGTTGTTGCCGATGAAGATGATGTAGGTCTTGCCGCAGCTGCCGTCGAGTATTGGACTGTTGTAGCGCGAGCGGTTCGCCGAACCCTGGTATGCAAACCCGCTTCCCAGGCCCTTGGCCGAAGCAGTCAGACTGTTGCTGTTGCCGGCGTAGTCGGCATTGTCGGCCATGCCGGCCCAGCTTTGCTGCCCCGTGATGTATAGCCACGCCTCATACAGCGTATTGGCATAGTTACCGGATGATTGATTGATCTTCTCGTCCGGAGAATTGACATCGATCGCACCGACAATGCGCTGCAGGGCCTGGTTGTTGGCGGCTACGCTCATGTCGCGCATGCCAAAGCGCACGTAGCCGCCATCCCGGGTCTTTGTATCGAACATCATCAGCGACACATTGGTTGGCTTGGTCAGGCCGGCGACGAAATTTTTGATCGCCAGCAGTTCCGCCTCGCCTTGGGTGGATGAACCCGACCAGTGCTGCGACGCCTTGGACCAGTTGGCGGTGTTATCTAGAATGAAGATGATGTTGGAAGCTGGGGCCGTGTTGCCGGTCGGCACATTGAAGATTTCCGTGTCGTCTGCCGCGCAAGCGAACGACAGGGTTGCTAGGATGGCACATGCCAGCAGGTGAATTAGCTTTATTGATTTCATGAATGCTCCGGAATGCTCAATGCGGACTCTATGTGGGTGCCATGGCAGCTCGGCTCATACCTATCCGGACTTTCACCCCGGACAATTGGCGGTGGAATCGAGCCGCACCTTGGCGCCCTGGTGCGCGGTGGCGGTGGCGCCGGTGCGCGTGTCAGTTACCTGCACCGCGATATCCCAGTAGGAATCCTTGGGCGCCGAGTCGGCGAAATCGACGCTGTAGCCGTCCACCGTCACGAGCTTCAGGCATACCGGTGCCGATACCACCACCGTGTACTCGGCGCTGCCGTCGCCGTCGGCATCGACTGACCTGGTTCTTGGCACCGGCGTATAGAAATTGTTGACATCGCTGAGCACGTCTTCCAGCGCCTGCTGGGCCTGGGCGGCGGCCTCATCTTTAGCCTGGACGTTGCCAACGATCTTCAGGTTGGCATTGCTGGTGCGGATGCCCGATATCACCAGCAGCGTGAGCACCAAAAGCATGATCAAGCCCACCAGCAGGGTCGCGCCCTGCTGCCGGCGCGCGGTGTCGGGTCGGATTGACGGCGCCATCATTCCCTCCGGCTGCTCGGGTTCACCACGCGCGCCAGTGCGGTGTAGACATGGCGCTTGTAGGCATCGGAAAACGGGCCGACCGAACCGGCCGCGCCCATGCTGTAGGTCTTGGCATCGACCTTGCCGGCGCTGGTTTCGCTGGAACGGGCCAGCAGGTTGATCTGCACCGCCATCACATTGGGCCAGTCGGCCACCGCCGGCGCGGTCACATAAGTGTCGCCCGGCACCGCGCTGGTGGCGGCCGCCACGCCATAGTCCAGCTGCATGTTCTGGATGCCATCCACCAGCGGCGTCTCGGTGGCCACCACCAGGCCGCCCGACACGCTGAGGTCCAGGCGCTTCAGGGTCGGCACCGGGCGGCCATTGTCGGCGGCGGCGCTGCAGGCAGTGGCACCGGCCGCATAGACATTGCACGGGCTGATGTAGAAGATGCGGGCGACATAGCGGCGCAGCTCGGCCGGCGTGGTGTTGTTCTTCTGGACCAGGGTATAGACCGTGGGCGTGGCCGGCGTGGGGTCGGGGCCGACGCCGGTCTTCAGCGCATCCGGCGTGGTCTGCAAGTAGAGTTGCCCGGCCTGCGCGTTGGTCACCGTCGCCGGCGTGTTGGTCGCTTCGGCGCGGCGCACCACCAGGATGTCGGTGCCAGCCACGAAGTTGGCGGCCGGCAGGCAGTTGGTCAGCTCGGCAGGCACCGTGGCTGGCGCGTTATAGCCCTGCAGCGGCAGTGCCAGCGACGATTCCAGCAGTGTCAGGATGGCGGCATTGGCGGCGCTGTTGCAAGGCAGGGAGGGCAATGCCGACAGCGCTGCCATGGCACCAGAATACTGGCCGAAGTAGCCGGCATGCTGGATCTCGTCCTGCATCAGGGTCAGTGCATAGCGTCCGTTCTCGATCTGCCGGGCCGACTTCTCCAGTTCACCGCGGGCACCGCTTTGCGCTGCGATCAGTGAGCTGATGCCGGCCAGCAGCAACAGGCCGATCACGATGGAAATCATCAACTCGACCAGCGACAGGCCGGCCTGGCGGCGGCGGGCCAGGGTAGGAGATGTCCGGGCGGAGGTGGCGGTCATGGCAGGTTGCGCTTAATTGAGGTTGGCAATCTTCAGCGACGCGCTGACCACGCGCCGCTTGGCTTCGCTGCCATAGAGGCCGGCGCCGCAGTTGAGGCTGGCCGTGGGCGCGGCGCTGTCGGCCAGGCCCTGCCAGGCCACGCTGACCAGGTAGACGCCGGTGGCAGCGGTATAGGTGACGCAGCCGCGCGCGCCGATCATGGCGCCGACCCGGTTGCCGCTAATGGTTTCGGCCGCGCCCTTGAGCAGGTTGTCCCAAGCGGCAAGGTCGCTGTTGGCGGTGGTGTAGGCCTGCACCGTGCCCAGCGAGCAGGCCGGCAGCGTCGCCGAACCGGTGCCGATGTAGGGCGTGCCGGCGGCCGCGTCGGTAATGGCATAGCAACCGGCCGCGGTGCGGTTGGCATTGATGCGGCCCACCATATCCTGCAGCAGCACCAGCGCCTGGCCGCGCTGGTAGGACTCCATCTCGCTGCGCTGGCTGTGGGCCATCAGCTTGACCAGGCCGAGCAGGCCGGTCAGCAGGATGACCATCGTCACCAGCACTTCAACCATGCCGAAGCCGCGTGCCAGGCGTGGAATGCGTGGCGCGCTCATGAGCAGGCTCCGCTGTGGCTGGCCGGCAGGCCGCCCAGGCTGACGGTGATGCAGCGGCTGGCCGTGGCGGCAGCACCGCTGGCACTCAGGGAAAACGAGGCCGTGCTGGTGTTCGGGCGGCCATTGCCGCGATAGACCAGGCTGTCGGTCGCCGCGGTCACGGCAAGGCCCGGGAATGCCTCATGGCTGCTGATCACCGTGGTGCCAGCGGTCATGGTCCAGCCGTTCTGCCAGCCGCCGGTGGCAGCGTTGACGGTAACGTCGGCATTGCGCTTTAAGGCCTCGCTGCGCGCGTGGTACAGCACGGCGGTGAAATCAAAGGCCGCGGTTTTGATGCGCTGTCCAGCGACGAAACTGCGATAGGAAGGCAGGGCTACCGCCGCCAGGATGCCGGCAATCACGATGGTGATCATCAGCTCGATCAGCGTGAAGCCGCTGTGCGCATGGCGCGGCGCGGGCTTGCGCTGGCTGGGGAGGATGGCAGCCCGCATGTCCGTTCCTACCAGCAGTCGGCCACCGAGCCGGCGCCGCTCTTGCCTTTGGCGCCGGCCTGGTTGTAGGTCAGGGTGCCGCACTTGCCGTCCTGGCTCAGCTGGCTGCCCCTGGGCGTGGCGGTGACGACATGGGTCGGCGGTGTTTGGGTATTGTCGGCGCTGACGGTCACCGTGTAATAGGAAGCCACTTCGGTCGGTGTGCTCACGCCGAGCGTGGTATTGCTGTCGGCATAGCGCCGGGCGTCGAGCAGGTATTGCTCCTGCCGGCTCGCCAGTTCCATCATGAAGCTCTCGACGGCGGCGCGCCGGGCCTTGACCGTGTGCTGGATATAGGACGGATAGGCGACGGCGGCCAGGATGCCGGCGATCACCATGGCAATCAGCAGCTCGATGAGCGTGAAACCCGCGTGCAACATGTAGGCGCGGTGGGCTGGTCGGCGGCAAGGGAGCTGGGCCATGATAAATGTTTCTCTACGTCATTGTTTATTTGTGGAAATATACACCAGTTAAAGGGAAAGCGCGCAATAGTTGCGAACTCTCCAACGAGAAATGTCGGGGAAAGGGGCGGGAAGTGTCGGAAAGCGGTGAACGCGGGCCTGCAGGCGGGTCAGTCTTCCGCCCTTGCCGCTAGATAATCCAGCATGCGCCGCGCGGCCGGCTGCAGTAGCGCCTGGTCGCGCAGGCACACCGCGAAGCGCCGGCTGGCCCAGTCATCCGTCAGCGGCACCAGCTTCACATTGGCAAAGGCCGTATAGACCGAGCCGACCTGCATCGGGATCACGCTCACGCCCAGCCCGGCCGCCACGGCGCGGAAGGCGGCATCAAAATTGGATACGATCACGCGGTAATCGAGGCTGCCGCCGGCCTGGGCCGCGGCGCGCTGCAGCATCCGGTGCACCGCGGAATTGGCCTGCAGGCCCACATGCTCCAGTTCCAGCGTGTCGCACAGGGCGATGCTGTCGCGGCCGGCCAGCGGGTGGCCGGCCTGCACTGCCAAGGCCAGCTGGTCGCGGCGGTAGGCGCGCCGCTGCAGCCCTTCGAAGTCGGCGGTGTCCCACAGCACGCCAAGCGCGGCCCGGCCGTCGCGCACCGCCAGCACGATATCGCGCGACAGCGCCTCCTCGATATCCACCTTCACGTTGCGATTGGATTCCTCGCGCATGAAGGCGGCGACATCGTCCAGCAGCGCTTCCGCAATCGCCGAGGCGCTAGCCACGAGTCGCACATGGCCGCGCACGCCGCCGCTGAAGGCGGCGATGTCGCTTTCCATGCGTTCGATCGTGAAGAGCACCGTGCGCGCATGTTCCAGCAGCGCCACGCCGGCCTGCGTGGGCTGCACACCGCGGCGGCTGCGCACCAGCAGCGGCGTGCCGAGCGCGGCCTCAAGCTGGGCGATGCGCTTGCTGATGGCCGACGGCTCGATATGCTCCTGTACAGCGGCGCGCTTGATGTTCTGCAGGTCGCATACTGCCACCAGCAGGCGCAGCGTCTTGATGTCGATGTCGCGCATGGCTGTGTCCCCCTATCAGTCTTCTAGACTCCATGTGAGATTCCAGACCGGAATCTAAAGGCTGGCAATATACCACTTGTGATCCGGATGCGAATCTCTAGAATCCATTCATCCGGAGGCTGCGCCATGCGGCCCCGCTCAGACAAGGACACTCCATGAGCCAGTTACCCCAGCGCGTCACGGTGCGCGAAGTCGGCCTGCGTGACGGCCTGCAAAGCATTGCCGTCGTCGTGCCCACCGAACGCAAGATCGAATGGATACGCCGCGAATACGAAGCCGGCGTGCGGGAAATCGAGGTCGGTTCCTTCGTGCCAGCGCGGCTGCTGCCGCAGCTGGCCGACACCGCCGAACTGCTGGCCTATGCCCGCAGCCTGCCCGGCCTGTCGGCCTCGGTGCTGGTGCCCAATTTCAAGGGCGCCGAGCGCGCCATTGAAGGCGGCGCCGACCTGATGATCGTGCCGCTGTCGGCCAGCCATGCCCACAGCCTAGCCAACCTGCGCAAGACGCCGGACGAAGTCGTGGCCGAAGTAGCGAAGATCCGCGCCGCGCGCGACGCGGCCGGCGCCAAAACCATCATCGAGGGCGGCATTGGTACCGCCTTCGGCTGCACCCTGCAGGGCGAGGTCAAGGCCGAGGAAGTGCTGCGCCTGATGCAGGCGCTGCTGGACGCCGGCGCTGACCGCGTCAGCCTAGCCGACACCGTGGGCTATGCCGATCCGCGCATAGTGCGCGAGCTGTTCGGCCGGGCGCTGGCGATTGCCGAGGATCGACTCTGGTGCGGTCATTTCCACGACACCCGCGGCATGGCGCTGGCCAATGTGTATGCCGCGCTGGAAGCCGGCCTGAACCGCTTCGACGCCTCGCTGGCTGGCATCGGCGGCTGTCCACATGCGCCAGGCGCATCCGGCAACGCCGCCACCGAAGACGTGGCCTACATGCTGGCCAGCATGGGCCTCGACACCGGCATTGACCTGCTTGCGCTGCTAGCGCTGCGCGCAGACGTGGCCGGCTGGCTGGAAGGCCAGTCCCTGCACGGCACCTTGTGGCGCGCCGGCCTGCCGCAGACATTTACCAACCATCACGCCGCACGCGCGGCATAAGGAAGCAAGCAATGAACGAATCCAACGACGCCGGCGCCGCCCTGCCTCTGGCCGGCCTGCGCGTGATCGAATTCACCCACATGGTGATGGGCCCGACCTGCGGCATGATCCTGGCTGATCTCGGTGCCGAAGTGATCAAGATCGAGCCGCCGGAAGGCGACAAGACCCGCAAGCTGCCCGGCCTGGGCATTGGCTTTTTCCGCAGCTTCAACCGCAACAAGAAGAGCGTGGTGCTGGACCTGAACCAGCCTGACGGCCTGGCCGCCGCGGTCGAGTTGATCGGCGGCTGCGACGTGATGCTGGAAAACTTCCGGCCCGGCATGATGGCCTCGCTGGGACTGGACTACGCGACGCTGTCGGCGAAGTATCCGCACCTGATCTATGTGTCGCACAAGGGCTTCCTGCCCGGCCCGTATGAAAAGCGCCTGGCACTGGATGAAGTGGTGCAGATGATGGGCGGCCTGTCCTACATGACCGGTCCGGAAGGCCGTCCGCTGCGCGCCGGTACCTCGGTCAACGACATCATGGGCGGCATGTTCGGCGCCATCGGCGTGCTGGCGGCGCTGCGCGAGCGCGACCGCACAGGCCGCGGCCAGGAAATCCAGAGCGCACTGTTCGAGAACTGCGTCTTCCTCGTCTCGCAGCACATGCAGCAGTACTCGATGACGGGCGAAGCGCCACCGCCGATGCCGTCGCGGGTCTCGGCCTGGAGCGTCTACGATGTGTTTACCCTGACCGGCGGCGACCAGCTATTCATCGGCGCCGTCAGCGACAAGCAGTTCCGCACCCTGTGCCAGCTGCTGGAGCGCAGTGATCTGCTCGACGTGCCGGCATATGCTACCAATGCGCAGCGGGTAGCGGTGCGGCCGCAACTCCTGGCGCAGCTCGGCGAAATCCTCGCCAATCATCGCATCGACGCCTTGTCTTCCAAACTGGAAGCAGCCGGCCTGCCCTATGCACCCATCGTGCGTCCTGACCAGCTGTTGGATGACCCGCACCTGAAGGCCAGCGGCGGCCTGGCGCCGATGCAGACCGATGAAGGCGGCAGCACCGACGTCGTGCTGCTGCCGCTGTTGATGGGCGGCCGTCGTCCCGGCGTGCGTCAGGCCTTGCCCAGGATAGGGGAACACACCGCGGAAGTCCTGGCCACCGTCGGCCGCGGCAGTCTGGGCGAAGGGAAATAAGCACATGGCGATATACAGCATAGGCGAGCGCGCGCCGCAGATCGACAATAACGCCTTCGTGGCACAGGAAGCCACGTTGATTGGCGACGTGCGCCTCGCCGCAGGCGCCAGCGTGTGGCCGGGCGCAACGCTGCGCGGCGACAATGAGCCCATCACAATAGGCGCCGGCAGCAATATCCAGGAAGGCGCGGTGCTGCATGCCGATCCGGGCTTTCCCCTGACCCTACATGAGCAAGTATCGGTGGGACACCAGGCCATGCTGCATGGCTGCACCGTGCATGAAGGCACCCTGGTGGGCATACAGGCGGTGATCCTGAACGGCGCCGTCATCGGCCGCAACTGCCTGGTCGGCGCCGGCGCGCTGGTCACCGAGGGCAAGGTCTTTCCCGACAACAGCCTAATCATCGGCGCGCCAGCCAAGGTCGTGCGCGAGCTCAGCCCCGAAGCGATCACCGACCTGCGCCGCAACGCAGCCGACTATGCGGAGAAAGGCGCCTACTACCGCAAAGCGTTGAAGCGCATCGGCTAGGCGCCTGCGCCTTCCAGGGCGCAGATTCCCGCAGGTTCGTGAAGCGTCATCAGTCGCCCCTGGCAGCGTGTGACCAAGCCAGGCCAGGCACCGTTGCCGGGTGCTGGCCATTCTGTTCGCTCCAGGCATCTCCCTCGTCCAGCGTAAAGGTAGCCACCGTTCTCGCCAGCTCTGCCGCCTGGGCGCGCAGCTCGCTGGCCGCCGCGGCCGCCTGTTCCACTCGCGCCGCATTGCGCTGGGTGGACTGGTCAATCTGGCTGATTGCCGTAGTGGCCTGGCCGACGCCGGCGCTCTGCTCGCGGCTGGCCGCGCTGATGCGCGCCATGATGCCGCTTAGCTGTTCCACGTCCGTCGCAATCTCCCGCATGCCGGCGCCAGCCTGGCGCACCAGCGCGCCGCCCTCTTCCACTTGCCGGGCTGACGCGCCGATGAGTCCCTTGATCTGGCGCGCCGCCGCCGCCGAGCGCTGCGCTAGGCCACGCACCTCGGTGGCCACCACCGCAAAGCCCCTGCCCTGCTCGCCGGCCCGGGCCGCCTCCACCGCCGCATTCAGCGCCAGGAGGTTGGTCTGGAACGCAATCGCATCGATCAAGTTGACGATGTCCGCGATGTTGCGCGACGACTGGCCAACCCGCTCCATGCTGTCGACCGCCTGTCGCATCAGGTCGGCGCCGCGGCTGGCCAACAGCGCCGCGTCGTTGGCCAGGACACCGGCTTCGGCCGCGCCGTCGGCATTCTGCCGCACCGTCTGCGCCAGCTGCGCCATCGATGTCGCGGTCTGCTGCAGCGACGCGGCCTGCGACTCGGTATGCCCGGCCAGGTCGGCATTGCCCTCGGCAATCCGGCGCGACGCCGCCGCGATCGCTTCGGCCCCGCCACGCACCTGTTGCACTATGCGCGCTAGGCTAGCATGCATCGTCTGTTGCGCGCCCAGCAGCTGGCCAACCTCGTCGGCACCAGGCATCGTCATGTCGCACGCGCGCAGGTCGCCCTGCGACACCCGCAGCGCGATGTCGCGCGCCTGTCGCAGCGGCGGCACCAGCCCATGCGACAGGCGCCAGGCCAGCAGTACACCCAGCGCCAGCGATAGCGCGCCCAGGCCGCCCAGCATCACGATGCTGGCATCGTAGGCGCGGGAAGCCGACGTCGACATCGCGCCAGCGGCCTCGGCTTGGTAGGCCAGCAGCGCGGCGATGCCCTGCCGGTAATGCTCGAAGCGCGGCGTCATGCTGTCGGCAAACAACCGCTCCGCATCCGGAATGCGGCCGCCTTCCTTGTACCGGAAGACTTCCGCCCGGCTTTGCAGGTAAGCGCTACGCCGTTTGGCGACGTCCGCCACCAGCGCCGCTTCGCGCGCATCCAGTGCCCGGGCGCGCATGCGCCCGTCCAGCGCCTGCGCCAGCGCCTCGCTGCGCGACAGCAGCGCTTCGAAGTGCTGTGCCAGTTCCATGCTGTCGCTCCTGGCAATCGATACCGCATAGGCGCCGCCGAGGTCGACCGCGTTGAGCCAGTCCGATGCCAGTTGCTGACGCACCAGCCGGTCGTCTACTAGCAGGCGCGCAGTCTGGTGCGTGGCGCGCAATTGCGCCAGGGCGACGATGGTCATACAGGCCATCAGCAGCAGCAGGAAGGCAAAACAGGCGAGCAGGCGCGCGCCGATGGTCTTGGGGAGTATGCGAGGCATGGCACCAACGTTTTAATTATGTTGGCGCCATGGTAGAAAGGAAATGTGACGGCGATATTACTTTTAAGAAATATCAAGGAGCGGCAATCTGACTCCCGCCTTTCTCGGCTTATTCCAGCGTCGCACCCGATTCCTTGACGATCTTCGCGTAACGCGCCAGCTCGTGCTGGAACAACTGCGCCGTGGCTTCGGGCGTGGTGCCGCGTGGCGTCATGCCCTGCTGCGCCATGGCTTCCTGCACTTCCTTCGTCTGCAAAGCGCTGCGCACGTCGGCATAGAGCTTGTCGACCACCTGCTGCGGCACGCCAGCCGGCGCGATCAGCGCGATCCAACCTTCCATGTCGTAGTTGGGCAGCCCCTGCTCGGCCAGCGTCGGCACATCGGGCAGGAGGGATGAGCGGGCCTTGGTGGTTACGCCAATGGCGCGCAGCTTGCCGGCCTTGATGTGCTGCGCCACGCCGGTCACGCCCAGCACCGCCAACTGCACCTGGCCGCCGAGCAGGTCGGTGGTCAGCTGGCCGGTACCCTTATAGGGCACATGCTTGATATCCAGGCCGCCGGCATCGCTCTTGAAGGCTTCCGCTGCCAGATGCAGGATGGTGCCATTACCCGACGAGCCGTAATTGAGTTCGCCTGGCTTCCTCTTGGCCAGCGCGATCAGTTCCTTCACGTCCTTCGCAGCCACCGAGGGATGCGCCACCAGCACGAACGGCGAGCCGCCCACGACCGAGATCGGCCTGATGTCCTTGAGGGTATCGAAAGGCATGGACTTGTAGATGCTGGGGTTGACGACATGGTTGTTCGACACCATGCCGATCACTGTGCCGTCCTTGGCGCCGCGCACGATCTGGCTGGTGCCGGTTACGCCGCCGGCGCCCGGCAGGTTTTCGATCACCACCGGCTGGCCCAGCAGCCTGGCCAGCGGATTGCCGATGGTGCGCGCCAGCGCGTCGACGCTGGAGCCGGGCGCATGAGGTACGATCATCTTGACCGGCTTGCCGTCGGCCATCGCTGGCAACGCGGGAAAGACCAGGGAAAGGACCAGCGCGGCCGCCGTGGCCCGCCGCTTTGGACTGCAAGTGCTCATGTCATGTCTCCGTGATGGAATGGCCCCGCCTGCGCGCCAGATGCAGCGCTGGTTGCTTGCAGCATGGCGCGGCGCGCAGCATGCCGCGCCAAGGGTGTTTATCGGTGGAGCCGATTTTTCAACATTCCGCAAAGGCAGGCAAGTGATATCTCGGCAGCCCTTCGATTCCGGTCCGGAACTCCTGATCCATAGACAAGCTGGCCGGAACGATGGTACGTTCCGGGCCATCGCCTATGGCCATCGACATTTCTACCCGTGGAAAACTTTTCTCTGGATGCAAGCGCAAGGAAGATCCTGCGTGCCCTGCAGGACAACTGCCGCATATCGGTGGCGGAACTGGCCGGTAAGCTCGGCATGTCCACTACGCCCTGCTGGCGGCGCCAGAAGGAACTGGAAGAACAGGGCTATATCAAGCGCTATGCGGCTATCGTCGACCGCCGCAAGGTGGGACTGGATGTCTGCTGCTATGCCAGCATCTCGCTGGCGCGGCATGCGGAAGGCGTGGTGGCCAATTTCGAGGCAACGATGAAGATGCGGCCGGAGGTGGTGGACTGCTACGAGACCACCGGCACCTCGGATTACCTGGTGAAGATTGTCGTGGCCGACATGGACGCCTATCACGACTTCCTGCACAACGTGCTGTTCCGGCTGGACGGCGTGGCCCAGGTCAGCACCAGCGTAACGCTGCGCGAGGTCAAGAGCGATACGGCGCTGCCATTCTGAAGAGTGCTTCGTAACCCGTGACGGACCGGAAACAGCATGCGGTCCATCACGGGCGCTGGCGGCACGCTGCCGTGTTACGACAGCCGGCGCCGCCTTACCTGCTTCTGCGTTATCTGTTCTGGCGGCCCCTGGCTCCGCGGTCCGGCGTGGCCGAACGGCTTTCGGAACTCTGCTGTTTGTTGAGGCTCCTGCTGGTCATGCCGTTGGGCATGGCTTCATCTTCCATATCAGCGCGGTAACTGCTGCCATACAGTTCATCATCCTTGCTTGCAGCTGCAGCCGCCACTTTGTAGCCTCGGTGTCCAGCACTGTGGGTCATGTCTTTCTCCTTGATGGTTTATGCAAAGGTGTAGGCATGCTCAGCAACGGGCGCACCCCTGCGGACACCCGCTGATTCCTTGATGACAAACGATGCAACAAGCCGCGCGACAGGCCTGCAGTCACGCCACGGCAAAGGTGTCTGGTTTGACCCGTTGCGAATTGTCAGTTGCAAAAGGCTGCTCGACAGTAGGCCGCAGGCTTGATACGGATCAAACGTAGAGCGTCTTGCAAACAGATCTGTTGTAATAAGCCCAAGAACAAATGATTTGCAACAAGCCGCTGCTCAGCTTGCAGCTTTCAAAAAAGCCAAGACAAGCTAAGCATGGCAACTACTTCGCGTCCGGCCGTGCCAGGGCTGCGCGCAGTATGTCCATCAACGCTACCGCGGTCGGGTGCAACTGGCTGCCCTTGCGCCTGATCAGTCCCATCTTCCGGGTGATGCGCGGACCATGCAGCGCAATTCCTACCAGGTCGGGATAGGTATTCCCGGCGAAGGCCAGGCCGGGCACCGCGGCCACGCCCAAGCCGGCCCTGACCATGGCCATCGCGCCGGCAATGTGGCTGGCCTCGTAGAAGATCGCCGGCCGCTTGGACGCTTTGGCGAGCGCATTGTCAATCAGGGCACGGTTGCCACTGGTGCCCGCCACAGCAATGAAACTTTCCGTAACGAGGTCATCCCAACTGACCGCGGCCCTTCCCGCCAGGCGGTGGCCGCGTGGCATCGCCAGCCGGAAGTGTTCGCTGCGTATGCCTTCAAATTCGATATCGGCCGCCTGCGCGCCGGTGAAGCTAACACCGAAATCGGCCATGCCCGACACCACGCTGTCGAGTACCTGCGCTGCACCCTCGTCGATCATTTTCACCCGCGCATTCGGATAGACTGACGAGAAGGCTCTCAGCACCGAAGGCAGCAGATGCGACGCGACGGTGGGCACGCAAGCCACCGTCACCAGCGCGCCGCGCTGGACCGTGGTTTCGGACACGCTGCGCACCGCCAGTTCCAGCGCTTCCAGGGCCGCATGCGCATGCGGCAGAAACTGCTGGCCTGCAGCTGTCAGCGAAACGCGCCGCGTGGTCCGTTCCAGCAGCTGGGTGCCAATGGCGGTTTCCAGCCTTTCAATGCGGCGGCTCAGCGCCGGCTGCGAAACGAACAGTTGCTCGGCGGCCGCCTTGAAGCTGCACTTCTCGGCGATACACAGGAAGGCAATGATTTCATCTATCTGAAGAGCGATGCGCATCGTGCATTAATTTATAAAAATTAATCAATTTACTTATTAATGCGCATTGTGCATGATGCGCCTGCTTTTGGCTTGCCCAAGGCGCAAGCTCCTATTTGGGACACGTATCCAGCCGCCGGCGCTCGCGCGACGCAACTGTGGCAGGGAAGCAGAACCGCTCACGACAAATTTTCCAGGCTCATCATGAATCCAAGCAAGCGACTCACACTTTGCGCCGGCGCTCTTGCCGTCGTCTCAGCCCTCGGCGCCATGCCTTCCGCGCACGCCGAGCAATGGCCGGGCAAGCAGCCGATCCGGCTGGTGGTGCCTTATGCGGCAGGCGGCTTCGCCGACCTGCGTGCAAGACAGGTGGCTACCAGGCTCGGACAGGCGCTCGGCGCTAATGTGATCGTCGACAACAAGCCGGGCGCCGGCGGCGTGATCGGCACTGACTTCGTGGCCAAGGCAGCGCCGGATGGCAACACGATAGGCATGGGCAACCTGGCGCCGCTGTCCGTCAATCCGACCCTAATGAAGACTGTGCCCTACAACGTGGCGAAGAACCTGCAGCCGGTGGTACTGATCGAGAAGGCGCCACTGTTTCTGACCACCCAATCCGATTCGGGCATCGCCAGCGTGGCCGACCTGATTGCCAAGGCCCGCGCCAATCCGGGCAAGCTCGGCTTTGCTTCGTCCGGCGTCGGCGGCGCGCATCACCTGTCGGGCGAGATGCTCAACATGCTGGCCGGCATCCAGCTCACCCATGTTCCCTATAAGGGCGGCGCGCCAGCCACCACCGACCTGCTGGCAGGCCATGTGCCGCTGATGTTCGAGATGGGTTATTCGGCGCTTCCCAACCTGCGCTCGGGCAAGCTCAAGGCGCTGGCCGTTAGCAGCACCAAGCGTTTGGCAGTGGCGCCGGAGGTGATGACCATGCAGGAAGCCGGCGTCAAGAACTTCGTGTCCTATAACTGGCAGGGCCTGGTCGTCCCCGCGGGCACGCCATCAGCCATCGTCAACCGGCTCAACAAGGAGGTCAATGCCATCCTGGCCTCGCCGGAGATCAAGAAAAGCATCGAGGATACTGGCGCTGAAGTCGGTGGCGGCAGCCCGGAAGATTTTGCCAGGCTGATCCAGCAGGAGACCGCGACCTGGGCCAATGTAATCAAGACCGCCAAGATCGAAGCGCAATAAGGCAGCGCGCCGGTCGATACCAACGATAACAGGAGACAAGCAAATGATTCGAACGATGCTCAAGGGGGTGCGCCAGGCAGTGGCATTTTCCTTTCTCGCGTCCATGCTGGCGACGGCGCCGGCCCATGCCCAGGCTACGCAGGAAGTGAAGGTCATGATTTCGGGTGGCTTCAGCGCCGCCTATGACGCGCTGGTGCCGCAGTTTGAAGCCGGCCATGGCTACAAGGTCGTCACCGTACACGGGCCTTCAATGGGCGCGACACCGCAGGCCATTCCCAACCGGCTGGCGCGCGGCGAGGCGGCAGATGTGGTCATCCTTGCCGACTCGGCCCTGGGCCAGCTGATCGAGCAGAACCGGGTGCTGCCCGCCTCCCGCACCGACCTGGTCCGTTCCGTCATTGCGATGGCGGTCAGGGAAGGCGCGCCAGTGCCGCCGCTGCAGACCAGGGATGATCTGGTCAGGGCAGTGCTGAATGCGAAATCCATCGCGGTATCGGATAGCGCCAGCGGCGTCTACATCTCCACGCAGATGTACAGGAAGCTGGGCGTGGAGGAACAGGTCAAGGACAAGAGCCGCATGATCCCCGCCGAGCCGGTCGGCAAGGTGGTGGCACGCGGCGATGCCGAGATCGGCTTCCAGCAGCTCAGCGAATTAAAGCCCATTAAGGGCATCACCATCGTGGGCCCGATCCCGGCGGAGGCTCAGAAGGTGACGGTGTTCTCGGCCGGCATCGTCAAGGGTGCGCAGAACGAGAAAGGCGCGCAGGAACTGATACGCTTTCTGGCTTCCGGCGAGGCGCATGCAACCATACGCGACAGCGGCCTGGAACCGGCTGCAACGGGCAAGTAGCTTGCTCTGCCCTGGCCGGTGCAAGGCTTATGCCGCAGACTCAGGCTGCGGCTTTATCCCCGCCCCACTACCGGGATCGCGGCGCCGTTGATGGCGCGCGCGCCGTCCGATGCCAGAAAGGCGATCACCTCGGCCAGCGCATCGGGACTAACCCAGCGGCCGGGATCCGCATCAGGCATGGCGGCGCGGTTTTCCGGCGTATCGATTACGCCGGGCAGCACGCAGTTCACATTGACCCCCTTGTCCTTCAGCTCGGCCGCCATGGCTTCGGTGATGCGGATCACCGCATCCTTGGACGCGCAGTAGGCCGCCATGCCGGCCACGCCCTTCAGCGCGGAATTGGCGGCGACACTGACGATCCTGCCGCCGCCGGATGCAATCATGCCCGGCACCACCGCGCGTACGGCATGCACCACGCTTTTCGTGTTCAGCGCGAACAGGAAGTCCCAGTCTTCATCCGGCGTCTCGTGCACCGGCGGGCCCATGCGAAAGCCGCCGGCGACATTGCACAGCACGTCGATGCCGCCAAACCGTGCCTGGGCCGCGCTGACCGCGGCATCCACCGCGCCCTGCACCAGCAGATCTGCCTGCAGCAGCAGCTGGCGCTCATTGTCACTGCCATATACCCGGCGCAGATGCGCGCCGTCACGTTCAAGCAATACCAGCCGGGCGCCGCGCTGCGCAAACAGTTGCGCCAGCGCGCGGCCGAGATTGCCTCCCGCGCCTGTTACCAGCACGGTCTGATTACTGTGGTCCATGTGGTCTCCTCGATAGATGATGGGGATGCCTGCCGCAGCCATCACGCACCGGCCGCACGCCTGGCGCGATGGTAGGCGCCGGTGCCGCGGGCGAGCACGCGGTCGCTGGGCAGCACGGTGCCCGGCTCCAGCTCGGGCTGGCCGCGCACGGCCTTGTACAGCGGCGTGAAATCGATTTTCGCCAGGTCCAGCAACGCATCGAAGCTGGGAATGACGAAATAGGTTTCCTGGAAATCGTCGATGCGGTAGCGGGTGCGCATCACCCGTTCGAGATCGAAGCCGATGCGGTTGGGCGAAGCATCATCCACCGCAAACAGCGACTCGGCATGGGAAGACGCAATGCCCGCGCCGTAGATGCGCAGGCCATCACCCTGCTGCACCAGGCCGAACTCGACGGTGTACCAGTAGACCCGCGCCAGCTGGTCCAGCACGCCCAGCTGCCTTGCCTTCAGACCGCCCTCGCCATAGGCCTGGATATAGTCGGCAATGACCGGGTTCATCAGCATCGGCACATGGCCGAATACATCATGGAAGACGTCCGGTTCCTCCAGATAATCGAGCTGGTCGGCCCGGCGTATGAACTGGCCGGCCGGAAAGCGCCGGTTGGCCAAATGCTCGAAGAAAACTTCATCCGGCACCAGGCCGGGCACTGCCACTACCTGCCAGCCGGTATGCCGCATCAGCACCTCGCTCAATGCGCGGAAATCCGGAATTTGCTCCGGGCCGATCGGCAGGGCGCGCATGCCGGCGACGAACTCGTCACAGGCCCGCTCGGGCAGCAATGCGGTCTGCCGCTCAAACAGCGTCTTCCACACCGCATGTTCCTGCGCGGTATAGTTTTCCCAGCCCTGGTCTATCACCCAGTCGGCGCGCTCCGGCTTTGCTTGAACGGCTTGGTCCATCGTTTCCATGGTCGTGTCTCCTCAGGCAGGCTGCTCTGAAACGCCTGCGGCCGGCTGCGCGGCGAAGCGGGCATAAACGGCATCGGCATAGCCTGCAAGGTCGATGTCGTTCTGCGTCAGGCCGTTGGCGTCATGGGTGGTGTAGGTAATGCTCACCCGGTTGTAGACATTGGACCACTCCGGGTGATGGTTGCGCTTTTCTGCCATGATGGCCAGTTGCGTCATGAAGGCAAAGGCCTGAGGGAAATCCTGAAAGTGAAAGGTGCGGTTGATGGCGTCGCGCTGGCTGTCATGTGCCCAGTCAGGCAGTGTGGCCAGCAGGGTCGCGGCGCGGGTCGAATCGAGTTTGTCCATGGTGCCTCCTTGTCGGGCAAAACGGCGGCGCCCGTATTAGCGTCGCGCGCTTGCATTGCGATCATTCATGATGATCCTTTTTCGGGCCCGGCGTTGCAGGCCGGGCAGCAAGCAAAATCATATGCCAGGCATGCGGGAAAATTATTCCTGCTTTCTCCGAAAACCGGGCCGCAAAGTACCACCTATTCCTCCAGCCAGCATAAACAGGAAGATTTTTCCAACCTTCGCTGACATGCCGAAAAGAGCATCCCAACAGGATGCGGGCGGATGGCATGCCGGTATCGTCCCATGTCAGCCCAGCATGCGCTGTGCAACGGCGGCAGGCGAAAAAAAACGCGCCCGCAGGCGCGTTCAGGCTGGAAAGCCCGGCTTACTGCACTTCCAGCACGCCGCGCCGGATCTGGTCGCGTTCCAAGGATTCGAACAGGGCCTTGAAGTTGCCTTCGCCGAATCCCTCGTCGCCCTTGCGCTGGATAAACTCGAAGAACACCGGGCCAAGCACCGGCTGCGAAAAGATCTGCAGAAGGAGGCGTTTCTCGCCGCCCGTGGTGCTGCCGTCGAGCAGGATGCCGCGGGTCTGCAGTTCCGGCACCGATTCACCATGGCCCGGCAGACGGCTCTCCAGCATCTCGTAATAAGTCGACGGCGGCGCAGTATTCAACGGCACGCCGGCCATTTTCAGCTCGTCCAGCGTCGACACCAGGTCGTCGGTGATCAGCGCGATATGCTGTATGCCTTCGCCATTGAACTGCATTAGGAATTCCTCGATCTGTCCGCCGCCCTGCTTCGATTCCTCGTTCAGCGGAATGCGGATCTTGCCGTCAGGCGCCGTCATGGCCTTGGAAGTCAGGCCGGTATATTCGCCGGAGATATCGAAGTAGCGGATCTCGCGGAAGTTGAACAGCTTCTCGTAGAAGCCGGCCCAGTACGACATGCGGCCGCGGTAGACGTTATGGGTCAGGTGATCGATCAGCTTCAGGCCATGGCCGCGCGGATGTCGATCTACGCCTTCCAGGAATTCGAAGTCGATGTCATAGATCGACTTGCCTTCCTCGAAACGGTCGATCAAGTAAAGCGGCGCGCCGCCGATGCCCTTGACCGCGGGCAGCCGCAATTCCATCGGTCCAGTCGGGATGTCGACCGGCTGGGCGCCGAGCGCCAGCGCTGCCTTGTAAGCCTTGTGCGCATCCTTCACGCGGAAGGCCATGCCGCATGCCGATGGGCCGTGTTCCGCGGCGAAATAGGAAGCAATGCTGTTGGGCTCGTTGTTGATGATGAAATTGATCTGGCCCTGCCGGTACAGCACCACATCCTTGGAGCGATGCTTGGCGACCTTGGTGAAACCCATCATCTCGAACACCGGCTCCAGCACATTCGGCGTAGGCGAGGCGAACTCGACGAATTCGAAGCCCATGAGGCCCATGGGATTGTCAAAGAGATCGGACATGGCGGTTTCCTGGAAAAGAAGTTGTACTGTTAGGCATGAACTGACTGTCCATGCCCGGCTGCGACGATGCAATCCTTAAAGTGTAGTGGGTATCTCGCGCATTATTTGCGCGATTTTGCTGCTATATTTCGATTTTCATGCACAAATTTCGCGTCAAACTTCATATCTGGGAGAAATCTTGACGACAATTACCGTAGACCGCTTCGACGTCGAGCTGCTGGCCAGCCTGCAGCGCGATGGCAAGGCAACCAATAGCGCGCTGGGCGAAAGGGTTCATCTGTCGACATCGCAGGTCAGCCGCCGCGTCCAGCGCCTTGAGGAGTCTGGCGTGATCAGCCAGTTTGCGGCGATCCTCAACCCGGAAATCCTTGGCCTGGGCGTGATCGCCTTCACCTCGGTTACGCTGGAGCGGCATGGGGAAGCGCGCAGCGAGGCGTTCGAAAGCGCCGTGGCAGACATGCCCGAGGTCCTGGAGTGCCTTTCCGTTACCGGCGAGGCAGACTATGTGTTGCGGGTGCTGGCACCCGACCTGGCCTCCTTTTCCAGCTTCATGATGAAACGCCTGCTGCGCCTGCCAGGCGTGGCGAACGTGAAATCCAATATCGCACTCAAAAAGATCAAGCAGACGCATGTGCTGCCGCTGGACCATATCAAGCAGCCGGAACAGGCCAGCCCGAAGCTGGTTTATTTAAGCCAGGCATAGTCAGGCCAGCCTTAACTTTCTGTTATGCAAGCAGAGGGAATCCGCGGTTATTCTGGGAAAACTACGCTTTTTCCGCAGAAACCTCTCGAAAAAACTGATGTTGTCTGGTGCTATAGTCGGCCCCATTGGCTCCCGGCTATGCAGAAAAACGCCTCGGCGCAACGGTGTGCCCGGCACCGCACTATTCCTCCACCAACTCTTAACAGTCAGGTAAACAACATGGACTTCACCAATCCCGCATTCTGGATGGCGGTACTGCAGATCGTCGCCATCGATATCGTTCTCGGCGGCGACAACGCCGTGGTCATCGGACTGGCATGCCGCCGTCTTCCCGAACGCCAGCGCAAGCTGGGCATCATCTGGGGCATGGCCGGGGCTATCGGCCTGCGCGTGGTCCTGATTCTGTTTGCAGTCACCCTGCTTGCCGTGCCTTATCTAAAGCTGGTTGGTGCGGCACTGCTGCTGTGGATCGGCATCAAGCTGCTGCTGCCCGAGCAGGAGGAAGGCCATAACATCGAAGCCGGCACCACGCTTGCCGCAGCCATCAAGACCATCATCGTGGCCGACGCGGTGATGAGCCTGGACAACGTGATCGCCATTGCGGGCGCCGCCGGCGACAGCAAATTCCTGATCATCTTCGGTCTGCTGCTGAGCATCCCGATCATCATGCTGGGCAGCCAGCTGGTGATCAAGCTGATGGACCGCTTCCCGATCGTCATCGTGCTGGGCGGCGCCCTGCTGGGGTGGATTGCCGGCGGCATGGTTGTTACCGACGTCGCCACCAAGGACTGGGTTGCCGCCAATATGCCGACCGCCACTTGGATAGGACCGGTAGTGGGTGCGATACTGGTGGTCGTTGTCGGCAAGATGCTGGCGGCGCGGGCCCAGGCTCGTGCCCCGGCAATGGAAGACCTGGCTGCTTCGCATGACAAGCCTTCCGCAAGTTCTGGCAACAAGTAAGACAATGCAGATGTAAAAACAGGACAGGCGTGCGACAGCACGCCTTTCCTTGCTTATGACGACTCATTACTGCGGAGAAGATCAATGCTGAAAATACTGTTGGCCATCGACGGATCGGAAAATGCCCTGCGCGCCGTTTCCTACCTGATCAAGCGCGCCTCCGCCACCAAGGACCAGTACCAGGTGTCACTGGTCAATGTGCAATATCCGCTGCATGGCACCGTCGCTACCTTCATCAACGGCGCCCAGGTCAAGCAGTACCACCATGATGAAGGCGTGAAAACCCTGGCGCCCGCGCAGGCCTTGCTGGATGGCGCTGGCATTGCCCATAGCGAGCATCTGTTTGTGGGCGAGCCGGCAGGAGTCATTTCGCGTTTTGCCCGCGAGCAGGGATGCGATGAAATCATGATTGGCAATCGCGGCCTCGGCAATATCGGCAGCCTGCTGGTTGGCTCGGTGGCGAGCAAGATCATTCACCTGTCGGAAGTGCCAGTTGTCCTGGTGAAGTAAAATCCCGGCGCAGCGGCCGGTTTCCCGGTCGCATCACCGGAGATTCCCATGCAAGCCAGCCCGCCCGAACGCGCCCGTCTTATCGTAGGCATCAGCGGCGCTTCCGGCGTTATCTATGGCGTGCGCATGCTGCAGATGCTGCGTGCCTTGGGCGTAGAAACCCATCTGGTCATGAGCAAGTCCGCCCAGCTCACCCTCACCCACGAAACAGACATGAGCGTTGCCGAGGTCAAGGCCCTGGCCGATGTCACCTATTCCAATGCCGACATCGGCGCATCAATCGCGAGCGGTTCATTCCGCGTGAGCGGCATGGTCATCGCGCCATGCTCGATCAAGACCTTGTCGGAAATTGCCAGCGGCATCACCGGCAGCCTGCTGTCCCGTGCAGCAGATGTGACCCTCAAGGAACGGCGGCGCCTGGTGCTGATGCTGAGGGAAACGCCGCTGCATCTCGGCCACCTGCGCAGCATGGTGGCAGTCACCGAAGCCGGCGCCATCGTCAGCCCGCCGGTGCCGGCCTTCTATGCAAAGCCGGCTTCCATTGACGAGATGGTCGACCATAGCGTGGGACGGGTGCTCGATCTGTTCGGCATCGCGTCGGGCGCGGTCCGGCGCTGGAATCCGGGCAACGACACTCTTGCCTGACCTCGTTCAGGAATAACGCCCAAGAAAAAACCCGCCTCCGGTAAGGAGGCGGGTTTTTTATTTTCCCGCGGAGGCTTGCCTGCCTCAGACGGTGGCAGGCGCGCTTGGTGCGATCGGCCCCGAACTGGACTGCCTCTTTTCGGGTATGCCGTATTTCGGCGGACGCGGCTCCCCGCCGGACATGATGTCCTTCACCTGGTCGGAATCGAGGGTTTCCCATTCCAGCAGCGCCTTGGTCATCACCTCCACCTTGTCGCGGTTGGCTTCCAGCAGGCTGCGGGCCAGGGCGTACTGGCGGTCCAGTATGCTGCGGATTTCCTCGTCAACCTTCTGCTGAGTTTCCTCGGAGATGCTGGGCGCAGACATACCGCCCATGCCCTGGTCGTCATCCACATACACCATGGTGCCCAGCGCCTCGGACATGCCATAGCGCGTCACCATCGCGCGCGCCAGCTTGGTGGCACGCTCGAAGTCGTTGGATGCGCCGGTCGACATCTGGTGCATGAACAGCTCTTCCGCGATCCGTCCGCCGAACAGGATGGAGATGTCTTCCAGCATCTTGTCCTTGTACATGTTGACGCGGTCATGCTCTGGCAACTGCCAGGTCAGGCCCAGCGCGAAGCCACGCGGCATGATAGTGACCTTGTGGACCGGGTCCGCCTTTGGCAGCAGCGCGGCGATCACGGCATGGCCGGACTCGTGATAGGCCGTATTGCGGCGCTCTTCCTCGCGCATCACGGCCGACTTGCGTTCCGGACCCATGATGATCTTGTCCTTGGCATCCTCGAAGTCCTGCATGTCGACGATCTGCTTGTTGCGACGTGCTGCGAACAAGGCGGCTTCATTGACCAGGTTGGCCAGTTCAGCGCCGGAAAAGCCCGGCGTGCCACGGGCCAGCACATGCGCCTGCACATCCTTGGAAATCGGCACCTTGCGCATATGCACGTTCAGCACCTGCTCGCGGCCGCGTATGTCAGGCAGGCCAACCATCACCTGACGGTCGAAACGGCCCGGACGCAGCAGCGCCTTGTCCAGCACGTCCGCGCGGTTGGTCGCCGCGATCACGATGACGCCCGAGTTGGGCTCGAAGCCGTCCATCTCGACCAGCATCTGGTTCAGCGTCTGCTCGCGCTCGTCATTGCCGCCACCCATGCCATTGCCGCGCTGGCGGCCGACTGCATCGATCTCGTCGATGAAGATGATGCAGGGCGCATGCTGCTTGGCATTCTGGAACATGTCACGCACACGGGACGCGCCGACACCGACAAACATCTCGACGAAGTCAGAACCGGAGATCGTGAAAAACGGCACCCGTGCCTCGCCTGCGATTGCCCTTGCCAACAAGGTCTTGCCGGTGCCCGGCGGGCCGACCATCAGCACGCCGTGGGGCACGTGACCGCCGAGCTGCTGGAACCGGCTGGGGTCGCGCAGGAAGTCAACGATCTCGCCGACCTCTTCCTTGGCCTCGTCGCAGCCGGCAACGTCGGCAAAGGTCACCTGGTTGGATTTCTCGTCCAGCATGCGGGCCTTGGACTTGCCAACCGACAGCATGCCGCCCATGCCGCCCTTGCCCTGCGACTTCTTCATGAAGAAGATCCAGACGCCGATCAGCAGCAGCATCGGGAACCAGGAAATGAAAATCTGGGCCAGGAAGGAAGGCGGTTCCGGATTCTTGACGTCGAACTTCACGTCATTGTTCATCAGGTCGCCGATCAGGCCACGGTCCAGTTCGGTCGTGGTTGACCTTAGCACCGTACCGCTGTTGGTGACCGCAGTAAGCTTGCGGCCCTCGATGGTGGCTTGCTTGATGTTGCCTGACTTGATCTGAGCCAGCATTTCCGAATAAGGCGTCGCCTTGCCGGAGCCAACCTTTTCATCGCTATCGATCTGGCCGAACGCGATGACCAGCATGAACATGATCGCTGCCCATATCGCCCCTTGAGAGTAATTTCTATTCACTCGGATTCCTTGTCGTAAATAATTTACCGGCTTTCCCGAGGCACGCTGTCGTTAAGGACGGCACAGACCCAGGCACTTGCCAATACATGCAACATAAGGGATTGACGCCCCTTTTCAAACCGATGTTTTCAGCGTGATTACTTCGAAAAAAACGCTAACAACACTATGTCTTGCGTCAGGGGTCCGGTTGGCAAGCAACACCGGACTTTCTTGCAGACGTCAATACACCACAATTACACCAGAATTTGCGTCGTTTGATTTGATCTGTGGCCGCCCTGCGCAATTTAAAGAGCGATTGCGGGGATTTTTCTGCGTTTTAAGTGTCAATTAGCGTAAAAAGCATTGGCCTTTTTATAAAGGACCCGCCATTTCCGAAAAACGCCGCTTGAACAATGGGTAAGGTGGTCGGGAATGCCTGGCGGCTGTGGCGGCTAATAGGCACTGCTTACGCAGCAGTTTGCCAGGCATGATGGCAGAACGCCTCTGCGCATTGGAGCAATCGGCCTGGCAGCGCCAGCAGTCTTACCAATGCCTTGGCGATACCTGGAACGCATCCCTCTCAAGCCGTCCCATCAGTTCCGCAGCGACATCGGGCGGCGTGGCCCTGCTTTCTTTCCTGATATGGTACACATCGCGGGGCAGCGCCCCCCCGAATGCGGGATTGGGCGTGACCAGCCACCGTTCCAGCCAAGTCTTCGCATCCAGCCTGTCGGCACAGCCAGCCGCATCGATCCTGGCCCGCACCTCGACCAGCAAATGGTGAAACAGGACGTCATCCTCAAGTACAACCGAAGCTCTGTTCACATCAGTCTCCTTAGAATCGCAACGAACCAGGCCAACACGTCGAACGCAATGGCCAGTGCAAGCGGATTGAGGCAGCCTGTGCGGGTTCGTTTGTCTCCTGCCAATCGGGTGTGGTAACCGTTGGCCTTATTAAATTAAAGGTGATGCAAGCGCAATGCCCCGTCAAGCGAGGGCACCGCGGTCGGCTGTTCGGCTGCGTGGCAGTGACAACCGTTTATGAAATAGCCAGCGCCTGATAAGCAGGTCGCCGGCAGCAGCTCAGTGCAGGGTGGGCATTCTGTCGTCGGTACGAGGCAATACGCCTTGCTCGTTCAGCATCAGCAAGGGCGTGCCGTCAAGGTCGCAACCATCGCTCAGAAAAGCCATCAGTATTTCGTCGTCACTCAATTGCGCGTCGTAGATATCGTCATCAACTTCATCGATCGCGCGGTGGTCGGCAAAGGGAAAAACAGCAACGGTCTCATTTGTGTTCATGCCAGATCCGGGTAAAAACGCTTTTAAACAGAATAGCGATTTCCAGGGATTCCGACCAGCGTGCGTGCGTCAAACCTTGCATTGAAGCGCGGCCACTGTTGTATATCGGGTGAAGGTTTCCAGAATTCATTTACTACAGGAAATTATTAATTAACTTGCAGTTAATAATCTCCAGTCACCAAATGGATTGTGCCCATAGGTCCTATGCCTTGGCCCGTACTTCCATGATCTCGTACTCGATTGCTTCCCGATAGATATTCTTGTCACGCGTGGCAAGATGCAGAAGCAGTTCCGGCGCGCGCTTACGTATGATTCTTGGAATCAGCACGCCAATTAGAACCAGTGCCAGGCCGGCCCACAGATAACCCGAGATGCCGAGCGCCACGCCTATGCCCAGCACCGGGAGCAACAGAAGCTTGATCCAGAGCCGGTGTTGGACATACTTGGGCGCAAGCGCCGGGTTGATGATGACGCGAAAGCGTCCATGAAGAAGTCCGGCCCGGAATTCCTCATGCGAGACATTGACCGTCTCGAACGGGGCTTCATTGTTGTCGCTCATGCAGCGTGTCTCCTGTTGTCCGCAAATGCTACCTGCTTTGCAAGACGAGGTCGAGACTGCACAGGGCCAGGACGGTAGCAAACGAAGCAAACGACGCCCCGTCTGCCGTGAACGGTCAGGACTGCGACTGAGCGATCTGATGGTTGGACATCATTTCGATGGCCTGGCACAGGGCCGAATGATCGAGCCCACTCATGCCATGCGCTGCGCATGAATTCATCAGTTCCTGCGCAGTGGCGGTATTGGGCAATGAGACGCCCAGCGCCTTGGCACCCTGCAATGCCAGGTTCAGGTCCTTCTGATGCAACTCGATGCGAAAGCCCGGATTAAAGGTGCGCTTGACCATGCGCTCCCCGTGCACCTCCAGGATGCGCGAGGAAGCAAAGCCGCCCATCAGGGCCTCGCGTACCTTGGCCGGGTCGGCACCGGCCTTGGAGGCGAACAGCAACGCTTCCGCGACCGCCTGGATATTCAGCGCCACGATGATCTGGTTGGCGACCTTGGTGGTCTGGCCGTCGCCGTTGCCACCCACCAGCGTGATGTTCTTGCCCATCAGCTCAAACAGCGGCTTGACGATGCCGAATGCCTCCTTCGAGCCGCCGACCATGATGGTCAGCGAAGCCGCCTTGGCGCCAACCTCGCCGCCCGACACTGGCGCATCCAGGTATTCGCAGCTCAGCGCATTGATGCGCTGGGCAAAGGTCTTGGTAGCAATGGGCGAGATCGAGCTCATGTCCACTACGATCTTGCCCGGCGTGAGGCCTTTTGCCACTCCGTCTTCTTCAAACAGCACCGCTTCCACATGCGGCGTGTCAGGCACCATGACAATGATGACGTCGGCGCGCTTGGCCACCTCGGCAGCCGACGTGCACACCGTTGCGCCGCCTTCGATCAATGCCGCCGGCGGGTTCTTTCTGTCATGCAGATAGAGTTTGTGCCCGCCAGCCTGCAGGTTGGCTGCCATTGGCGCACCCATGATGCCCAGTCCGATAAATCCGATTTTTGTCATGCTCAGTCTCCGTGATCGTGTTCAGTAGGCCTCTGCCTCATCCATGTGGCGAAGGTTACAGGCCATGTTCGGCACGCCAGGCCAGGCCTTCCAGGGTGCCCGCCCTGGGCTTGTATTCGCACCCGACCCAGCCGTCATAGCCCATGGCATCCAGCCGTGACAGCACAACCCGGTAATTGATCTCGCCGGTGCCCGGTTCGAAGCGCCCCGGGTTATCCGCCAGCTGCACATGGCGTATCTGCGGGAGGTTGGCCTGCAGGGTGTTGATCAGCTCGCCCTCCATCCGCTGCATGTGATAGATGTCGTACTGGATGAACACGTTATCCGAGCCGGTGTCACGGATCAGCTTCGCCGCCTGCGCAGTGCGTGACAGGAAGAAGCCCGGGATGTCAAAGGTATTGATTGGCTCGATCAACAGACGTATCCCCGCGTCCTTGAGCTTGCCGGCGGCATAGCCGAGATTGGACACCGCGGTCTCATGCGCCTGTTCCCGATGCACGCCTGGCGGCGTGATGCCGAGCAGGCAATTCACCTGCTTCACCCCGAGTCCGCGGGCATACAGGATGGCTTCGTCCACCCCTTCGCGGAATTCGCTGACCCGGTCGGGATGGCAGGCGATGCCGCGCTCGCCCGCATCCCAGTCGCCAGACGGCAGGTTGTGCAGCACCAGCTCAAGCTGATAAAGCGCAAGCTTGTCGGCCAGCTGGTCGATGTGGAACGAGTATGGCGACAGAAATTCAACACCGCGAAACCCCGCGCGGGCGGCTGCTTCGAAGCGGTCCATGAAGGGATATTCATTGAACAGCATAGTCAGGTTGGCTGCGAGTCTTGTCATTATTGGTCTCCTGTTCTTCATGCATCTTCGAATGGCACGGCAGACGTCGGCGCATGGCGGCGCTCTGTTGCGATCTCTTCGAATTCATTGACGTTGTTCAGTTCGGTGCCCATGGCGATATTGGTCACGCGCTCCAGGATGATTTCGACCACCACCGGGACCCTGAACTCCTCCATCCATTTCTGGGCCTGTGCGAACGCGGCCGGAATATCGTCGGGCTGCGTGACCCGCAACGCCTTGCAGCCCAGGCCCTCGACCACTGCGACATGGTCGACGCCGTAGCCGTTGAGCTCCGGCGCGTTAATGTTTTCGAAGGAAAGCTGCACGCAGAAATCCATGTCGAAATTGCGCTGCGCCTGCCGGATCAGGCCAAGATAGGAATTGTTGACCACCACATGCAGGTAAGGCAGGTGAAACTGGGCGCCGACCGCGAGCTCCTCGATCATGAACTGGAAGTCGTAGTCGCCGGAAATCGCAACCACCTTGCGTTGCGGGTCGGCAGCGCATACACCCAGCGCGGCCGGGATGGTCCAGCCCAGCGGGCCCGCCTGTCCGCAATTGATCCAGTGCCGCGGCTTGTAGACGTGCAGGAACTGCGCCGCCGCGATCTGCGACAGGCCAATGGTGCTGACATAGCAGGTGTCGCGGCCGAATGCCTTGTTCATCTCTTCATAGACCCGTTGCGGCTTGATCGGCGCCTGGTCGAAATGGGTGCGGCGCTGCATAGTGCGCTTGCGATGCAGGCATTGCTCGACCCAGGCGCTGCGGTCGCGCAGCTTGCCCTGCGCCTTCCACTCCCTTGCCACCTCGATGAACAGCTTTAATGCGGCGCCGGCATCGGAGACGATGCCGTAGTCCGGACCGAACACACGGCCAATCTGGGTGGGCTCGATATCGACGTGGACGAACTTGCGGTCCTTGGTGAAGACCTCAACCGAACCGGTGTGGCGGTTGGCCCAGCGGTTGCCTATGCCAAGCACAAAGTCCGATGCCAGCATGGTAGCATTGCCATAGCGATGGCTGGTCTGCAGTCCGGCCATGCCCGCCATTAAGCGGTGGTCGTCGGGGATCACACCCCAGGCCATCAGGGTGGGAATGACCGGCACGCCGGTCAGCTCGGCAAATTCCACCAGCAGTTCGGATGCATTGGCATTGATGATGCCGCCGCCAGCAGTGATCAGCGGCCGCTCGGCCTCATTGAACATTGCGAGCGCTTTCTCGATTTGCGCGCGGCTGGCTTTTGGCTTATAGACTTCCAGCGGCTCATAGGTGTCGGGATCGAATTCAATCTCGCCCATCTGCACATCGAATGGCAGGTCGATCAGCACCGGGCCCGGGCGGCCTGATCGCATCAAATGAAAGGCTTGCTGGAATACGCGCGGCACCAGTGCCGGCTCGCGCACCGTCACTGCCCACTTGGTTACTGGCTTGGCGATCGATTCGATATCGACAGCCTGGAAGTCTTCCTTGTGCAGACGGGCACGCGGTGCCTGGCCGGTAATGCAGAGTATGGGTATCGAATCAGCCTGTGCGGAATACAGGCCGGTAATCATGTCCGTGCCGGCAGGGCCCGAGGTGCCGACGCACACGCCGATGTTGCCGGGCACGGCACGGGTATAGCCTTCAGCCATGTGCGACGCGCCTTCGACGTGGCGCGCAAGATGATGCGCGATGCTGCCCTGCTTCTTCATTGCTGCATAGAAGGGATTGATTGCCGCACCCGGTACGCCAAACACCTGGGTAACACCTTCCTTTTCAAGCACGTACGCCGCTGCCTGTGCTGCCGTCATCTTTGCCATGATTAAGTCTCCAATGTTTTAGCTTGCATGCAAAATTAAAATTCCTTGAGAAGCATGGTAGCCACAAAGGCCCGCCGCGATAAGACGACGAAACGTCGCTTTACTCGATACTCACGGTATGGAACAATCGTTGGCCATGGACAAGCTAAAACAGATCGAGACGTTCATTGAAGTCGCCGAGAAAGGCAGCCTGGCCCGCGCCGGCCTTGCGCAGAAGATCAGTCCGGCCATGCTGGGCAGGCGCATTGATGCCCTAGAGAAAAGGCTGGGCGTGAAGCTGATGCATCGCACCACCAGGCATCTGACGCTAACCGAGGAAGGCAATGCCTATCTCGAACAATGCACACGCCTGCTGGCTGATCTCGACAAGGCAGAGCAGATGATCGCCGAGGGCCGGCACAAGGCAACCGGCCATCTTGTGGTGTCGGCGCCAGCAGCCTTCGGGCGCAAGCACGTGGCCTCGCATGCGCCCGAGTTCGTGCGCACCAATCCCGAGGTCAGGCTGTCATTCAATCTCACCGACCAAGTCGTGGACCTGGTGCGTGAAGGCTATGACCTAGGCATCCGTATCGGGGGCACCATCGATCCCAGCTTCGTCGCCATCAAGCTGGCCAGCAACCGCCGCGTGGTATGCGGCACGCCTGACTACTTCGCGCGCCACGGCACACCGACCACGCTGGAAGACCTTGCCAAGCATAACTGTCTCGCGTTCAATCTGCAGGGCGGCCAGAACCGCGGCTGGTATTTCCAGAAAGGCGGCAAGCCGGTAACGGTCAAGGTGGATGGCAATCTCGACTGCAATGATGGCGAGCTGTTGCACAGCTGGGCCAGCGAAGGCCTGGGCGTGGGTTGGCGCTCTACCTGGGAAATACAGTCCCAGCTTGCCAGCGGCCAGCTGATCACGGTATTGGACGAATTCGCGCTGCCTGACTACGACATCATGGCGGTGTATCCGCAGCAACGGCATCTGCCGATACGTGTCAGGCTGTTCATCAACATGCTCAAGGAAAATTATGCGCAGCCGGACTACTGGCTGCGCGCATGAATAGGTATACCGTCGAGTCCAACGCAACGAGATCAAACATCGTAGGGTGCAATACCCGAAGGGCATTGCACCGCTTTCGCAGTGCCCGAACAGATCCATAGGGCAGAGCCCTTGCGCAGGAATGCGGTGCAATGCCCCTGCGGGGTAGTGCACCCTACAACCGTCGTGCATGCATGAAAAAACGCCGGTCCGTTTTGCGGGCCGGCGTTGTTCCATATGGCTAAGGCTGCTACTCCACCGCCTTGACCATGTCCTCGATCACCTTCTTCGCATCGCCAAACACCATCATGGTCTTGTCCATGTAGAACAGCTCGTTGTCCAGGCCCGCATAGCCCGCCGCCATCGAGCGCTTGTTCACGATCACCGTCTTGGCCTTGTACGCCTCCAGGATCGGCATGCCCGCGATCGGCGACTTCGGGTCCTTCGCCGCCGGGTTCACCACGTCGTTGGCGCCCAGCACCAGCACCACGTCGGCCTGGCCGAATTCGCTGTTGATGTCTTCCATCTCGAACACCTGGTCGTACGGCACCTCGGCCTCGGCCAGCAGCACGTTCATGTGCCCCGGCATGCGCCCCGCCACCGGGTGGATCGCGTACTTCACCGTCACGCCCTTGTGGGTGAGCTTCTCGGTCAGCTCCTTCAGCGCATGCTGCGCCCGCGCCACCGCCAGGCCATAGCCCGGCACGATGATCACCGTCTCGGCATTGCCCATCAGGAAGGCCGCATCATCGGCCGAGCCCGACTTCACGTTGCGCTGCTGCTGCGCGCCGCCGCCGGCGGTCGCGGCCTCGCCGCCGAAGCCGCCCAGGATCACGTTGAAGAACGACCGGTTCATCGCGCGGCACATGATGTAGGACAGGATCGCGCCGGAGGAGCCCACCAGCGAGCCGGCAATGATGAGCATCGAGTTGTTCAGCGAGAAGCCAATGCCCGCCGCCGCCCAGCCCGAATAGCTGTTCAACATCGACACCACCACCGGCATGTCCGCGCCGCCGATCGGGATGATGATCAGCACGCCCAGCACGAAGGCGATCGCCGTCATCAGGATGAACGGCGTCCAGTCCTGCGTCATCGTGAACACGATGCCCAGGCCCAGCATCAGCACCGCCAGCACCAGGTTGACCATGTGCTGCCCCGGAAAGCTCACCGGCGCGCCCTGGAACAGCCGGAACTTGTACTTGCCGGCCAGCTTGCCGAACGCAATCACCGAGCCCGAGAAGGTGATGGCGCCGACGAAGGTGCCGATGAACAGCTCGATGCGGTTGCCGATCGGGATCGGCGCATTGCGCGCCGAGATGCCGAAGGCCCAGGGCTCGGAGACTGCCGCCACCGCAATGGCCACCGCCGCCAGGCCGA
Organism: Noviherbaspirillum sp. L7-7A; assembly: GCF_019052805.1. Lineage (NCBI taxonomy): Bacteria > Pseudomonadati > Pseudomonadota > Betaproteobacteria > Burkholderiales > Oxalobacteraceae > Noviherbaspirillum > Noviherbaspirillum sp. L7-7A. The sequence goes on from NZ_JAHQRJ010000003.1 coordinate 101,758, forward strand.
TCAGCGAGTGCATCGCCGCCACCAGCTCGGGCATCTTGGTCATTTCCACCCGCCTGGCCAGGGTGGCGCCGATCACGCCGCCGGCGATCACGCCCACCAGCACGCCCCACATGCCCAGCCCGCTGCCGGCCGCGGCTTCCTGCTGCAGCTTGATCATCAGCATGATGGTCGTGAGCGTGGCAATGGCCATGCCGGTCATGCCGAAGGTGTTGCCGCGGCGCGCCGTGGACGGATGCGACAGGCCCTTCAGCGCCTGGATGAAGCACACCGAGGCGACCAGGTACAGCATCGTCACCAGGTTCATCGATACAAAGGCCATGTTCATCATTTCGCGCCCTCCTTGGCCAGCGCCGGCGCCGTGTCGGCAGTCTTGACCGCCTTGGGCTCCTTCTTCCTGAACATCTCCAGCATGCGCTGCGTCACCAGGAAGCCGCCGAACACATTGACCGCGGCCAGCGCCACGGCCAAGACGCCCATGACCTGGCCAAGCCGGCCTTCGGTCAGGCCGGCGGCCAGCATGGCGCCGACGATGATGATGGCCGAGATCGCATTGGTGACGGCCATGAGCGGCGTATGCAGCGCCGGCGTGACCGTCCAGACCACGTGGTAGCCGACGTAGATGGCCAGCACGAAGATGATGAGGTTGATGATGGTGTGACTGACTTCCATGATGTCTCCTGCCTTATTGTTTGCGAAGGATGTCGCCGCCATGGCACAGCAGCGTGGCCGCGACGATCTCGTCTTCCCGGTCGATGGCCAGGCCGGCGTCCTTGTCGACGATGAGCTTCAAAAAGTCCAGCACGTTGCGCGCATACAGCGCCGAGGCGTCGGCCGCCACCAGCGTGGCCAGGTTGGGCTCGCCGATGATGTGCACGCCGTGCTTCGTGACCGTTTTGCCCAGTTCCGACAGCGGGCAGTTGCCGCCCTGCTCCACCGCCATGTCGACGATGACCGAGCCGGGCTTCATGGACCGTACCGTGTCCTCGCCGATCAGCACCGGCGCGCGGCGGCCGGGGATGAGCGCGGTGGTGATGACGATGTCGGCCTGCCTGGCGCGCTCGTGCACCAGCTCGGCCTGGCGGCGCATCCAGTCGGCCGGCATCGGGCGGGCATAGCCGCCCGAACCCTGGGCGATCTCGCGTTCTTCATCGGTGAGGAAAGGCACGTCGATGAACTTCGCGCCGAGCGACTCGACCTGTTCCTTGACCGGCGGGCGCACGTCGGAAGCCTCGATGACCGCGCCCAGGCGCTTGGCCGTGGCGATGGCCTGCAGGCCGGCCACGCCCACGCCCATGATCAGCACGCGGGCGGCCTTGACGGTGCCGGCGGCGGTCATGAGCATGGGCATGAAGCGCTGGTAGGTGTTGGCGGCGAGCATGACGGCCTTGTAGCCGGCGATGTTGGCCTGGGAAGACAGCACGTCCATGGACTGGGCGCGGGTGATGCGGGGCGCGGCTTCGAGCGCGAAGGCCGACAGGCCGCGCTGGGCCATGACGGCGATGTTCTCGGCGTCGAAGGGGTTGAGCATGCCGATGACGACGGTGCCGGGGCGCAGCAGGCCGAGTTCCTCGGGATTGGGGGCGCGCACCTTGAGCACCATGTCGGCGCCGAAGGCATCGGCTGCGCTGCCGACCTGCGCGCCGGCGGCGGCATAGGCCTCGTCGTTGATGCTGGAGGTGATGCCGGCGCCGGCCTGGACCACCAGCTCATGTTTGGCCGCCACCAGCTTCTTGACGGTCTCGGGGGTGGCGGCGACGCGCGTCTCCCCCTCCCTCGTTTCAATGGGAATGCCTATACGCATACAATCTTCCTGTCATTAAAGTAAAACCTTTACGCGGTCGCGGCACAAATGTGGCGGTCCGTGCAGACGAATCCTTTCTACAACGCCTGCTGGAACGATGCATGACGCCTGACCAAGTGAACGCGGCGATCTTTGGCTGGACGCGCTGGCAAAAACGGTCCGCGCGACACGGCAAGCCAGCGCTGTCACGCTGGATACATCCTTCGCGCGGGTTTAATTCTCGTCAGCCAGGATCGTGGCGCCGCTCAGATAGGCATGCTCCGATTCCGGATCCCGCAAATGCAGCACATGAACAAGCAACGCCGCATGAAGGGGCAGCATGCACGGCGCTGGAATATGCAACCTGTATTGCACCTTGCCTTCCCGGTCGAGCTGCTCGATCTCTGCTTGTTCCCTTGCCCTTAGCCGGTACACCGTGCCACTCGCGGCACCGCGCAATTCGATGCAGGCGGACTGGCGAAGACTGCGTCGCTGGTCGTCACTGAGCATGGCAAGCAGGATGCATAATGCCTGCCGTTTGCCGCGCCGCTTCGGGCCCTGCTGCGCCGGACCAGTTCTTGCGGCAGGCCTCATACCCGTGATGTAGGCCATCGCCGACCGCAGCAATCCGCGCGCATCCATTGTAGATGCCCGCCACGCCGCCAGGCCACAATCTTCCCAGCCCTCACTCTGCCCCGGCGTCAATATCACCTCGCCCAGGGCTGGGCTGAACGCATCGATGCGGCGCGCGCTGTGTCCGCCACACAAGGCGAATGCGTGATAGCTTTTGCCGTACAGCTGCGCAAAAAGCCTGGCTGCGGTCTGACTGTCTTCATGGCTGCCGCGCTGCCAGGCAAGCTGCGCGGATACGCCATCCTCGCCCAGCACCGAGATGCGCCCTGCCAGCCGGTTTCTTTTTCTCGGTACGGTTTTTTCCTTGCGCTGCGAGCTGGCAAGCATGGCGGTCATTTTCGGATCAGGAGCCGATGCCGCTTGCTTAATGGGTGCGCAAGAACTGGCACGCCGCCGAATGGTCCTTCTTGTTCTTGGCGACAGGCGCCACCTTGCCGGCTGCCGCCGCCTCGCCAACGGTGCGGGCATAGCGCAGGAATTCCCGCGCGCGCGACTCGCTGGAAAAGTGGTACACGCTGCGCTCGGTCTCGACAATGCGTCCGTTTGAAAAAGCATTCATGATCCACCTCGACAATCGTTGATTGATGGTTTCAGTATCGACGCCGATGTTTTGATTACAAATGACTACGGTCAATTTTCGCTCAACTGCAGCAAAGGGAAAAGCAGGTCGAGCCTGGCACGCAGGGCATAAAAAAGACCAGTTTCCGCAAGGGATACTGGTCTGCCCACTGCGGCTGCATGTGCCGCCGATGTCAGCTGGGATCAGCTTGCCGCTCGGGTCCTCATGCCGCCTTCTGCAGGCGCACTTGGCCGGCCTCGTCCGCCACGGTGCGATCCAGCAGCTTTACCAGCGCATAAGCCGTGTCGATATGCGGCGTTGGCGTATCGGTCAGCCTTCCCAGTTCGACCACCGAGCCGACCAGTGCATCCACCTCGGACTCGCGTCCGGCCTCCACATCCTGCAGCATCGACGTCTTGTGCTTGCCCACCTTCTCCGCGCCGGCAATTCGCTTGTCCAGCGTGACCCTGAACTCGATGCCGAGCTTGTTGGCGATCGTTTGCGCTTCCGTCATCATATTGGCGGCAAGCGCGCGGGTCAGCGGGAACTGGCAGATATCAACCAGCGTCGAATGGGTCAGCGCGCTGATGGGATTAAAGGTGAGATTGCCCCACAGCTTGAGCCAGATCTCGGAACGGATATTGTCCAGCACCGGTGCCTTGAAACCGGCGTTGGTGAAGCAGTCCGCTATCCTGGTTACGCGCTCGCTGACGGAACCGTCCAGTTCACCCAGCGGGAAACGGTCTCCCTCGATGTGCCGCACAACGCCCGGCGCGATCAGCTCGGAAGCCGGATAGACCACGCAGCCTATCACCTGGTCCACCGGGATCTTACCGGCCAGGGTGCCGGTAGGATCGACTGTCTGCACCTGGCGGCCTTCCAGCTCGCCGCCATGCTTGTGGAAATACCAATACGGGATGCCGTTCTGCATCGTCACGATGGCAGTGTCCGGCCCGACCAGCTTGCCGACCTCATCCGCCACTGCATCGAGCTGATGCGCCTTCAGCGCAAGGATCACGAGATCCTGCACTCCGGCCTCGCTGTAGCTGTCCGTTGCCTTGACATTGGACGCGACATGCTCGGTGCCATCCTGCATGATGAGCTTCATGCCATTGCTGCGTATGGCCCGCAGATTGGCGCCCCTGACGATGAACGTCAGGTCTTCCCCTGCCAGGGCGAGTTTCACGCCGACATAGCCGCCAATGGCGCCTGCCCCTATGATTGCTATCTTCATTGCTGTTACCCCAAGGTTTACTCGAAACGGTTACGCAGCTTTCCGATGCCGCCGATCTCGACCTCGACGATGCTGCCGGGCTTCATCGAACCCACGCCGACAGAGGTGCCGCACAGGATCATGTCGCCGGGATAGAGCGTCATGTCGCGTGAAATCATGCTGACCAATTTTTGTACCGGAAACACCATGTCATTGACCGGGTAGTCCTGCCGCACCTCGCTGTTGAGCATGGTGCGTACAACCAGCATGGCGGGGTCGAGGCCGGTGGCCACCACCGGGCCGAACGGACAGAAGGTATCGAAGCCCTTGGCGCGCGCCCACTGGGGGAAAGTTGGGTCACGCTGAATGATGTCGGCCACGGTAACGTCATTGGCGCAGGTGTAGCCAAACACATGGGCGAGCGCATCTTCCTCGGCAACGTCGCTGCAGGTCTTGCCAATGATGACGCCCAGTTCGCCTTCGTAGACGACCTTGCCTTCATCGCGCGGCTTCCTGATGGTCTCGCCGGGATTGAGGTAGGAATTGGACGACTTGATCAGATAAAGCGGCTCCTTAGGCGGCGGCAGTTCAAGCTTGCGGCCAAGTGCATGGAAGTTGTTCCAGAGCGCGATGACCTTGCCCGGCACGACGGGGGTGAGCAACTTGACGTCGTTCATCGTCGTCGAGAGATCGGTCGGGATGGGGTCGACCATCATGTCGCCTTCGAAGATCCGGATTTTCTCGCCTTCCAGCGTACCGAAGCAGACTTGACCTTGATGCTGAAACCGCAGCCAGCGTTGAATCATTTGATTGTCCCCTAATAAGCCGGCAGAGAGCTACGCATGGCACGGATGCGATGCGCTCGACCTTTAATGATGGTGCTGGGCACGGAGCGGACTCAGGGTCCGCTGCAACAGGCCCAAGCATGAATGAGCATGCTTTTATTGTGTGAGAAGGCCCTGTCCAGTGCCTTGACCACGGTTAAGTTTCCAAATTTCCTCTCCCGTGGTGCAGCATGGACGAGCTCCGGCTCAATGCCCGACCTGTGGCTGCTGTATTTCCGCCCAGTTGACGGTGTGTCTGGTACTGCCCGGGATCAGCAGGGTCTCGTAGCAGCGGCCCTTCGCGGCAGTGATGGCTTCGACGAGGAAGTCGGCGTCATAGGCCTTGAGCAGGTGGGCCTGGTGCTGGCGCAGATAGGAAAGCAGATGGGCCTTTTCCTGGCTGGCCGGCAGCGCGCTTTCGTAGTGGTCGGCATCCCAATGCCATTTGAGGCCAAGTTCATGGAATGCGGCGTTGTAGGCGCTGCGGTGGATGTCGGCTTCCTGTGCGGTCGTGTCGGTGATGTGAGCGGTGATCATTGATGTCTCCTTATAGAATTTCTGATTTCTGGCCATGCCGCGGGTTCAGCGGCCGAATGGCTCGGGTTCTAGACGCCGATCTCGTGCTTGTGCACTTCCGCCCAGTCGACCATGCAGGCATCATGGCGACCGCAGGCGAGAATCAGTTCGACGCGACGGTCCTTTGCCGCCTGTATTGCGTTGACCAGGAAATCCACGTCATAGGCAGTCAGCAAGTGCGGCTGGTGGTTCTCGATATAGCGGCGGATATGGGCACGCTCTTCTTCCCTTGGAATCGGCGCATGGTAAATGTCGGCGTCCCAGTGCCAGCGCAGGCCCAGCTCGTAGAAGGCGGCGTTGTAGGCGCTGCGTTGCACCTCTACAGGGGTAGGCATGGCAACGGTGCTGCAAGTGATATCGGTCATGGCTTGCTCCTTGTGATCTGCAATGGGTTGTAGGGCAACGTCGCGATATCGACGTCGTTGAAGCGCATCGTAGAGCCAGCGATGCATTAGGTATAGTTAAAGTTTTTATGCATAATGATTAACGATCATTTATACATGGACGTTGGCCGCTATGAAGAACGCTACCCTGCGACAGTTGAAAATCTTTGAAACGGTGGCGCGTCACCTGAGTTTTTCGCGTGCTGCGGAGGAGCTGCACCTGACGCAGCCCGCGGTATCGACCCAGGTTAAGACGCTACAGGGCCATGTTGGCCTGGTGTTGTTCGAGCACCTGGGCAAGCGGACTTACCTCACGCCTGCGGGTGAGGAACTGCTGCGCTACAGCCGCGAGATCATTCGCCAGTTCGAAGAGGCGGAAGAAGCGCTGACCCAGTTCAAGGGCGTTACCGGCGGCAAGCTCAATGTCGCCGTCATTAGCGCCGGGGATTATTTCTTCCCACGGCTGCTAGTTGAGTTTGCGCGCCGGCATGCCGGTGTCACGCTCAACCTGAGCGTTCATAACCGGGAAAAACTGCTGGGCGACATCGCCAACAACATGACCGATCTGGCGATCATGGTCAGGCCGCCCGAAGACATGGACACCCTCAATGAAGCATTCGCGCCGCACCCGTACGTGATCGTGGCGCCGCCCGATCATCCGTATGCGAAGCGCAAGAGGATCACGATGGCGATGATCAAGCGCGAGCCTTTCGTGGTCAGGGAAAAGGGCTCAGACACCTGGAACTCCATGGTCGAAAGCTTTGGCAAGCACATCGATGACCTCAACATCGCGATGGAAATCCAGAGCATCGAGACCATCAAGCAGGCAGTGATTGCGGGCATGGGTATCAGCTTCCTGTCCGCGCACACTATCAGCTTGGAATTGCAGGCGGGAAGCCTGACAGTGCTCGACGTGCAAGGCTTCCCGATGATGCTGAACTGGTATGTGGTGCACCGCCGCGGCAAGCGCTTGCCCCCGGTCGCACAGGCCTTCCGCGATTTCCTGATGAGCGATGGCGCGGCGTTGATACAGCGTTTCATCGGCTATGCGCCCGGCCGATGAAGACATGCTACGAAGCAGCTTTTCCCATGCCGAGTCCATGCTGCTGACTGCCGGAAAGTGCCGATTTATTCATCTTGTGGAAATTGACCTCGGTCAATGAGAAGGAAATGGCCTCATCGCTATGATGCGGCTACTTAATCGGGGCATGCAGGCAGCCAAGCAAGGCCTGCACCGACGAGTCGACACGGGCATGCGTTCAAGAATAGCCTGCGAACACCTAGTGCGCGACCTAATCGAGCGCGCCAACTTTTCGACCGAATCCCACAGGAGCAAGCATGTCTTCAGTACTGAAAAAGACCGAGACCGACGAGACCACCCTGCTGAAAGAGCAGAGCCAGGAGGCAGGCCAGGCGCAGGGCGCGGACGTTGCCGAGCAGACCGACGGCTTCCACGTGCTTCTCGATGCATTGAAAGCCAATGACGTCGAGACCATTTACGGCCTGGTCGGCATCCCCATCACTGACCTGGCCCGCCTGGCGCAGGCCGAGGGCTTTCGCTTCATCGGCTTCCGCCATGAAGCCAATGCCGTCAATGCCGCCGCCATCGCCGGCTACCTGACCAAAAAGCCCGGCATCGCCATGACCGTTTCCGCACCCGGCTTCCTCAACGGCCTGGTCGCGCTGGCCAATGCCACCGTGAACTGCTTCCCCATGATCATGATCTCCGGCTCCTCCGAGCGCGAGATCGTTGACCTGGCCCAGGGCGACTATGAAGAGCTCGACCAGCTCAATGCCGCCAAGCCTTATGTGAAGGCCTCCTACCGCATCAACCATATCGAGGACATCGGCATCGGCGTGGCGCGCGCCATCCGCGCTGCCGTCTCCGGCCGTCCCGGCGGCGTCTATCTCGACGTGCCGGCCAAGCTGCTCGGCCAAGCCATGGATGCCGCCGCCGCCCAGCGCTCCATCGTCAAGGTGGTCGACCCGGCACCGGCCCAGCTGCCCGCACCCGACGCCATCGCCCGCGCGCTGGACGTGCTGAAGAAGGCCAAGCGCCCGGTCATCATGCTCGGCAAGGGCGCCGCCTATGCCCAGGCCGATGCCGACATCCGCGCCTTTGTCGAGCGCACCGGCATCCCGTATCTGGCCATGTCCATGGCCAAGGGCCTGCTGCCCGACAACCATCCGCAGGCTGCCATCGCCGCCCGCTCTTACGCCCTGAAGGAAGCCGACTGCGTCATGCTCATCGGCGCGCGCCTGAACTGGCTGCTCTCGCATGGCAAGGGCCCGACCTGGGGCGGCAAGGACCACAAGGACTGGGCACAGAAGAGCTTCGTGCAGATCGATATCTCGGCACAGGAGATGGACTCCAACGTGCCCATCGATGCACCCCTGGCCGGCGACATCGGCTCCACCGTCTCGGCACTGCTGGCCGCGATCGACCAGACCGGCTTCGACAAGCCCGATGCTGCCTGGACCGGCGCCATTGCCGAAAAGCGCGATGCCAACGTCGCCAAGATGGCCAAGACCCTGTCGGCCAAGTCCGCGCCGATGAACTTCATGACCGCGCTGTCGGCCATGCGCGATGTGCTCAAGGACAAGCCCGATGTCTACCTCGTCAATGAAGGCGCCAACACGCTGGATCTTGCGCGCAGCGTGATCGACATGATGGAGCCGCGCAAGCGCCTGGACTCCGGCACCTGGGGCGTCATGGGCATCGGCATGGGCTATGCCATCGGCGCGGCGGTGACCAGCGGCAAGCCGGTGGTGGCGCTCGAAGGCGACTCGGCGTTTGGCTTCTCGGGCATGGAAGTCGAGACCATCTGCCGCTACAACCTGCCGGTGACGGTGGTGATCTTCAACAACAACGGCGTCTACAAGGGTTGCGATGTCAACCCCACCGGCGGCGCCGACCCGGCCCCCACCGTGTTCGTCAAGGGCGCGCGCTACGACATGCTGATGCAGGCCTTTGGCGGCGAGGGTTCGACCGTGAACACGCCCGAGGAACTGTCGGCGGCGCTGGCGCAGGGCATCAGTTCGGGCAAGCCCACGCTGATCAATGTGGTCATCGACGAGAACGCCGGCACCGAGAGCGGACGCATCACCCATCTGAACCCGCAGAGCGCAGCCAAGAAGAAGTAAGCACGCAACGCATCCGAGCACACCAGAGAACAACCGAGACACTCAAGGAGATAGACACATGGACAAACCGCTGCAAGGACTCAAGATCATCGACTTCACCCACGTCCAGGCCGGCCCGGCCTGCACCCAGATGCTGGCCTGGTTTGGCGCGGACGTGATCAAGGTCGAGCGCCCCGGCGCCGGCGACGTTACCCGCAGCCAGCTGCGCGACATTCCCGATGCCGACGCGCTGTACTTCACGATGCTCAACTCCAACAAGCGCTCGCTGACGCTGGACACGAAGAAGCAAGAAGGCAAGGACGTGCTGGAGAAGCTGATCAAGGAGTCCGACGTGATGGTGGAGAACTTCGGTCCCGGCGCGCTGGACCGCATGGGCTTTACCTGGGAGCGCATCCAGGAACTGAACCCGAAGATGATCCTGGCTTCGGTCAAGGGCTTCTCCGAAGGCCATCACTATGAAGACCTGAAGGTCTACGAGAACGTGGCGCAGTGCGCCGGCGGCGCAGCCTCGACCACCGGCTGGTGGAAGGGCGAGAATTCCGAGCCGACGATTTCGTCGGCGGCGCTGGGCGACTCCAACACCGGCATGCACCTGGCCATCGGCATCCTGACGGCCTACATCGGCCGCCAGAAGACGGGCCGTGGCCAGAAAGTGGCGGTATCGATGCAGGACGCGGTGCTGAACCTGTGCCGGGTCAAGATGCGCGACCAGCAGCGGCTGGAGCGGGTGGGCTACCTGGAAGAGTATCCACAGTATCCGCACGAGATGGAAGCCTTTGCCGACAAGGTCACGCCGCGCGGCGGCAATGCCGGCGGCGGCGGCCAGCCGGGCTGGATCCTGAAGTGCAAGGGCTGGGAGACCGACCCGAACGCGTACATCTACTTCACGGTGCAGGGCCATGCCTGGGAGCCGATCTGCGACGCGCTGGGCAAGCCGGAATGGAAGACCGACCCGGCCTATACGACGCCGAAGGCTCGCCAGCCGCACATCAACGAGATCTTTGCCACGATCGAGGACTTCATCAAGGACAAGACCAAGTTTGAGGCGGTGAACGTGTTCCGCAAGTTCGACATCCCGTGCGCGCCGGTGCTGTCGATGAAGGAACTGCTGGTGGACGAGTCGCTGCGCAAGTCGGGCTCGATCGTGGAAGTGGAGCATCCGGTGCGCGGCTCGTACTTCACCATTGGCAGCCCGATCAAGTTCTCGGACCTGAAGCCGGAAGTGACGGCGTCACCGCTGCTGGGCCAGCACACCGACGAAGTGCTGGAAGAGCTGGGCTACAGCACGCAGCAGATCGCTGCGATGCATGAGGCCAAGGCGGTGTAAGCAGCACCCTGCCCTATCTCCAGAATCGCGTCCGGCTTCCAACCAGGGGCCGGACGTTTTTTTATGACTAAAACTACGGGAGGGACGCCATGGAAACATCCATCGACTTTGAGCAATTGCTCAAGGCCATAGGCGACGGCGTGGTCGTGGCTGACGCCAGGGGCAACATCATATTCTGGAATGCGGCGGCCGAGCGGATCTTCGGCTTCACCGAGCAGGAAGCCATCGGCAAATCGCTCGACCTGATCATCCCGGAACGGCAGCGACAGCGTCACTGGGATGGCTATCAAAAGACCATGGACACCGGGCAAACCCGCTATGGCCATGATTTGCTGCGGGTGCCTGCCCTGCACAAGGAAGGGCGGCCGCTATCGATTGCGTTCACGGTGGCGATGCTCTACACGCCGGATCATAAAGTGTCGGCCATCGTCGCTGTCGTGCGTGATGAGACTGCGCGCTGGACGGATGAGCGCGACATGCGCAAGCGCATCGCGGAGCTGGAAGCGAGTCAGAAGCAGGCCGTTTGAGGAAATTACCGTAATTAAAAAAGCCCGCAGCAAGCGGGCGTTTTTTCCGAAAGGCCAGGGTTAGACGCCTGAACCCGATACCGCAGCAAGCCTGGCGCTGCGCACCGGCCGGCCCAGGTTCTTCTCGTACAGGGTAGCAATCATGTCGGACTGGGTGACCATGCCCACCAGGCGGCGCTCCTCGTCCACAACAGGAATCGAATGCAGGCCGGCGTCGGACATCAGCGGCACCAGTTCAACCACAGGCTGTTTCTCATAGGCGGTGCGCACATCTGTGTGCATGATCTGTCCCACGACTTCAGGCTTGATCGAATGGGTATGGCGTATCGGCTGCAGCAGGCGCTGCAGGCCATGCCCGAGCCGCGCATATTTCCCGGCCTTGGCATGCGCGATGAAGTCCGCTTTGGTGATAATGCCTATGACGCGATTGCCACGGTCAACGACAGGCAATGCGGTCAGCCGGTGCTTGTGCAGCATGTCCCACGCCTCCTGCAACTCGCTGCCGAACATCACGCTGCGCACATCGCGCGACATCACATCGGCGCAGCGGGTAATGCCGAAGCGCCGCTGATAGGCCTGCATCTCGGTTTCGACCAGAATGGTCTGCAGATCTTCCCGGCTGATGTCGAGCACCTGGTTATAGCGCGCCAGCACGGCGTCCAGGTCTTCACTCGTGATGCCAAGGCGGGCGGTCGGGATCGGATCCCGGGTCTCATGCCGAGTGGCCGGGTCAGCTTGCACCCGATGGGGGTAGCGCCTGCCGGTGGCATTGTTGTAGAACAGTGCCGTACCCAGCAACAGCAGCGAATTCAGGGCAACCGGATAAAGGATGAACTGGTAGCCCATCGCATGGATCGCAGGGCCACCCAACACCGCGGTCAGCGCCACGGCGCCACTGGGAGGATGCAGGCAGCGCAGCATGAACATGGCGGCGATGGCAAGCGATGCGGCCAGCGCGGCGGCCAGCAGCGGCGTGCCGATCAGCTTGGCGCAGGTCACGCCGATCAAGGCGGCCACCAGATTGCCGCCGATGATGGACCATGGCTGCGCCAGCGGACTAGCTGGCACGGCGAACAGCAACACGGCGGATGCGCCCATCGGCGCTATCAGCAACATCGCATTGGCGGGATCGGGAAGGATGACATAGGTGCACAGGCCGGTAAGGATGAGGCCGAACAAGGCGCCCGCGCAGGCGCGCATCCGCTCGAAGCGGTCAGTGGTTCCGGGAGCGGGCAAGAGGCTGGACAGGAATTCGATTTTCATTCGTATTCTTTGAAAGACGTGGCTTCGAGGCTGGCGGACAGGCTGAAGATGTCATGCCGGCCGCCTGCAGCTTGTCGCCGAGGGAAACCCTGCACACGGCAAGCGGCGGAGCAGGTTTGTGGCCGTCGCAGCCCAGGACCTATGCGATTGCCATCCCTGACTGCAACGCCGGCGTCGGCCAGGGAGGCTGCGGCCGTTTCCTTCACTGGCGGAATTCATTGTATGAAATCAGGGCTGTTTGTCACATTGACCATGGTCAAGCATGAAAAAATTGGGCAGTGACCGCGGGCTTTCGGGCAGCGGCAAGTAAAAAGCCCACGCAGGCAAAGCGTGGGCTTGAACGTGCCCGGCGAGCGGGCACATGAATCTGTGGATCTTTTGCGGACAACGGGCTCGTCGGCCCACACCAGCAAACGCAACTGCAGAGGCTGCTGGTATAGGCCAAACGCCCGCTAGCAGTGAACCACGCCGGATCCGTCGCAACGGGAACAGGCTTCGGTGCCAACACCGTGGCAGGAAGGGCACCTGGCCGGCTCAGGGCTTTCGCCTGGCGCCATGTTAACGATCGCCTCGCTGTTTTCCTTTGCGACCTTTCCTGTTCCCTTGCATCTGTGACATTGAAGTATGCCGCTGCCATTGCACTTTGGACATGCCGCCATGATCGTCTCCTTAATCTAATGTTCGACTACCTACGTCTGATTGCATTCGATGCCGGCCCGTTCCCGGCCATCGCTCCCCATCCTGCATCCTGAACAGATCAGGCCGCAGCCATAAGCCGCCGCACATGCGCCGCCGTGCCATTGGCCAGGCCTTCCATGCTATATCCCCCTTCCAGTACTGACACGACGCGGCCCTTGCAAGTGGCATCGGCGATCCGCATCAGCTCATCGGTTATCCAGCGAAAATCATCGTCCTGCAATTCAAGCGACGCCAGCGGGTCCAGATGGTGGGCATCGAACCCGGCCGAAATGATGAGGAATTCAGGCGCGAAGTCGCGCAATGCCGGCAGGATCTCGGCCTCGCTCCTGGCCCTGAACTGGGCAGAGTCGCAGCCGCGCGCCAGCGGCAGGTTCACGATGTTATGGTCAACCCCGGTTTCATTGCGGCTTCCAGTGCCGGGATAGAAGGGCGACTGATGGCTCGACGCGTAGAACATGCCCGGCTTGTTGTAGAAGGCCGCCTGGGTGCCGTTTCCATGGTGAACATCGAAGTCCACCACGGCAACCCGCGTCAGGCCATGGCGCTCGGCCGCATAGGCCGCCGCAATCGCGGCCTGGTTGAAGACGCAAAAGCCCATTGCCCGGTCGGGCTCGGCATGGTGGCCGCATGGCCGGGTTGCGCAGAATACATTGTCGACTTCGCCGGCCATCACCGCGTCGACGCCGGCGCAGGCAGCGCCCACGCAGCGCATGACGGCTTCCAGCGAACCGGGCGACATCACGGTGTCGCCGCCGTCCAGCACCAGGTAACCCCGGCTCGGCGCGTTGTCCATGATTTGGTCGATGAAGTCGGCGTCGTGAATCAGCGCCACCTGGTCCCGCGTGCCCAGCGGCGCGTCCTGCCACTGCAGCGCTTCGAAGCCCGGCGCCTTCAGTGCCGCCAGCACGGCGCGCAGGCGCTCCGGCGACTCGGGATGCCCTGGCCCGGGCTTGTGTTCCATGCAGGCGGCATGGGTATAGATACGTGTGGTCATGGCGATGCATGCCGGCGCTTGCGCGACCGGCATTGCCTCCTTTCAGCTAACCGGTCCAGGGCATGGGGTGCCGGAGTGGCTAGTCCCATCGCTGGCCGGAGAAAACAGAAAATACGAAACTCAATGGGCATGCGCGGCCAGCTCTAGCAATTCGGGCTCGAACACCATTCTTTCCTTCCCGGTCAACAGCAGGAAGTGCTTGCCAGTGCAGCGGGTCAGCAGCGACATGCCCAGCTGCTGCGCCACCATGTGGCCCATCTGGGTCGTTCCCGAGCGCGACAGCAGGAAGGGAATTCCCATCTGCGCGCCCTTGATGACCATCTCGGAAGTCAGCCTGCCGGTGGTATAGAAGACCTTGTCATCGCCGTGCACGCCATCGAGCCACATCAGGCCCGAGATCGCATCGACCGCGTTATGGCGGCCCACGTCCTCGACGAAATAGATCAGTTCGCCTTTCGCCGAAAACAGCGCGCAGCCGTGCACCGAGCCAGCCTGCTTGTAGATCGATTGCTGCAAGCGGATGGTGTTGACGATGCTGTACAGCACAGACTGACGCAGCCGCGCATGGGGCGACAGCACGATGCGGTCGACCTCATCCATCAGCCCGCCGAACACCGAGCCTTGGCCGCAGCCGGTAGTGACCACCTTGCGGGCAGTGCGCTCCTCGATATCAGCGATGCCGTTGACCGTTGTGACGGCCACGGCATCGACGGACCAGTCGACCTGCACCGAGCGGATCTCTGAGATGTCCTTCACCAGGCGCTGGTTACGAAGGTAGCCCAGCACCAGCGCCTCGGGCGCGCCGCCCAGCGTCATCAGCGTGACCAGCTCGCGCTTGTCGACATACACCGTCAACGGCCGCTCGGCCGGTATTGCAATGGTGCTGGCCCTGCCCCGCTCGTCCAGCACGTCGATGTCGTGGGTCAGCGTGGCGGCGGCATTGGAAAGGAAGGGAAGATGCTTCATAGCAGCGAAAGCGGATCCGCTTCCCGGTTACGGACCAGTAGTCCTTCAAGAGGACGGCCTTGCCGGCTGGTTTCCACCGCTTCCAGGGCCTGGCCACCGCCATAACTGCTCTGGGCCGGCGCCTCGCCACCCGCCGTGATCCGGATCGCGCAGTACTTGAACTCCGGTATCTTGGCGAACGGGTCCAGCGCGGAATTGGTGAGCCGGTTGATTGCGGCCTCGTAATAGCAGAACGGCACGAACACGCCGCCGCGTGGCGAGCCTTCATCGGCACGGGCATACAAGGACACTTTGCCGCGGCGGGATTCGATCGTGATCAGGTCGCCGGGCAGGATATTCATCTGCGCCAGGTCCAGCGGATGCACCAGCGCCACCGGGTCCGGCTCGAGTGCGTCAAGCACCGTGGCGCGCCGGGTCATGCTGCCGGTATGCCAGTGCTCCAGCTGGCGGCCAGTGATCAGAACCATCGGGTAGTCATGGTCCGGCCGCTCGGCCGCCGGAATGATATCCGCCGGCACGAAGCGCGCCCTGCCCGATTCACGCGGGAAGCTGTCGACGAACACTACCGGGTCGCCCGCATCGCCTTCCTTGCGGCAGGGATAGGTCACCGCATTGTCGCGTTCCAGCCGCTCCCAGGTAATGCCGGCAATGCTGGGCATGGTGTGGCGCATCTCGTCGAAGACTTCCGACACATGGCCGTAATTCCAGTCGAGCCCGATGCGGCGCGCCAGTTCCTGGATAATCCACAGGTCGGGCTTGGCCTGGCCCGGCGGATCGATGGCCTGGCGTCCCATCTGCACAAGGCGGTCGGTGTTGGTGAAGGTGCCGGTCTTCTCCGAGAAGGCTGTGGCGGGCAGGATTACGTCAGCCAGGTAGGCAGTCTCGGTCAGAAAGATGTCCTGCACCACCAGGTGGTCGAGCGCGGCCAGCGCTTCGCGGGCATGGTTGGCATCGGGGTCGGACATTGCCGGGTTCTCGCCCATCACATACATGCCGCGGATATCGCCATGCTTGATCGCATGCATCACTTCCACCACAGTCAGGCCGGGCTTGCTGTCCAGCGTGCCCGCCGGCACCTTCCAGGCCTGCTCGAAACTGGACTGCACTGCTGGATCGGACACATGCTGGTAGTCCGGATACATCATCGGGATCAGGCCGGCATCGGACGCGCCCTGCACATTGTTCTGGCCGCGCAGCGGATGCAGGCCCGTGCCGGGACGGCCGATCTGGCCCGTCATCAAGGCCAGCGCAATCAGGCAGCGGGCATTATCGGTACCATGCACGTGCTGGGATACGCCCATGCCCCACAGGATCATCGACGACTTCGAGGTTGCATACAGCCGCGCCACGTAACGCAGCGTCTCGGCATCGATGCCGCAGATCGGCGCCATCTTCTCCGGGCTGTATTCCGCCACGTTGGCTTTCAGCTCCTCGTAGCCTATGGTGCGGCTTTCAATGAAAGCCTGGTCCACCAGGCCTTCTTCAACGATCACATGCATCATCGCGTTGAGCATGGCCACGTCAGTGTCGGCCTTGAACTGCATGTAGCGGTGAGCGAAGCGCGCCAGCTCCGAGCGGCGCGGGTCGCAGACGACGAGCTTGCTGCCATTGGCTACCGCATTCTTGATCCAGGTCGCCGCCACCGGATGGTTCACGGTCGGGTTGGCGCCGATGATTACGATGACCTCGGCCTTGGTCACATCCATCACCGGGTTCGATACCGCGCCCGAGCCGATGCCTTCGAGCAGCGCCACCACCGAGGAGGCATGGCACAGCCGGGTGCAGTGGTCGACGTTGTTGCTGCCAAAGCCGGTGCGCACCAGCTTCTGGAACAGGTAGGCTTCCTCGTTGCTGCCCTTGGCGGAACCGAAACCGGCCAGCGCGCCCTTGCCATGGGTATCGCGGATGTTGCGCAGGCGGCCGCCGGCGAAGTCCAGCGCTTCTTCCCAGGTCGCTTCGCGGAACACGTCCATCACCCGGTCCGGGTCCATGGTGAAGTCGCCGGTCTTGGGCACGCCTTCGCGCCGGATCAGCGGCATCGTCAGGCGATGCGGATGATGGGCATAGTCGAAACCATAGCGGCCCTTGACGCACAGCCGGCCATGGTTGGCCGGGCCGTCGCGGCCTTCGACATACAGGATCTTGTTGTCCTTGACGTTGTAGGTCAGCTGGCAACCCACGCCACAATACGGGCAGACCGAGTCGACCTGCTTGTCCGGCACCGACAGCGCGGCCTCGCGCGCGGGCATCAGTGCGCCGGTCGGGCAGGCCTGCACGCATTCGCCGCAGGCGACGCAGGTGGAGTTGCCCATCGGGTCGTCCATGTCGAAAACAATCTTTTCCGCCTGGCCGCGCAGCGCCAGGCCGATCACGTCATTCATCTGCTCGTCGCGGCAGGCGCGCACGCAGCGGGTGCACTGGATGCAGGCATCGAGATTGACGGAAATGGCCGGATGCGACAGGTCGGGCGCGACACGGGCCCGCGGCTCGAAGCGCGGCTTGCCGACCGCCAGTTCCTCGGCCCATTCATCGACTTCATTGTGCAGCGTGTAATCGGCTTCGGGCATGTCCGACTGCAGTAGCTCCAGCACCATGCGCTGGGAGTGTTGGGCGCGCTCGCTGTCGCTGCTGACCTGCATGCCCGGCGTTGGCCGGCGGCAGCAGGAAGGCGCCAGCGCCCGCTCGCCATTGATCTCCACCATGCAGGCGCGACAGTTGCCGGCCGGGTCCATGCCAGGCTTGTAGCACAGCCGCGGTATCGATACGCCTTCGCGGTCAGCCACTTCGATGATGGTGTCGGTTACGAAGGCAGTGACTGGCTGGCCATTCAGCGTGAACTCGACCACTGGCGCATCGAGCTGGGCAATTTCATTACGGGTAATGGCATTCATGTTCAGTTCCCGGTCAGTTCATGGGGAAAGTAGCGGACCACGCAGTCCACCGGATTCGGCGCGGCCTGGCCCAGGCCGCAGATCGAGGCGTCGCGCATGACCTGCGACAGCTCCGCCAGCAAGGGCACGTCCCATACCGGCTTCTCGATCAGGGTCAGCGCCTTGGCCGTGCCCACCCGGCACGGCGTGCACTGCCCGCACGACTCGTCCTTGAAGAAGCGCATCAGGTTGCGCGCCGCGCCCTTGGCGCTGTCGGCATCCGACAGCACCACCACCGCCGCCGAGCCGATGAAGCAGCCATGCGGCTGCAGCGTGTCGAAGTCCAGCGGGATGTCGTTCATCGTCGCCGGCAATATCCCGCCCGACGCGCCGCCCGGCAGGTAGGCATAGAAGGCATGGCCCTGCTGCATGCCGCCGCAGTATTCGTCGATCAGCTCCTGGATCGTGATGCCCGCCGGCGCCAGCTTCACGCCCGGGTTCTTCACCCGGCCCGACACCGAGTACGAGCGCAGCCCCTTCCTGCCATGCCGGCCATGCGAGGCAAACCAGTCCGCGCCCTTCTCCAGGATGTCGCGCACCCAGTACAGCGTCTCGAAGTTGTGCTCCAGCGTGGGCCGGCCGAACAGGCCGACCTGGGCCACATACGGCGGGCGCAGCCGCGGCATGCCGCGCTTGCCTTCGATGGACTCGATCATGGCCGACTCCTCGCCGCAGATATAGGCGCCGGCGCCGCGCCGCAGCACAATGCGCGGCATGCCGGGCATCGGCGCCTGGGCCTGCAGGGCCGCCAGCTCGCGCTGCAGCAGCGCGCGGCAGCCGTGGTACTCGTCGCGCAGGTAGATGTAGATGTCCTCGATGCCCACCGCCCAGGCGGCAATGAGCATGCCTTCGAGGAAGCGGTGCGGATCGGTTTCGAGGTAGACCCGGTCCTTGAAGGTGCCGGGCTCGCCCTCGTCGATGTTGACCGCCATCAGGCGCGGGCCGGCCTCGGCGCGCACGATGCGCCATTTGCGCCCGGCCGGAAAGCCGGCGCCGCCCAGGCCGCGCAGGCCGGACGATTCCATCGTGGCCAGCACGCTGTCGACATCGATCTCGCCCGAGATGCACTTTTGCAGCAGCTGGTAGCCGCCCTGCCCGACATAGCCGGCATGGTCGAGATAGCCGGGCGCGGGCACATCGGTGACCTCGCCTGCCTGGACGGCGGCCTGCACGGTCTCGCACTGCGCCTGGGCGATGGGCTTCTGGCCGACCACGGCCACCGGCGCCTGTTCGCAGCGGCCCACGCAGGGCGCGGCCAGCACGCGCACGTCGGCGCCGAGGATGGCGGGCAGGCGCTCGATCAGTTCAGCGGCGCCGGCCAGTTCGCAGGCGATGCCGTCGCAGACGCGCACGGTGAGCGCGGCCGGCGCATCCTCGCCTTCGCGCACGATATCGAAATGGTGATAGAAGCTGGCGACCTCGTAGACCTCGGTCTGGGCCATGCGCAGTTCCTGGGCCAGGGCGGCCAGATGCGGTGTCGACAGGCAGCGGTAGCGGTCCTGGATCAGGTGCAGGCACTCGATCAGCAGGTCGCGCCGGCGCGGCATGTCGCCCAAGAGCGCCTGCACTTCGGACAGGGCCTGCGGATCGACCCGCCGGCCCTTGGGTGCCTGGCGCTTGCGCTGTTTGCTTGCGCCTTGCACCGCGATCGGAATGATTATCTTGTTCATCGTTTTCCAGCCAGCTCAGGGTTTAATGAATTAAAGCCTTCTTCCATGCATTCAAAGGGCTGCAACGGGGGCACCCGCGGCATCAGGCGCAACAGGCATGCATTCAACGTTTGATCGATGAGGTGGTGGCGTCGAACCGGCCGGGAAGGGCCGACCGGCACCCGGTCCCTGCCCTACCCTATGCGCCTTCCGGTTCAGATCACGCGTTCTTCACGCAGGGCTGCGATCTGCTGTTCCGAATAACCCAGCTGCGTCAGCACTTCCTCGGTATGTTCCCCCAGCAGCGGCGAACGCGTCACTTCGGTTAGGCTGTCCGACAGCTTGATCGGATTGCCCACGGTCAGGTACTTGCCGCGCTTCGGGTGGTCCACCTCGACCACGGTGCCGGTCTTGCGCAGCGACGGCTCCTCGGCGATTTCCTTCATCGACAGGATGGGGCCGCAGGGAATGTCGTACTTGTTGAGTATGTCCATGGCCTCGAACTTGGTCATGGTCTTGGTCCACTCCTCGACCGTGGCGAAGATCGTCATCAGGCGCGGCAGGCGCGCGCGTGGCGTCGCATAGTCAGGGTCGGTAATCCATTCCTCGCGTCCGATGACCTGGCAAATCGATTTCCATACCGGCGCCTGAGCGATGAAATAGATATAGGCATTCGGATCGGTCTCCCAGCCCTTGCACTTCAGGATCCAGCCCGGCTGTCCGCCACCGGAAGCATTGCCGGCGCGGGGCACTGCGTCGCCGAATTTCCGACCGTCGGAGAACTGCGGATATTCCTCCATCACGCCGGCATGCTCAAGCCGCTGCTGGTCGCGCAGCTTGACGCGGCACAGGTTCAGCACCGCATCCTGCATGGCGGTCAGCACCTTTTGGCCACGTCCGGTGCTATTGCGCTGGTACAGCGCGGTGACGATGCCCAGCGCCAGGTGCAGGCCAGTGCCGCTGTCGCCGATCTGCGCGCCGGTGACCAGCGGCGGGCCGTCGTCGAAGCCGGTGGTGGACGCCGAGCCGCCCGCGCATTGCGCAACGTTCTCGTACACCTTGCAGTCTTCATACGGTCCTGGGCCAAAGCCCTTCACCGAGGCCACCACCATGCGGGGGTTGAGTTCCTGGATCCGTTCCCAAGTAAAGCCCATGCGGTCCAGCGCGCCAGGCGCGAAGTTTTCCACCAGCACGTCGCATTGCTTGATCAGGGTTTCCAGCACTTCCTTGCCGGCCTGCTTCTTGGTGTCCAGCGTGATCGAGCGCTTGTTATGGTTCAGCATCGTGAAGTAGAGGCTGTCGGCATCGGGTACGTCGCGCAACTGTCCACGGGTCGCGTCACCTTCACCGGCACGCTCGACCTTGATCACGTCTGCTCCGAACCATGCCAGCAACTGCGTACAGGTGGGCCCGGACTGGACATGAGTGAAGTCGAGAATGCGGACGCCGTCGAGGGCTTTACTCATTGAAGTCTCCTGATGATGTGTATATACCTGTCAGCATCGGCCGCCTCTGCGGGCTGGCTCGAAAGAATCTACTTGCTGCATCATGTTCCAGCCGGGCGGCATGTCGATGCCGCTTGCCTTGCTGGCTTACCGTCATTGAAGCACCCATGATGCTATTGCTTATTGACGGTATTTAATGCACTGCTACAGTAAATTCCACTGCTTAATCCTAATAAACTTTTCCGTTTAATGCGCTTGTAAAGTGATTTCATTTATCACATCATGCATGATAGCTTGCATGCGACTGGGCCCAAACACTGCGCGTCACGTTGAAGCCATCATAGCCAGCAGGCCTGCTTTTCCTCATTGACCGGGGTCAATTTTCGCCGCATAGTGCCCTACCGACCTGATAACGAAACAAGACATGTCATCTGTTGCAAGCCATCCAGAAAAAAACATTATTCGCGTCCAGCTCAAACAGAATAAAGTCCTGAAAAGCCTCAGGGAAAGCGAAATGGCTGCGCTTGAGCCCTACCTCACCGTGGTGGATTGCCAGAAGGGCGATGTGCTGCTGCATCAAGGCATCTACGAGATGGAGCAATATTTCATACTCGATGGCATTCTCAAACGGGCAGTGACCAACCAGAACGCCAAGGAAATGATCCTGCGCTTTGCTGCAGAGCGCGATATCGAAACAAGCTATGCCGCATGGCGGCTCAAGACGCCAACACCGTACAGTATCGTATCAGTGACCAAGGCGCGGGTTGCTAAGCTCTCTTTGCCGCAATGGGTGATGTTCATCGAAAGCCATTCGGAAGTGAAACAAACCTTCGAGTTCGAGGTGATGCAGCTGATGAGCGAAATCATGGCTCATACCATCACACTGCATCTGCTGAACGCGCCTGGACGAGTACACCGGTTCGTGCGCAAGCATGCCGACCTGTTTGAGCGCCTTCCGAAGAAGGAATTGGCTTCCTATCTGAATTTGTCACCGGAAACATTGAGCCGTCTGAAGAATCAGGGAAAGATTTAAGCCGCTTGATAGGCAACAGGAGATGGCGGGAGAACGCGCCAAACAAAATGCCGGCTCTGGAAGCCGGCATTTTGTTTTACAAACGCGTAGAACGTGTCAGGCGTCAGATACTGTTCGCCATCGCCCGCACTTTCGCCAGTTGACGTGGGCTGATGCGGCCGTTATCCGGAATGGCTTGCATCATGTTCATGCTTTGCTGCAGGAGACCAAGCAGGCGGCTGAATGGAAGCATCGGAGGGCGGCGGGTCGTCTTCACTGCTCTGGTAGCACGGGGCAGTGTTTCAGTGAAGTTCAGGGCGGAGGTAGTCATGAAAATTCCTTGAATTCAAAATTGCAAGATGGGTTTTCAAGAAATGTATTCTCTGGTGGAATCAATTTCCAATTTCGACTGGTGTTATCTGATATATGAAATTTGAATGAATGCCGTACGTGCTCTAGTGCTGGGTTGCGCCGGTCTATCCTTGCTTTTCAGTTCGATTGAAGCGGATGCGAACGAATGTGCTAAAACCCTCCCAGACAATGCAGTCGGCAGCCAAATAGTCAGGGCTGCAATAAAGGAATATGCAAGTTTCAACGGACATCGGATTGATACTGCTGGGCGTCTATGGAAATTTGGCTCGACTGAAACGGAGAATGAGTCATTGCTCAATGCCGTGACCGGCGAGCCCGACTCAAGCGATGCTCGCCATCTTGCATGGCGGCGGGTGTGGGAATACTGGCTTGTACTAGATCGGCATGTTCCCAGTGTTGCTCTGTCACGCAAGGTGATCGCACACCCGGGTGCGCTTGATGGCGATGCTGAGGACAGAACTGCAACTGAAAAGACGCTGCGTGAGCTTTTTGCGAGATTGGCCCTCGAGCCATCCGACGTGAATGAAAGCCTGCGCCAGGCTGCCCTACGCGCCGCGCTCAGCGATTCGCCGTGGTCGGCGGCATTTATCTCTTATGTGATGCATGAGGCAGGGCTTTCTGATGAACAGTTCCGGTACGCGGCCGCACACTGGCAATATGTGAAACAGGCGTTTGGTACTGACTCCCGCCGGATATATCGCGCTTGCGACCCTCGACATACTCCGCCGCGCGAAGGTGATTTACTTTGCTATTCGCGCGGGTCACGGGCGCCTGAAAACTTTGAGGAGTGGCTAATTGCGGTAACTCGCCCAGGGTTCACGGCAGCATCTCATTGCGAGATCGTGGTGCTCGTCGACCGGACGGCCAGCAAGATGGAGACCGTAGGCGGGAATGTCTTGCAGTCCATTGCGATGCGCCGATTGAAGTTGAACGGGAATGGCCTTCTTTCCGCGAGCCATTATACTGGAAACACGATCAGGCGTATGCCATCGGCTTGTGCTAAAGACAAAAGTTGCCGTGAGTGGGACTCCAACACGCAGCGATGGAGTGTCTTGCTAAAGCTGCGTTGAAGATTAAGCACCGTGATGTGCAGTGTTTGAGAGAAAAAGTGCATTATCAATATAGCGATTTAAGGACCGTTTGAGGCGGGAACAATCTCCACTTTCGTTCAATTTCCAATAAATTCTATTAAATTTCAATGACTTGGGATTGTTAACCGCTTGGGCAGTGGCAAGAGTTCTGTTTAGGTTGAAATTTTCACCGTGAAAAAATAGCCAAATTTTCACGGTGAAAATTTGGCCATGTACCGCACAGATTGTGCGCCACTATTTAGTCAGCTAGTTCCAAAAGTCGCGACAAAATTTCTTCCGGCGCATAACCATTTTTGCAGTTAATGATTAGCCGGCTTCCATCCACTACAACATCACCAAAATGTTGTCCTTTAATTTTCAAAGCGACAGCAGCTTGGGTGGTTTTGGATAAACGATTGACTTCACCCGTGGCCCAATTCACAGCACCTTGCTCAGATGCGCCATCGTGGCTTATCCGCCGGAGTGCCTGGATCACAATACGGCTGTGCCCCTTTTTCGCCAAAGTCACAAGACTTGCCGCATTTTTCGCGCCAATCAAATTCGGCTTTTCGTCAAGCATGGCGATCGCTTCCTGCGGCAAATCAAAGAACGCGAGACAGCGGCTAATAGTTGCGTCCGAAACGCCGATACGCCTAGCCAGTGTTCCCTGCGTCAATGGCTTTCCGGCTTCCGTCGACATTGTGAGGGTCCGTCTGTACGCCTTGCCGCGCTCATAGTCACATAAGGACCGCTTGGCTTCATTATCGGCAAGCGCACCTATTGCCGCATCTGTTACGGAAATGTTTTCCAGTACGAATGCCGGAATTTGTTGCTTGCCCAGAATCTGATGGGCACGCAAACGGCGTTCGCCGCCGATCAATTCGTAACGGCCATTCTCTTTGGTCTTGACGGTTATAGGCGACATCAAGCCAGATTCGCTGATCGAAGCGGCCAGTGCATCGATTGCTTCGGGATCGAAGATCAGTCGTGGTTGATGCGGACTTTTATCTATCAATGCGATAGGAATCTCTGCCGCTGACGCATGGCTATGGCCGGATAAAGAAGCTGGGTCAGGCATCGGTCGAGGTTCAGTTACAGCTTGCTCGTCCTGAAAAGACTTTGACACGGCTTCTGTCTGATCAAACGTTTTCAATGACGCCAAGGGCATCCGTGGTGCAAGTCGTTGCTTCATTATGCAGCCTCCATGTTCGTGCCTGCTGCCTGCTTCTTGGCCAGCTTCCCTGTTACCGACAGAACAAATTCTGTAAATAGACGATACTCCCCAACAGGTGCAGCCGTTGGTTGCTGCAGTGTGAGCGGCAGGTAGTTTTCTTGTGTTTTAGGGAAGAGTTCACTGGAAGAAATCACTGTCGGAGACAAATTGGTTTTATAAGCCTGGAGTTGCTGCTGCATCCGAGATACCCTAGTGATGTTAGTTGAGTAATGCGTCGGCAATATCATTAGTTGAGGACGCACTTCCGGCGAACGCTCGGCAAGCCCATTGATTTCCGAGACGAGTCTGGATAGGCCTTTTACTGCAAAGGAGTCCATGCGGATGGGCGCGATGACTAAGTCCGCAGCGGCTATTGCATTTGTGGAAGAGAAGGAAATCGACGGAGGACAATCGAATATGACGAAGTCAAATTCGGAAACATTAAGGCCCGGCACTTGTCCGGCAGCTGAGTCCTTGAAAAGATTGCGAAACACCAGCTCCCGATTACCTTTAGCGTAGGTAAAGGCCTGTTCAAGGTCCCCAAGGAAGGTATCCGATGCGACCAATGCAGGGCCATGTATTCCAAAGGGGCGCTTGATCAGACCGGCAACGTTCTCCATTCGTGTGCCACGACCGCTTTTGCTCTCCATATACTGAGTGCAGACAGTCGCAAATGTCCCAGTGACAATCCCATCTTCATTCAGGTCATGCTGTGCTGCCTCGTCCACTGTCAGGTCGCTTTCGTAACCCATCAGTTGCGTCAGGTTGGACTGGACATCGAGATCGATCATGAGGACCCGATACCCTAGTAAGGAGAGCTGGACGCCCAGCTCACCTGCTGTGGTTGACTTGCCAACCCCACCTTTAATGAGATCGACCGCAATCACAATAGGCGCGGAGGAAAGACGTTTTACCAGCTCCTGCTCCCGTCGCCACTGGGCCAGACGGAATATATCGGCAATGCTGAACAATCTGACTGCTGGCGATGCAGGATTTTTCTTGTTTGCCCTTTGTATTTCCAGACCGCTATCGCGCAAATGATTGCGTAGCGTGTTCTCCGAAATATTGAGCAATGCCGCCGCTGCTTTAAGTCGATAAACAACGTCATCCTGTAAGGCAAATGTCGATCTCATCCTTTCCCTCCCCTAGTTAACTACTAAAGCACGCATTGTCTGCACCACCTATGCGTGTGTCAACTCATTTGGTAGGTTTAACCTCGATTTGAGGAAAATAACCTACCAAAAGCACCAAAGCTTTTTTATGCAGGCAACATCAGAAAGCGGTGAGGAAACCGCAGAGCGCCGCAGCATTCTCAGACGTCCATACAAAGTCTAATAAGCCGCTAAAGGTGAGATCCAACGGGGACCTGTGTAGGTAGTCGGTCCTATAAGAGCCTCCCTGGTCGCCTTGGCGGGCTTCGGGCTACAAAACCCTTCAGGCTGTACAAACAAGATCAAACTCGCGCCTTTTTGGCCATATGGAACGGCTAGCTCGAGCCAATGGTGAGCTTCTACAGGTAAAGGCGGTTTGTCGCAGCTTCCTTTAATGAGTTATGGTGAGCTTTTGCAGGGATTGCTCCGTCCCAGTCGGATCACAGGGCTGGTTGACACGCGCTGGAGCGAATGCGAAAACTGGTAGTAGGAAACGCGAGGCAGGGAGGTTTGTAGAAATCCTGCTGGCCCACCACATGGTGCCGGTTGTTGCCTGCCGGCTTGGGCATAACGAACAGCGCCGCTCACTGAGCGATTGCAGTTTGACTTGCTTGAGCAAGACCGACGGGAACAATCCGGAATAAGACGCGGCGATGAGTTCTGGAGGGGATCGGGCGATTAGTCTTAACACGGTCGACGGGTCCACTGGGTGTTAACGACGGGGTGGGCATGCTGAAGCCGCTCTAAAGGTGAGACTCAGCAGGGATAACATTCGTGTCCAAAGGCAGTATGGTGAGGCTTTACAGGGACATGCCGCTTTGAATACCCGTAAAGCCTCACCATAAAGGTTGAAACAGGCTTTTTTGACGTCATGTTGAAGCAAGTTTTGCAAGCATTTTTTTATGGTGAGCCTTTACAGGGATCTCGGCTTAAGATCAGTCCCTGTTTATTATCACCATTGCGGCAGTTCAATCGTAGTTTGAGTAATAAGGTGAGTCTTTACAGGTAGCAGCCATGTCGAAATTATTTCAACAGCGCATCGCAAGCTGATCTTCCCAGTGAATGCGTGAAAAAGTCGGCGTTACAAAGGATATCCGCGAACTCATCCGTCGATTGGTAGCTTTTATGCCCGTCTATGGTGAGCTTTTACAGGCACCGGACCTTTCCTGCTGGGCGGTTTTGCGCGTATCAAACGTTTCGCGAGGAGCGAACGATCGTTGTTTTGTGGTTTGCGTGTTTGTGTATGAGTACGCCAGCCCGATGCCCTTGAGAGTTTGAATAAGTAAACACCTTAAAGCTTTGTAAACCTTAAAACCCGGGAAGGGCAATACCAGTAAGGCCAAGCGCGAATTGAGGTGAGGTTTTACAGGGATCTTGGTGAGGTCGGGCAGGGACCAAGGTGAGACTGCACAGGGTTTGAGCGGGATTTCGGTGAGCCACCACAGGGACCTCGGTGAGTGGAAACAGGGAAAGAATCCCTTAAAGGTGAGAGCCTACGGGGACCGTGATATCTAACTCCATCCTGGAGGGTGGAAATCATGCAACGACGGTGATTGCGTTCTTCTCACTTTTCGGGCACCATCCTCGCGGTGAGCCTGCCTGGTAGGCCGCTTCTCACCATATGACGCTATGACAGCAAAAAAGAAAGCAGGTAAAACCAGCAGCGGCGGAAGTACCGAGCTCAAGGAATTCCGCAAGACAAACGAGGCAATCGGCTTGCGGGTGTCGGAGGGAAGGTTGTCGTTGTTGTCGCGCAAAATATTCAATGTCATGGTGTACCACGCGCAGCGCATCCGCCACAAGGGCGAGAACGCGCCGATCGATACCGAGGCCGCCAAGAATTATTACTGGATTCCCCTGGCCGAACTCGCACGCGACGCCGCCTACGACAGTCGCGACACCGAGTTGTTTAAGGAACAGGTGCAGGAACTGCAGAACATCCGGATCTTTTCCGAGGACGCAATCCAGTGGACCAGCGAGCGCCTGGTGTCGTCGGTGAAGCTGGTCAATCCGCGCGGGCTGAAGAAGCAGGGCGGCATGCTCTGGTTTGGCTTTGCCTTTCCACCTGAGGTGGAGAGCATGGTGATGGCGCCGGGATCCTATACCAAGCTGTCGGTGTATTACCAGGCCCTGCTGCGCTCAGGCGCCAGCCTGGCGTTGTATGAAATCTGTAGGCGCTATGCCACCAATCCTTCCAAGCTCACCAATCGGGCCGAATGGTCATGGTGGTATGGCGCGCTCACGGGCAATCCGGTCAGCGACGCGATTCCGGAGTACAAGTACTTCAAGCGCGACGTGCTGAAATACGCCATTAGCGAAATCAACATGGTCACCGACATCAATGTCGAGCTCATCGAGCATAAGCAGGGCCGCAAGATCGTCAGCCTGCAGTTCAAGGTGGAGCCTGCCCAGCAGGAAGCGCTGGCCCTGTCGGCGCCGCCCATCATCGATGGCGACCTGGTGCAGCGCATGATGGCCCTGGGCCTGTCGCAGGAGGACGCCTGCAATACCCTGGCGACCACCGAAGACGGCAAGCTGCGCGCGACGCTGGAGCTTACCGAGAGCCGTGTCAGCAATCCCCGCGCCGGTGCAATCGGGTCGCCGGCAGGCTACTTCAAGCAGGCCTTGCGGGATGGTTATGCGTCGAATGTGGATATCGCGAGAAAGAATATCCAGAAGATGGAAAAGCCGCCCAGTGTGGAGGCGTCGATCAATGCGATCCGCGAGCGTTTTCTTGCCGACCGGGCCAGGGATGCGCTGGGCATGTACAACGAATTGCCTGCCAGCGATCAGAGCGACTGGCTGTTCCGTTTCAAGGAGAGTGCGGCCGCCAAGGGCTTGAACCTGTCGCGCGGCTTGTCCACGGCAAGCGCGCGCTCCGCATTCAGCATGTGGTTTGCCGAGACGCAGTGGGCCGAACCGACCGACACCGACCTTCTGGCCTTTGCCGCTGTCAGCAGCATGCAGAAGGGCTAAGCCGATAGCAGGGCGTTTTGCCAGCCGACAGAGGCTGGCAAAACGCCACCATCAGAAGTACTTTTTGACCACTTCCGCAAATGCTTCCTCGACCGGCTTGCCTTTCTTGAGCAACTGGTCGATCTCGCCGGAATATTCTGCGATGCGCGCCGGCAGCGTCGCCCGGTTGGTCTTGAAATAAGCATAGCGGGCGGCTGCAACCTGCTCGTCCAGTCGCGCGGCGGCCGTCTTGGTCGGACCGCTGGCGCTTTTCACGGCGCGGCCTGTGCGGCTGCCACCGCGGGCGCTGCCACCGTAACCTGATAGCGCCTTGTTGAGCTGCTCGGCATTCATCACCGGCGTTGCATTGGCGCCAGCGAACAGTTCCTCCTGACCCTGCAGCAGGTGGTGCTGACGGTCGAAGGCAATCGCCTTGCCCATGTCGTTAATGACCTGATAGCTGGGCTCGATGCCGCCGCTGGTCAGTGAAAATTGTACCCGGTCGCCATAGGCGGCCATTTTTTCAAGTACGCCCTTGGCGTAGTCGGCTGGCAGGGTGGCAATGTCGCCATTCCAGCGCTTGGTTCTGGTTGCACTCAATGTTCAGGTTCTCCGAGGGAATTAGCAGCAGGCTTAAAGGCTGGCATGATGCCAGCCGCCCGCCGTCGATCAATTTATGACACGGTCTTTGTCGCTTCGTTCTGATGCCGCTTCAAACCATTGAAGCAAGAAGGATTGCCGGCACACAGTTACGAGACTTGGCCAGGCTGCCTGCTTGTCGCATCAGAGATCCGGGCCACCGGCCCGGTATGGCAGATGGGATTGCCTTCATGGCAACCGTGTCAGGACGGTATTGTACCGCGTGACCCGGTCCGCCCCGAAAACAGCACCGGCATCCGATCAGGACGCCTGCAGCTTTCCAGTCTGCACCGCGTCCAGCACTGCCTGCAGCTGGGGGTTCAGTTCCACCGCATGCCGCGCACGCGTCAGGGCGACGTAGAGCAGGTTGACTTCCTGCTCGAACGCATGCGCATCCATTGCACCCCGATTGGGCTGGCCTTTCTTGTCGACCAGATCATGGAAGTCGTCGTCAAGCAGCACCTGGTCGAATTCTAGGCCCTTGGAGCGGTGCGCCGTCATCAGCAGCAGGCTGGCCTCGCCTGGCTGCGCGCAGGCGCTGGCGCTGACCTGGTCGATCAGGCGGGGCAGGGCGGCGCCGTACTCCTTGACCACGGAAACAACCGACAGGATGTCCTTGTCCGCGGTCTCGCGCCCATACAGGGCGAGTGCATCGAAATCCACGAAGGCACGGTAGAAACCGTCCTTGACGAGATCCGCGCGTCCGCTCCAGAGATGGTGCACATCGGTCAGCTTGCCCAGCAGGTAGTTTTGTACGCCACCGATGAAATGGATGCGGCTGCGGTCGATGGCCTGCACCGCCCGCGAGAACACCGAGGCATTGGTGCGGCAGATAATTGCATGGGGACGGGTGCGGTCGATACGGAAGGGCGATGCAGCCATTACGCCTCTGCCCTTGATCGACTGGCGTTCTCCCTTCAGCGCGTGCAGCAGCAGGCTTGCGACCCTAGCCACAGGCTCGCCGAAGCGCATCGAATGGGTCAGGTAATGCGCCTCGCCTTCGGGCAACCTGTCCATCGCATTGATGCTGCCCCGGAATCCGTAAATGGATTGATGGCGGTCGCCCACCAGCACTTTAGCGCAGCGCTGCGAAAAAACGATATCGGCGGTCACGGGATTGGTGTCCTGCGCTTCATCCAGCAGGACGATGTCATGCCGTCGCGTCAGCACCGGGCGCGACAGCTGGTAAAGCTTCAGATAACCGTCATGCGGCAGCGGGACGGCCTTGTCGGCATCCGTCATGTCGTTCCACAGCCGCCGGGCCGCCGCGGCAAACTGCTGGCGGTCCGACATGGCCAGCTCGAACGGCACATGCTCGATGCCGATTGCCACGTCGGCCGACACCATGAAGCTCTCCACGGTGCGCACCAGCAGATCGGCCATCGCGGCGGTGACGCCTTGGTAGAGCTGCATGATGTCGTTGGGACGCAGCGGCAACAGCTTGTGTCGGTAGCGGTGGCCCAGCGCTGTGTAGGCCAGCGAATGGATGGTGCGGCAGGTGGCGTTGGGCGGGAAGCTGAGCGCGGCTTCACTCGCGGTAGCCTTGTTGAATGCCAGATAAAGGATGCGCTGATCCGGGCGCGCCCGTGCGTATTCGCGCAGCGTGGTGGTCTTGCCGGTACCGGCATAGGCATTGACCACCAGGTTGGCGGCAGTGCTTTGCACCACCGCCGCCTGCTCTCCGGTCAGAACGATGTGATTCACGCTGCTTTGTACCTTCTCCTTTCTGCGTACCCTGCCGGCCTCAGGCGGTCAAGAAATCGAGCAGGGTCATGGCAACGACCTTGGTGGCGGCGCGCAAGTCTTCCAGCACCAGATGCTCATCGGCCTGCTTGGCGTTGGATTCGAGCACCGTACGCGGACCGGCGCCGTACAGCACGGCCGGTATGCCGTGCTCGCTGTAGAGCCGGGCATCCGTATAGAGTTGCGACCCGAGCACGGTGATCTCCTCGCCAAGCACTGCGCGCGCATTTCGGCGCAGGCTGCCGACCAGCTTTTCCTGGCCGGGCAAGGGTCGCAGCGCATGGGCCAGCAGCAGTCGCCGGATCTCGACCCGGATGCCCGGCACGCCCTGCACCGCTTCCTCGATCAGCCGTCGTACGCCGGCCTCGACCTGCGCCGGGTCTTCTTCGGGAATCATGCGCCGGTCCATCTTCAGAACCACCTTGCCGGGCACGACATTGGTATTGGTGCCGCCATCGATACGGCCGACAATCAGGGTAGGATGGCTGATGCCGGCAATCGCGGAACGGATGGACTTCAGCCGCGGCACTTCCGCATAGATCGCGTTCAGGACTTGGGTGGCGGCCTGCAATGCGTCATGCCCCGTTTCCGGAATCGAGCCATGGGTGGCCTTGCCATGCACCGTCACTTCGAACTGCAGGCAGGCATTGTGCGCATTGACCACGTTATAGCTGAACCCGGCGCCGATCAGGTAGTCGGGCCGGGTGAGGCCCTGCGCGAGCAGCCAGCCCGGGCCCAGATTGCCGCCGAACTCCTCGTCGTAGGTGAAATGCAGTTCCAGCGCGCCGCGCAGCGGCAGACCCAGCGCTTCGATCGCGCGCGCGGCAAAGAGGTAGGTCGCGAAATCGGACTTCGACACCGCAGTGGCGCGGCCAAACATCCGCCCGTCTTCGATTACGGCTCCATAGGGCGGCCTGGTCCAGCCTTCGCCCGGGGGCACCACGTCGCCATGCGCATTGAGCGCCAGCGTCGGTCCGCCGTCGGCATAGCGGCGGCGCACGATCAGGTTGGTGATGCTGGCCATGCCGTAATCATGCACCGCCTGCTGCGGCACCGGGTGCTGCTCGACCTGCCAGCCGAGCTGCCTGATCATGGCGGCCACCGCTTCGGCATGGGGCGCGTTGTTGCCGGGCGGGGTGTCGGTGGGAATGCGCACGATGTCAGCCAGAAAGCCGACTTCCTCATCGAAATGCGCATCGATCCAGGAAGCCAGTCTTGCATGGGGTGAGGATGAAGTCATGGGTCTTTCAGACATGCGATGGGCGGCAGTGCATGCCGGGAGTGAATGAAGGAGGGGCAAAGGCAACGGCCATTATATAAACTTTGCCGCGTACGGGTTGTGCAGAAGCGCTGGTGCGCTTTGTTAACGCAATGCAGTGCCTGGCGCTGGCCGGCGTTCGGAGCCTATCCTGTAAATACGCGGCTGCGAGGCAGTGCTTTGCCGGCAAGCATTGCTCGCCTTGCCGTGAAGACGCCTGCATTGTCATGCAGCCCGCCAGGGGCTACAGAAGCGGCCGCGCCGTGCGTGTGCGCGCATGTCCGAAGATTTCCTCGAAACGGTTGGCGGCGAGCTGGAACTGCCTGAGTGTCCCTTCGTAATCGGCATTGGCCACGCCATCCTGCCAGCGGGTATGGTCCCAGCAATGAATGCACGTCTCGGACCCTGCCGCTTCGGTCATGCGCATGGTGTCAGCAAGTGAGCGGCCGATATCCGGCCCCGGCAGCAGGGTGCCATACAGCAGCGTCTTCAGGCAATAGTGTTCCAGTACCGATGTGCGGGAAACCTTCTTCATGAAACCGGGGCGGAACACGCGCTTGAGCGCCCGGCCGGTATGGTCCGGGCCGAGGCTTAACAGGAAAGTCGCATTGACACCACGTGACTGAAAAAGCCGCAACAGTCGCGGGACGCCTTCCCTGGCGCCGCGGTAGGCAGCGACATCGACCTTCAAAACGATTGTTTTCATGTT
This sequence comes from Noviherbaspirillum sp. L7-7A, assembly GCF_019052805.1. NCBI lineage: Bacteria > Pseudomonadati > Pseudomonadota > Betaproteobacteria > Burkholderiales > Oxalobacteraceae > Noviherbaspirillum > Noviherbaspirillum sp. L7-7A. Next base: position 134,792 of record NZ_JAHQRJ010000003.1, read on the forward strand.
GGATCAGGGAGTGGGAGCAGGGGACACAAGCCACTCCAGGCGGCCGGGTTTTGGCTACCTCATGCATAAGCACATCGAAGACGGAGCCGCGCATTCTAAAGCCGCCTGTGCATTTTTGTCATTTCCGTTGCGCAACCAGGAATTACCTGCACAGCGGGCTTCTGCCTTGCAGCTTGAGTATTTCTCCAGTGAGTATGCACAAGGAGTTAACATTCCTAAAAGAATTGTTAAAATTATATGACATTCGCGTCGGGATTTATTACACAATTCCTGATGGATACCGTTTCACACAGGATATAGCTTTTAAAAACAGTCACTTATAATCGTTGGCATGCTTCGTGCGATTGTCGGTCACATACAAGGGAGATTGTCATCAGAGGGGCTGCAGAACCCACTCGCTGACCCGTTATCTTATGAGGCTATTCATGACCAAACTGACTTTTCGCATGACGCGCACATTGGCTGCAATCGGGCTGGCAGTAGCCGCCTCGTCCAGCCATGCGCTTATCCTGGCAGGTCCAGGTGATTTTCAGGGCACTGGATTGGGAGCAGTCAACACCGTTCTTACCTTGACCAGCCCGGCCAATACCACAAGCGAGACCGGTAGCGTAACCTGGACCGGCACCACCGCTACGACCAGCGGTAATGCCCTTACTGGCGCATCGCAGTCGAATACGCCTACCCTGGGCAGCCTAGGTGTAACCAGCCCATCGTCGCTACGCATCGTGCTCAATGCAGCCGAGCCGGCCAATGCCACTTCCCTCACGGTAAGCAGTCTTGCGCTGAACATCTTCAGCCCGACCGGTACCAACGTGTTCACTTCTGACCCGTTCGCTGCGCGCACCCTGAATGCAGCCGACTTGGGCATCGGCAGTGCCGGCTTTGTATTTCAGTTGAGCGCTGCGGAAATCGCCCGTGCAAACGGCGCCTTCAGTGCGAACAACCGTATCGGCCTGTCCGCAACCATCAACGACGCGACCGGCGGACCGGAGACTTTCTTCGCGGTTAACTTCGCGGGCGCTGGCGGAGGCGGCACCGGAACCGGCGGTGGCGGCGGCAACGCCGTTCCGGAGCCGAGCACCGTGGCGATCTTTGGCCTCGGCCTGGCTGCGCTGGGCTTCATGCGGCGTCGTAACAAGGCTTAAGCTTAAGCCTGACAGCGCCTGACGGCGCTGGCTTTTCCTACCCGGACAGGGCTGGCGATTCAACGCCAGCCCTGTTTTTTTATCGCGTGCGCTTTTTCCGCTGCAGGAAAGCGCTGCGTAGGCATGACGCGCCGGGCGCGGATGGGCGCAAGCCGTTATGCTTGCGGTTTGGCGCGATCCGCGCCGCAACGCAGGCAATGCAAGGGAGGTGCCATGTCCTGGCTGCTGCAGATGATCGAGCAGTACGGTATCGTCGCTGTATTCGCCAATGTGCTGGTGGAACAGGCTGGCGCGCCGATACCGGCTTATCCGACGCTGGTGCTGACCGGCGCGCTTGCGGCTGACGGCAGATATGCTACGTCCACGCTGCTGCTGGTGGCAGTACTGGCTGCGCTGATTGCCGACACCGGCTGGTATCTCGCCGGCCGCCGTTATGGCCGCGGCATCTTGGCCCTGCTGTGCCGGCTTTCCCTGTCCGCCGATTCCTGCGTGCGCCAGACCGAAGGCGCATTCGTGCGCTGGGGCGCAGCCTCATTGATGGTTGCCAAATTCATTCCCGGCTTTGCATCGCTGGCCAGTGCGCTGGCTGGTGCTACCGGCACCGGCACGCTGGCTTTCCTGCTGTTCGACGCGATCGGCGCCACGATATGGGCTGGCTCGGCGCTTTACCTCGGCACGCTGTTCAGCTCGACCGTGGATGACCTGTTGCGGGTGCTGGAGCAACTCGGTCGTGGCGGCTTGGTGCTGCTGGCGCTGGGGCTGGCGGTGTTCGTTGCCGGCAAGTGGTGGCAGCGCTATCGCTTCATGCGCTCGCTGCGCATGGCAAGAATCTCTGTCGATGAGTTGTACGCGATGCTGCAGCAGGGCGAAAAGCCGCTGGTGGTGGACGTGCGCGCGCCCCAGTCGCAAGTGGAGGGACGCATTCCCGGCGCCATCACCGTCGGGCCCGACTTCAGCGAGTTCGTCGCGGGTGATATTCCGCTTGCTGACGAAGTCATCGTCTACTGCGCCTGTCCCAATGAGGCATCGGCGGCGCTGGTGGCCAGGGAGTTGCTCAAGCGCGGCTATACCCGAGTGCGTCCACTACAGGGCGGTATCGATGCCTGGCGGGAAGCGGGCTATGCCACTGATGGCACGCATTGATGGCATACAGGGAAAATTATTGTCCGTCGTCAAGTGCCTTGTCGACATTTTTTACAGGGCGCTCCGGCAACAGAATCTTTACGTAGGGTTTTGGGCGAGAAAGCGGTTGACGAAATCCAGCGCTGAAATCACGCCCAGCAGATCATGCTGGCGCATCACCACCACATGGTGTGCCTGCCGCTCCAGCATTTGTCGCGCCACTTCGGTGGCTGGCGTATCGGCATCGACCACGAGCGGCTTGTAGGCGCAGACCTGCCAGGCGTTCGGTATCCTGGCGCACCGCTTCCAGATGCAGGATGTCGGCCGCGCGCAGGACGCTCAGCGCCGTGCCGCCGGCTTTTCCGTCACCGGCATGAAGGACAGCCTGTGCTGATGCATCGTGGCAGCCACCGCGGCGACGGTCTGGTCGCCCTGCGCCGTGATCACCGGCGTGGTCATCAGGTCAGCGGCGTGAAGATTCATGGTGTTTCTCCTTGTGCATGCGAGCCCCGGTGGTCGCGGCTGGATGCCCAGCTGTTGCGCCACCTCCAGCAGTGTCCTGATCGTGGGGATCACCGAGTCCGGGTTCAGGCTGATGGAATCTTTGCCTTGCTTCACCAGAAAGGCTGACAGTATAGGATAGTCCGAAGGCGCCTGGCCGCAGATGCCGACATGGCGGCCGCAGCGCTTCTCGCCTTCAATGGCCAGCAGCAGCATTTCCAGCACGCCGGGATCGCGTTCGTCGAAGTCAAAGGAAACGATCTCCGAGTCGCGGTCCACGCCCAGTACCAGCTGGGTCAGGTCATTGGAGCCAATCGAAAAGCCGACGAACAGCGCGGCAAAGGCATCGATCTGGAGGACGTTGTTCGGTATCTCGCACATCGCATAGACTTCCAGCGCGTCCACGCCACGCGCCAGTCCCAGGCCCGCCATCGCGTCCAGCACCCGGCGCGCTTCGTTCACCCGTCGGCAGAACGCGATCATCAGCCGGACATTGTCCAGCCCCACGTCGGACCGTACCTTTTTCATTGCCCGGCATTCCAGCGCGAAACTATACGCATAGGCCGGGTGGATAGAACGCCCTGCGGCGCAAAAGCCTATTATCGGATTTGCTTCGACCGGCTCAAACCAGCGGCCGCCCGGCAGGCTGGCATATTCATTGGTCTTGAAGTCGAACATGCGCACAATCACTGCCTTGGGATCGAAAGCTGCGGCAATGGTACCCACGCCTTCCGACAGCCGGGTGACGAAATAGTCGGCCGGGCTGGGATAGGCGCTGGCCAGCCCGAGGATGCGCTTGCGTTCGGCCGGGTCGTCGACGCGCTCCGGATGCGCCAGCGCCATCGGATGCGCCCGGATATGCTCGGCGACGATGAATTCCACGCGCGCTAGGCCAACGCCGTCATTGGGCAAAAAGCTCAGCTGGAAGGCAAGGTCGGGATTGTCGACGTTGATCATCAGCCGCGTGCCGGGCATGGGCAGGTCGGAGAGGCCGGTGCTGGTCTTAAGGAAGGCAAGCGTGCCGCCTTCGGCGCAGAACACTGTGACTTCGTCGCCGCTGCGTATCTTCCCGGTGGCATCATCGCAGCCCAGTACGGCCGGAATGCCGAGTTCACGCGCGACGATGGCGGCATGGCAGGTGCGCCCGCCGTGATTGGTTAACACGGCCGCCGCTTGCTTCATCACGGTGCCCCAGTCGGGCATGGTGGTAGAGGGCACCAGTATCCCGCCGCGCTGGAAGCGGCCGAGTTCGGACATATCGGCAACCACATTGGCCCGACCGGACACGATGCCGTCGCCCACCGCGGCCGCTGGCGATGGCAGTGCCTCGTGCGGGCCAGCGGTGAATCAGGCAAGGGCCTGAACCCCGGCCGTGCCGGGCCCTTGTGCCGGGCCTTTATTGCGTTAGCGCCTTGACCATGCGGTACATGAACTCGCGGCCGTCGTACAGACGCGGTATCGCGACCCGCTCGTCCAGCCCGTGAGCGCGAGCATCGCTGGGCTCGCTGAAGATGCCGGAGACGCCGTACATTGGGATGTTGGCGTTGCGCATGAAGCGGCTGTCGGTGGCGCCGGTGCTCATTGCCGGTATCACCGGCACGCCGGGCCACATCTGCTCGGTCAGCTTCTCGATCACGCCGGTGATGTCAGGGCGCAGGGGTGATGCTGGGCTGCGCAGCGGCGGGTTGCTGGCGACCATGGTCAGGCGCTCGCCGCCCAGCACTTTCTTCAGGGTGGCATCCACCTCGGCCGGATCGTCATGCGGCAGGATGCGGCAGTTGACGACCGCCTTGGCCGATTGCGGCAATGCATTCTCGGCATGGCCGGCATTGACCTGGGTCACCACGCAGGTGGTGCGCAGCAACGCGTTGTACAGCGGCGTGGCGGACAGGCGGTCGATGGCGGCATCGCTGCCCTTGCCGGAGGCTACCTCGCGCATGTCGTCGGCGCGCTGGCCGGTCTCGAACTGCGCGCTGCGCTCGAAGTAGGTGCGGGTCACTTCCGACAGCTTGGCCGGGAAGCGGTAGGCGCCAAGCCGGTTCAGCGCGGCGCTCAGCTCGTACATCGGATTGGTGGCAGTGGGCAGCGAGCTGTGGCCGCCGACATCCCTGACCTCGATCTTGTAGGTGGTGTACATCTTCTCGGCCACCTGCACCCGGTGCAGGATGGGCTTGCCCTGGTTGAGCTGGCCGCCGCCGCCTTCATTGATGCCGAACTCCGCATGGATCGCGGAACGCTGGTTGTTGACCAGCCAGAAAGCGCCGTTGCTGGGCACATCGCCCAGTTCCTCGTCGGCCGTCAGCGCCAGAATGATGTCGCGTTCCGGCGTGAAGTTCTCGCGCTTCAACTGGGACAGGATGGAGACGAAGGAGGCCGCCATAGCCTTGTCGTCGGACGAGCCGCGGGCGGTGAAGTAGCCGTCGTCTTCCTTGAGCTTGAACGGGTCGGTCTTCCAATCCTCGCGCTTGGCCTCCACGACGTCGATATGGGCCAGCAACAGCACCGGCTTCTTGCTGCCGTTGCCGCGGTAGCGCACCACCAGATTGCCCTTGCGCGGGTACGGCTCGAACAGCTGGATATCTTCCGCCTTGAAGCCTGCCGCCAGCAGGTGCTTCTGCATGGCCTTTGCCGCTTCGGTATTGTCGCCAGTGGAGTTCGTGGTGTTAATCTCGACCAATTCCTTGTAGATGTCATGGAAACGCTGCTGTTCCGCGGTGAGGGGCGTGCCGTCGGGCAGGTTCTGGGCGCCGGCCCAGGCGCTGCCGGCCAGGGTGGCGGCAATGGCGGCGTTCATGATGGCTTTCTTCATTGATTCTTGTCTCCGTGCTGGATGGCTGATTACTGACAGGTATTGTCAGGGCGCGATATGCGCTTCGCGCCATACCTTAGCGGAAAGGCCAGTGCCGCGTCCAGAGCACGGACAAGAATGCATCAGGCGGCACGGCTCACATGGCCTGGCTTATCGCTGCATGACGCCCTTAGCGTTATCGGCAGGCGTGAGAGGCGTTTTGCCTGGCATGCCGCAGCGCTGTTTGTGTACCATAAAGCACCCATAACAACAGAGGAGACACCATGCGACGCAAGATGCTTGCGGCAATGATCGCGCTCGGCTTCGCGGCCGGCACACAGGCGCAGTCCCGGCCGGCTGACGCGATTTCCAACGACGTCGTCAGGATCGGCCTGCTGCTCGACATGAGCAGCCTCTATGCCGACATCACCGGCACCGGCAGCGTGGCCGCCGCGCAGATGGCGATCGAGGACTTTGGCGGCAAGGTGCTCGGCAAGCCGGTCGAGCTGGTCCATGCGGACCATCAGAACAAGGCCGACATCGCGGCTTCCAAGGCGCGCGAATGGTATGACCGCGACAAGGTCGATGCGATCCTGGATGTGGCCGCCTCTGGCCCGGCGCTGGCGGTGGTGCCGATCGCCAGGGAAAAGAACCGGATCGCCGTCTTCAGCGGCCCCGGCTCGGCGCGACTGACCAATGATGCCTGCACCGCCGTCACGGTCCACTATGCCTACGATACCTATGCGCTGGCCAATGCCACCGCGCGCGCCGTGGTCAAGAATGGTGGCGACACCTGGTTCTTCCTGACAGCCGACTATACCTTCGGCACCACGCTGGAAAAGGATGCCAGCGACGTGATCCGCGCCAATGGCGCCAGGGTGCTGGGCTCGGTGCGGCATCCGCTGAACGCGTCGGACTTTTCTTCCTTCCTGGTGCAGGCGCAGGGCTCGGGCGCGAAGGTGATCGGCCTGGCCAATGCGGGCGGCGACACTATCAGCGCAATCAAGGCGGCGCGGGAATTCGGACTCACCACCTCGGGCAAGCAGAGCCTGGCCGGCCTGCTGGTCTATATCAATGACGTGCATACGCTGGGCCTGGAAGCGGCGCAGGGCATGCTGCTGACGACCGGCTTCTACTGGGACCATGACGACGAGAGCCGCAAGTGGTCACGGCGCTTCTTCGAGAAGACGAAGAAGATGCCGAACATGAGCCAGGCGGGCCTCTATTCCTCTGTGATCCAATACCTGAAGGCGGTGAAGGCGGCCGGCACCGACGAGACCGGCGCGGTGATGCAGAAGATGCGGGAGATGCCGGTCAATGACATGTTCGCGAAGAATGGTCGCATTCGCGAGGATGGCCGCATGGTGCATGACATGTACCTGTACCAGGTCAAGAAACCGTCCGAGTCGAAGGCGCCCTGGGATTACTACAAGCTGGTGGCAACCATACCGGGAGAGCAGGCGTTTCAACCGCTGAGCGCGTCCGCCTGTCCGCTGGTGAAGAAGTAGCTGGCTAATACATCGGGGCGCTGCCTGCCGTTTCGATGCACCTGCTCGCTGGCGCCCATCAGGACGCGCCAGCGAGCAGGTGGTGTTGTCCAGCCTAGACCCGACGGCGACTATGCTTCCTCATTGCCGTGGGCACCGGCTAATCATCCTACTGTCATTCACCCGCCCTGTGCACCGCGCTGGAAGTCGCCGCCCAGGGCCTTGATCAAAAACACCGACGACAGCAGCCGCTGGCCGGCAAGCTGGGCCACCTGGCGCTGTGCAGTCAGCAGGTTCTGCTGCGCGCTAATCAGGTCGAGGTAACTGGCCACGCCGCCTTCGTAGCGCGCGGTGGCCAGGTCCAGCACCCGGGCCGCGCTGTCGTTGGCGCGCAGCGCCTGCGCATGCGCACGCTCCAGCGAGGCCATGCCGCTGATGCCATCCTCGACTTCCTGCATTGCTGTCAGCACCACGCGGCGATAGCCCGCCACTGTAGCTTCATAGCCGGCTTGGGCGCCGGCCTGGTTGGCGCGGATGCGGCCGGCATCGAACAGCGGCTGGGCCAGCGAGGCGCCGAGCGACCATAGCAGGCTGGGCGCATCGAACAGCATCGGCAGCGCGCGCGATTCCACGCCGCCGGCGGCGCTCAGTGAAATGCTCGGATAAAAGGCCGCATTCGCCACGCCGAGCTGGGCATTGGCCACTACCATCGCGCGTTCTGCCGCGGCGACGTCGGGTCGGCGCTCCAGTAAGTCTGACGGCAGTCCCAGCGGCACGGTAGGCACCAGCGGCGACTGCGCCGGCAGCACGCGTGCCGCCAGCGTGAAGCCGGGCGCGCCGGCGCCGGTGAGCGTGCCCAGCGCATGTTCGAACTGGGCTCGCTGGCGCTTGAGCAGGTCAACCTGGGTCAGTGTACTGTCGAGCAGCGCCTGCTGCTGCGCCACGTCCAGGCCCGATACCGCGCCGAGGTCATGGCGGTCGCTGGCAAGTTCCAGCGCGCGCCGCTGCAGCGCGACCGAGCGCGCCACCACGTCCAGTTCCGTGTCGACGGTGCGCAGGTTGAAGTAGGCGGTGGCCACGTCTGCGGTCAGCAGCAGCCGGGCATTCTCCAGATCGATCGCGGACTGCTCGGCCGACGCGGTGACGCCGGCGATATTGCTGGCGATGCGGCCGAACAGGTCGGCTTCATAGCTGACGCTGAGCTGGGCAACCGCGTCGTTCTGCACGGTGGAGAAGTTGGGCGATCTGTAATTGGTCAGAGGCCGGTTGGCCGAGATGCGCTGGCGCGCGCCGCGCAGGTTTAGGCCCAGTTGCGGATAGCGCGCAGCCAGCGCGGCATCGAGCGCAGCCTGGGCCTGGGCCAGGCGCGCTCCGGCCACGGCCAGCGTCGGGCTGTTGTCGAGCGCGCGCCGCTGCAGCACATCGAGCTCAACATCGCCAAAGCGCTGCCACCACGGGCCGCGCTCGGCGCCATCGTCGGGACGGGCTTCGCGCCATGGCGCTTCCAGGGTCCATGCGGCCGGCAGGTTGAGCACCGGCTTGCGCATCTCGGGTGGCGTGGCGCAGCCTGCCAGCAGGGCGGCGCCAGCCAGAAGGCCGGCCAGCCGGCGTGGCCGCCTCATGGCGCCGGCCGGGTCTGGCTGCCGTTGCCGGCCTTGGCGGCCGGCGCATCGGCCACCACCTCGACCAGGTCGTTCTCGGCCAGCGCATCGGGTGGATTCAACACCAGCCGGTCAGCCGCATCGACGCCTTCCAGCACTTCCACCGTCTGGCCGAAGTTGCGGCCGATGCGCACCGGCTTGATATGGACGCGCCCGGCCTGGTCCACCGCCGCCACCTTTGGCCCGGCGCTGCTGAAGATCAGCGCATTGGTCGACATCGTCAGCGCCGAACTCGTCACCGGCAGCGCCACCTGCACATAGGCGCCGGGCAGCAGCGCATTGTCGCGGTTGGGCAAGCCAATCTCGACCTGCATGGTGCGGGTCGCGCTGTCGATCGCGGCGGCAGTGCGTTCCACCTTGCCTTCGAAGTTGCGGCCGGCCAGTTCGGGCTGGCTGACCGTGACTTTCTGGCCAGCCTGCACAAGCTGCGAATAGGACTGCGGCACATTGACATAGATGCGCAGCGGATCGGTCTGGGTCAGCAGGAACAGCGCGCGGCTGGCGCCGCCGCCGGCATCGATCAGGTCGCCGACGTCGACGTTGCGGCGGGTGATCACGCCGGCGAAGGGCGCCGTTACCCGCTTGAAGGCTTCGAGCTGGCGCAGCCGCTCGATGTTGGCATCGACCGCGGCCAGGTTGGCGCGCGCCTGGGCATGGGCGCTGCGTTTCTCATCCAGGTCCTGCTGCGACACGGCGTCCTTCTTGCGCAGCGCTTCCCAGCGTTCCATCGTGCTTTGGGTCAGCATCAGGCTGGCCGCGGTCTGCGCCCGGGCGGCAACGGCCTGCGTCAGTTGCTGGTCGATTTCCGGAGTCTCGATCTCGGCCAGCAGTTCGCCCTTGGCGACACGGCTGCCGATATCCCTGGTCCAGCGTTTCAAGTAACCGCTGGCGCGTGCCGCCACCGGCGACTGGGTATAGCCCTGCAGCGTGCCCGGCAGCACCAGCGGCTGCCCGGCCGCGCCGGCCTTGGGCGAGGCCACCCGCACATGCAGCTTGCCGTTGCTGGCCGCCACCGCCTCCAGCGCATGCGCATTTGACATGCGGCTGACCATGGTGCGCGCCGCGCCCAAACCCAGCAGCACAAGCAGCACGGCCGCGCTGATCTTCGCGCGCCGCAGCAGCTGCCTGCGCTTGTGCATATCGGCGGCCTCATCCTCGTGCGGCAGATGCTGCGTCAGACCGGAATGGCGTTGCTCGGACATGGAATGCGTCTCCTCTTGCGTTTTAGTGAGCTGCCGGCTGCATGCCGGCGCGTGCCGCATGGCGCGCGGCCAGGCGCTGGTGAACGGCTGCGTAGACCACCGGCACGAAGAACAGCGTCGAGACCGTGGCGAACAGCAGGCCGCCGATCACGGCGCGTCCCAGTGGCGCATTCTGCTCGCCGCCTTCGCCAATGCCGAGCGCCATCGGGATCATGCCGATGATCATGGCCAGCGCCGTCATCAGCACCGGCCGGATGCGGGTTGCGCCGCCCTCCAGCGCAGCGGTGAGGATGGGTATGCCATCGGCGCGCCGCTGCCGCGCGAAGTCCACCAGCAAAATGCTGTTGGCGGTGGCCACGCCCACGGTCATGATGGCGCCGGTCAGCGCCGGCACGCTCAGCGTGGTGCCGGTGATGAACAGCATCCAGGCAATGCCGGCCAGCGCCGCCGGCAGCGCGGCAATGATGATGGCGGCGTCGATCCAGGACTGGAAATTCACCACAATCAGCAGGTACACCAGCACGATGGCCATGGCCAGGCCGGTGAGCAAGCCGGTGAACGACGACTGCATAGTTTCCACCTGGCCGCGCACTGCGATCTGGCTGCCGCGCGGCAGCTTGGGCCGTATCTTTTCCACCTCGGCACTGACCTGGCGCGCCACGCTGGCAAGGTCAGTGCCCTGCACGCTGACATACAAATCAATCACCGGCGTGATGTTGTAGCGCGAGACGATGGGCAGGCTCTGTCCCGGCCTAGCCTCGGCCAGGTTGCCCAGCAACTGCGGTGCCGCACCCGGTGCGCTGGCGCCGGCCGCCACCGGGATGTTGAGCAGCGCATCGAGCGAATCGACCCGGTACTGCGGCGCCTGCACCGCGACGTTGTAGACCACGCCGTTCTGCGGATTGAGCCAGAAGGCGGGCGCGGTCTGTGAGCTGCCCGACAGCGCGATCAGCAGGTTCTGGCCGACATTGGCCACGTTCAGCCCGAGCTGCTGCAGGCGCGCGCGGTCGACCTGCAGTTCCAGCGTCGGGTTGTCCAGCTTCTGGTGCACATGCACGTCGACTGCGCCCGGTATCTTGCGGATGGCCTTGGCCAGCTCGCCTGCCAGCGCGGCATTCTCGGCAATGTTATTGCCCGACAGTTGCACATCGATCGCGGCAGGCAGGCCGAAGTTCAGGATCTGGGTGATGATGTCGGCCGGCTGGAAGAAGAACTCCACGCCGGGAAAGCGGCGCGGCAGCTCGGTGCGCAGGCGGCTGATGTACTCCCCGGTCGGCCGGTGGCCTTCATGCAGCGACAGCAAGATCTCGCCATCCATCGCGCCGATGGTGCCGGCATTGCTGTAGGAGAGGTTGATGCCGCTGTTGGGCACGCCGAGGTTGTCGAGGATGGTGTCGAGCTGGTCGGCCGGAATCATCTCGCGTATCGCCACCTCGACCCGGTCGGCCAGCAGCGCGGTTTCTTCGATGCGGGTGCCGGTGGGCGCGCGCATGTGCAGCCGGATCTGCCCGGCATCCACGGTCGGGAAGAAGTCGCGGCCGAGGAAGGGAAAAAGCAGCGTGGAGAGCAGGCAGAAGCCCAAGAACAGCATCAGGAAACCGCGCCGGCGCGACAGCAGGGTCGAGAGGATCAGCATGTAGGCCCGCCGCACCTGTTCGAAGCGGCGGTCGAAGGCGCGGTACAGCCGCTGGAGCAGGCTGGGTTTGGCGCCATCATGTGCGCCATGGCCGCGCATGAACAGCATCACCAGCGTCGGCACCAGGGTGCGCGAGAGCAGATAGGAAGCCGCCATCGCGAACACCACCGCCTCTGCGAGCGGCACGAACAGGAAGCGCGCCACGCCGGAGAGGAAGAACATCGGCACGAACACGATGCAGATGCACAGCGTTGCCACCAGCACCGGGATGCCGATCTCGCCGGCGCCGGTCAGGATCGCGTCTTCCAGGCTGGCGCCGAGCTGCATGTGGCGCTCGATGTTCTCGATGGTGACGATGGCCTGGTCGACCAGAATGCCCACCGACAGCGCCAGCCCGCCCAGCGTCATCAAATTCAGGGTCTGACCCATCAGGTACAGCATCAGGATGGACGCCAGGATGGACAGTGGTATGGTGACGGCAATGATCAGCGTGCTGCGCCAGTTCCCGAGGAACAGCAGCACCATGGCCGCGGTCAGGCCGGCTGCGATCACCGCTTCTGCTACCACGCCCTTGATCGCGGCCTTGACGAACACCGACTGGTCAAACAGCGGCGTGACCTTGATCTCGGGCGACATCGTCTGCAGCGCCACTGGCAGCATCGCGCGCAGGTTGTCGACGATATCGAGCGTGGAAGCGCCGCCATTCTTCAGCACCGACAGCAGCACGCCGCGCTCGCCGTCGCGGCGCACTACATTGGTCTGGGGCGAGAAGCCGTCGCGCACCTGGGCCACGTCGCGCACGAAGGTGGTGGCGCCGGCGGCGGTACGCACCGGCATGTCGTTGAGCCCGGCAATGGCGTCAGGCGAGCTGTTCATGCGCACGTTGTATTCGGTTTCGCCAAACTTGGCGGTGCCGGATGGCAGGATCAGGTTCTGGGTATTGACGGCATTGACCACGTCGATCGGCGCCATGCCGCGCGACTGCAGCGCCTGCATGTCGAGGTCGACCGAGATCAGGCGGATCTTGCCGCCGTAGGGAAAGGGGATGGCCACGCCCGGTATTGTCACCAGCTGCGGCCGCAGCTGGTTGACGGCGGCATCGAATACGGTCTGCTCGGGCAGCGAGGTGGACGACAGCGCCAGCTGGATCACCGGGATGCTCGATGCCGAATACTTGATCACCAGCGGCGGCGTGATGCCCGGTGGTAGCTGCCGCACCTGGGTCTGCACCGAGGCCACCGTCTGCGCGATCGCGGTCTGGATGTTGGCGGTGGGCTGGAAGAAGATTTTGATGACGGTGACGCCCGACAGCGACTGCGACTCGATATGCTCGATGTCGCTGACGGTGGTAGTCAGCCCGCGCTCGGTCTGCGCCGCGACCCGCTGCCCCATCTCCTGCGCCGACAGGCCGTTGTAGTTCCAGATGATGCTGATGACCGGGATGTCGATCTCGGGGAAGATGTCGGTGGCCATCTTGCGCAGCACGAATGGCGTGGCAAGCAGGATCAGCAGCGCCATCACGATGAAGGTGTAGGGCCGGCGCAGTGCGAGTTGGACCATGGACATGATGACGGGGCGGGTTGAGCAAAAATGGCTTTGATTATACTGAGTAAGGGCTCTGTCCATCGTGGCCCCTTGTTTAAAGCCTGAAACGGCTGCGCCGGGCTCCCACTCGTTTTAACCAATGGTGGTAGGAGGTTATTAACTATGTGTGGGCAAAGACAGTTGAGCTCGCGCCGGCGACGCTCAACTGTCGTACAAAAAGTAAAACAAGTCCACTCGCAGCAGCTTACAATTGTCGCGCCCGTTTCCCATGCGCTGACGACATTGACTTCCACACAACCGCTGCCATTCAGTTCCGCCGAGAAGCTGCACTACCTCAGCAGCAACCTGCGCGCATTACTGGTCTGGCCAGTGGTGCTGGGCGCGCTGGCAACTGCCCTGTGGAGCGGCGCCTTCTGGATCATGGAAAACGAGAAGCGCGCCATCAGTCAGCGCGCCTTCGCCAATGCCTCGGCCCAGGCCAGGGCCTATGCCGAGCAGCTGGACCGCATCATCGGCCAGATCGACTACATCATGCTGAGCCTGAAATACCACTGGCAGAAAAGCGCTGGCGACGTACTGCTGGAAGAGCAGGTCAAGCAGGGCCTCGTGCCGGCCGCAGCCGGGCTGTCCATCACTATTGTCGATCGGCGAGGCATGCCGGTAACCAGCACCCTGGCGCTGGGCCGCAATGAGGCGTCTATTCGCGAGCGCGACTATTTCAAGTCGCATCGGGCAAAGGACCAGGGCCTGCTGTTTTCCAAGCCGATCGACGGCATGCGCACAAAACGTCCGGTGCTGATCCTCTCTCGCCGCCTCGATGATGCCCAGGGTGCCTTCGATGGCCTGATCGTGGTGGCCATCGAGCCGGCTTACCTGACCTCGATCGCTGATTACACCGGCCTGGGCAAGGGCGACTTCATGGGGGCGCGCCGCGCCGACGGCGTGTTTCTCGCCGCCCGGATGATAGGCGTCGAGCCCACTGCCGGCCCGGTGCTGATGGAGGATCCGGTCCTGCCGGCGCCGGCAGGCCTGGAAAAGATGGCCGGCAGCCGGTTCGTCGATGGCCGCACCCGCTATATCGGCTGGCATCATGCCCGCAACTATCCCATGGTCGGTCTGGTCGGCCTGGCGGAACAGAACCTGATGGCTGCCTATGAGGACCGGCAGCACGAGCTGCAGCTCATCGCGCTGGCCGGCAGCGTTCTGTTGCTGCTGGTGGCCGGCACAGGCATGGGCTATTCCGCGTTGCGTGTACTGCGCCGGGAATACGCCAGGGAGGTGGAAACGGCATACCGCCTTGCCACCGAAAGCGCGCGCGAAGGCTTTTACATGCTGCGCCCGCTGTACGACCGCCAGCGCCAGATCGTCGATTTGCTGATCGAAGACTGCAATGAGCGCGGCGCCTTCTACCGGGGCTTGCCGCGCGCCGAATTGTTGGGAAAGCGCCTGTCGGCCACCGCGCCCCTGCTGTTTCAGTCCCACATGTTACCCGCCTGCCGCGTGGCGATGGAAAAGGGATTTTATGAGGACGAGGTGCATGTGCCGTCGCATGAAAGCCGCCAGCCGCAATGGCTGCAGCGCCGCCTTGAGCGCTCGGGCATGGGCCTGGCCGTCACGCTGCGCGACATCACCGATGCCAAGCTGCAGCAGGAGGCCATGCATCGCCTGGCCAATGCCGACCCGGTGACCATGCTGCCCAACCGCCATTGGCTGATGAGCCATCTGCCGGCCACTCTGGAGCAGGCCCGTGGCGCCGGCACGCTGGTGGCAGTGCTGTTCGTCGATCTCGACGACTTCAAGAATGTCAACGACACGCTGGGCCATGCCGCAGGCGACGAGCTGCTGCGGGCGGCGGCGCTGCGCTTCAAGGCGCTGGTGCGTCCGGGCGACAGCATCGCCCGGCTGGGCGGCGACGAATTCACCATCGTCCTGGCTTCGGCCCACAGCGAGGAAGACGTACTGCATGTAGCCGGCCGCCTGATCGCCGCGCTGTGCGACCCCTTCACCATCGGCGGCGGCACCCGGCATACGGTGCAGGCATCGGTCGGCATCAGCCTGTTTCCGCGGGATGGCAATGACGGGCCAACCCTGTTGAAACATGCCGACATCGCGATGTATGCCGCCAAGACCGGCGGCAAGGGCAATTATTGCCTGTACCGTCGCAGCCTTTCCGACATCCTGCTGCAGCGGGTGACGCGGCAGGCCGAGTTGCGGCATGCGCTGGAAGCCGATCAGTTTGAACTCTACTACCAGCCGCGCGTCGATGTCGCCACGGGCGAAATGACGAGCATGGAAGCCCTGGTGCGTTGGCGCCATCCGCAGCGCGGCCTGATACCGCCGGACGATTTCATCAGTCTGGCCGAGGAGAACGGCCTGATCGTGCCGCTGGGCGAGCAGGTGATCGCCAAGGCCTGCGCCCAACTGGCGCTGTGGCGCGATGCGGGCCTGCCGGTGGTGCCGCTGTCGGTGAACGTGTCGGCGCGCCAGATCGACCGCGCCAGCGTCAGCGCCTGTCTTGGGGGCTGCATGGCGCGCCATGGCATTGACCCCAGCCAGATCGAGGTCGAGATCACCGAGTCGGCCACTGTGGCACAGGAAGGCACGGCAGGCGCCGAGCTTGCGGCCATCCGCGCACTCGGCGTGAAGCTGTATGTGGACGACTTCGGCACCGGCTATTCCTCGCTGTCGCAATTGAAGCGGTTGGACATGGATGGCCTGAAGGTGGATCAGTCCTTCACTGCGCAGATCGCCAATGGCCCTGAAGATCTGGCTTTCTTCACCGCCATCCTGGCGATGGCGCATGCGATCGGCATGCGGATAGTGGCCGAGGGCGTGGAAACAGCCGAGCAGTTGCACCTGCTGCAGCAACTGCAGTGCGACGAAGCCCAGGGCTACTATGTGTCCCCGCCGGTGCCAGCCGAGGAGCTCGCAGTCCTGCTGACCAGGCGCTTCCTGTTCCCTCGGACCTGATGGCCGTCGTGCCGGCATGGCGAGGTAAGCGCCGTGATGCCGCGCCGCGGTACGGATGAGCTTGTCCTTAACTGCAGTCTTGCCAAGGATGCGTAGCAGTTGACGGTTTGGTGGAAGCATGTTTCCATGTGACGACTTCGACAAGATCGGAGCACAAGCATCAAGGCTTGATGAGCACCGGGCCGACAGGACCCGGCGCCAATAAAAGGAGACAGCAATGCACCCCGATCACAGATGGCGTTGGCCCGCCGCAGGCATGGCCACGTCCTTGCGCGCCATTGCCACGGGCGCCAGAAACGTTTCGGCAAGGCACCGTGACGACGCCAGCCATTCCCGTCAAGAAGTACTCAAGTACTCGACAATGCATTTACCCAAGGAGACAAGCATGTTCAAGAAATTACTACGCCTTTGCGCGGCCACCCTGGTGATTGGTTTCGCAGGAGTGGCGGGCGCCCAGAATCTGTCCATCGCCACTGGCGGCACCGGGGGCGTGTATTACCCGCTCGGAGGCGGCTTGGCGGCAGTGCTGTCCAAGCATGTGCCCGGCCTTCAGGCCACGGCAGAAGTCACCGGCGGCTCGGTGGATAACCTGAAGCTGGTCGGCTCGGGCCAGCCCTATGTCGGCTTCACCATGTCCGACGCTGCCCAGGATGCCTACAAGGGCGAGGACAAGTTCAAGTCCAAGAAGGTGCCGGTGCGCACCATCGCCGTCCTCTATCCCAACCGCATGCACTTGGTAACGGTGGAAGGGCGCAACATCAGCAAGCTGGCAGATCTGAAGGGCAAGCATGTGTCGACCGGCTCACCGGGCAGCGCCACCGAGGTAATGGCCTTCCGCATTTTGGAGGCGGCTGGCCTGGACAAGGACAAGGATGTCAAGCGCGAGCGGCTGTCGGTGGCCGAGTCGGTGAATGCGATCAAAGACAACAAGATCGATGCTTTCTTCTGGGTTGGCGGCCTTCCGACCGCGGCCGTGACCGACCTGGCCAACACGCCTGGCACCAAGATCAAGATGATCGACCATGCCGAGACGGTGCCCATCATGAACAAGAAGTACGGCAACCTGTATGTGTCCGACACCATCCCGAAGTCCATGTACCACGGCATGACGGCAGACAACCAGCAGGCCACCGTGATGAACATCCTGGTGGCGAATGAGAACATGGACGACAAGACCGCTTATAACATCGCCAAGACCATCTTCGAAAAGCGCGACGAGCTGATCGCGGTGCACAAGGAAGCGGAGAACTTCAAGCTGGAAAACCAAAAGACCAGCGCCACGCCGGTGCCCTTCCACCCAGGCGCCGCCAAGTATTACGCTGAAAAAGGCATCAAGCTGAACTGAGTACTTTGATGCGAGCCTGATCCGGTCGCCCGCTGCTGCGCGCGGCCGGCGGACGGCAAGCCGCATGTTTAACAACACCGGACACCCTATGACTGAAAGTAGCAAGCCGGACCCGGCACTGGCCGCCGGCGTGGACGAAGAGGCGTTGAAAAAGGCGGAAGCCTATATTGAGGAAGAGGAAGGCGCGGCCAACCGCATGACTGGCTGGATTGCCGGCTTTTTGACCCTCACCGCCGTGGTGATGTCACTGTTCCACCTCTACAGCGCCTATGCGATCGTGCCTACGCAGGTGCTGCGTCCGGTGCACCTGGCCTTCGTACTGTTTCTGACCTTCCTGATGTTCCCGGTGGCGCGCCGCTTCCGCCATCGCATCATGTGGTGGGACTGGCTCGCGGCCCTTTTGTCGCTGGTGATTATTGCCTACGCCATCATGGGCGGCGACGACTTCAACGACCGCAACACCATGCCCGAAACCTGGGACATCGTGTTTGGCGCGCTGCTGATGATACTTGTGCTGGAAGCAATGCGCCGCACTGCCGGCTGGATCATGCCGGTGGTGACAATCGGCTTCGTACTCTACGCCCTGTACGGTAACTTCCTGCCGCAGCCCTGGACCCACAAGGGCTATACGCTGGGCCGGCTGGTAGGGCAGATGTACATGACGCTGGAAGGCATCTTCGGCGTGGCGCTGGATGTCTCTTCCTCGCTGATCATCCTGTTCACCATCTTCGGCGCCTTCCTGCAGTTCTCTAACGCAGGCAAGTTCTATATCGACTTTTCCTTCGCGGCCATGGGCGGCAAGCCAACCGGCGCCGGCCGCACTGTGGTGCTGGCGTCCTTCCTGCTGGGAGGCCCTTCCGGCTCGGGCGTGGCAACCACGGTCACGCTGGGTTCGGTGGCCTGGCCGATGCTGCAGAAGGTTGGCTATGAACGCAATGCCGCTGGCGGCCTCCTGGCCGCGGGCGGACTGGGCGCCATCATCTCGCCGCCGGTGCTGGGCGCGGCGGCTTTCCTGATCGCCGAGTTCCTGAAGATTTCCTATCTCGACGTGCTGCTGATGGCGGCCATTCCGACGGTGCTGTTCTACCTGGCGCTGTTCCTGATGGTGGAGATCGATGCGCGCAAATACGGCATGGGCAATACCGTGTTCGCCAAGGCCGACAGCTTGTGGAACCTGACGCGGCGTTACTGGTTCCATTTTGTGTCGCTGGTGTCGATCGTAGTGTTCATGCTGCTCGGCTATTCGCCGGTGCTGTCGGTGTTCTGGGCCACCATCGTCACCTTCTTCGTCAGCTTCCTCGACCGCGACTGCGCGCTGCTGTCCTATGACCTCTTCCGCGGTAAGGGCTCGGTATGGCGGCACATCGCCGACTCGCGGCTGGTCAAGGCATTGGAATCCGGCTCCGTCGGCATGCTCAACGTTGCCGCCACGTGCGCCGGCGCCGGCATCATCGTCGGCGTAGTGACGCTGACCGGCCTGGGCCTGAAGTTCAGTTCTATTGTGATTGCCTATGCCGGCGGCTCGCTGCTGCTGACCGCTGTCTACACGGCGCTGGTGGTATGGATCGTCGGGCTGGCAGTGCCGGTGACGGCGTCCTACATCATCTGCGCGGTGATTACCGCGCCGGCGCTGACCAAGCTGGGCGTGCCTGACTTCGCGGCTCACATGTTCATCTTCTATTACGCCGTGCTGTCGGAAGTCTCGCCGCCAACGGCCCTGTCGCCATTCGCCGCTTCGGCTATTACGGGTGGCGATCCGTACAAGACCACGATGCAGTGCTGGAAGTACACGGTGCCTGCCTTCCTGCTGCCTTTCATGTTCGTGCTCGACCCCAGCGGCCAGGGCCTGCTGCTAATGGGCTCGACCAAGGCGCTGGCCAGCGCGAACTGGTGGTCCATCGCCCAAGTCAGCCTGACCGCAGCGGCTGGCATTGCGGCACTGGCGGCGGGTTTCCAAGGCTGGATGTTCATCCGCACCAACTGGCTTGAGCGCACGCTGTTGCTTGTAGCAGGATTTGCGCTGGCTTATCCGGGGACGTTCTACGACTTGCTGGGATTTGGCTTGCTGATTGCTGCGGTGGTGATGCAGCAGTTGAGGGGAAGGGCCGTGGTGGCGGGATCGCGTGCCGGATAGGGGAGTGGACACGCAGCGGCAGCTGCCTTTGTAGGGTGCGATACCCAAGGACATTGCACCGCGTTCGCAAACCGGGATCGCATCGTCAGCGGACTTCCCCGATTAACCAATGCTGCAATGCCCCTGCAGGGTATTGCAGCCTACCGACGTCGCACCTTATCCGCTTCAGGCATGGGCGGCACGGCGCAATCAACAGGGGTCCACCGCAACTGCAACGATGTCGACTCAACCCACACCATGCCAGGCAAACCCAAGCTTGCACGGCAACGCGTGAAGGCAACGCCCCGCGTGGCGCCACGCCACACAAACCGACGTTAACTCATGATTCCGATCTGCCAGGGCACGAACTCATTGTCCCCCAATCCCAGCAGCTCGCTCTTGCTGGCCTCGCCAGAAGCCGTGCGCAGCATGAGTTCGAAAATGCGTTCCCCCATCGCATTGATCGACATCGAACCATCCAGGATCGCGCCGCAATTGATGTCCATGTCTTCCTCCAGCCGCTCAAACATCGGCGTATTGGTCGCCAGCTTGATCGACGGCACCGGCTTGGCGCCGAACATCGAGCCGCGACCGGTGGTGAAGGCAATCAGGTTGGCGCCGCCGGCGATCTGGCCTGTTGCCGATACCGGGTCATAGCCTGGCGTGTCCATGAAGACTAGGCCCTTGGCGGTCACCGGCTCTGCATAACGGTAGACCTCCATCAGCGGGCCGGTGCCGCCCTTCATCGACGATCCCAGCGACTTCTCGAAGATGTTGGCAAGCCCGCCGGCCTGGTTACCGGGGCTGACCTGGCCATTGATCTGCACGTCGCGTCCGACGGAATAGACATCCTTCCACCAACGGATGCGCTCAAGCAGCTTTTCGCCAACCTCGCGGCTGGCCGAACGCCGTGTCAGGGTGTGCTCCACGCCGTAGATCTCGGGCGTCTCGGACAGGATCGCGGTACCGCCGTGGCGGGCCAGTAGGTCCACCGCCGAACCCAGCGCCGGATTGGCAGTAATGGAGGAAAAGCCATCCGAGCCGCCGCACTGCAGGCCCACGCACAGATGGCTGGCTGAGACGGTCTGGCGTCGTACTTGGTTGGCCGCCGGCAACAGCTCCCGAACCGCCGCTACACCGGCTTCAA
The DNA here is from genome assembly GCF_019052805.1 of Noviherbaspirillum sp. L7-7A. Taxonomy (NCBI): domain Bacteria; kingdom Pseudomonadati; phylum Pseudomonadota; class Betaproteobacteria; order Burkholderiales; family Oxalobacteraceae; genus Noviherbaspirillum; species Noviherbaspirillum sp. L7-7A. Next base: position 155,454 of record NZ_JAHQRJ010000003.1, read on the forward strand.
TGGTCTTCCTGGTGCCGCCGGTTTCCTGCATCACGAAGGTGCGCAGCAGCGGGCCGGCTTCCAACTGCTCGTCATCCAACAAGCCCTTCAGCTGGTTACGCTCGCAGCCCAGGCCTACCACCAGCACCGCCGCCAGGTTGGCATGCCGCGCATAGCCGGCCATAGTCCGCCGCAGCAACGCCATCGGCTCACCCGTCATTTCCATGCCGCAACCTAGGGAATGGCTGAAGGCCACCACGCCATCGACATTCGGATACTCGGCCAGCCGCTCTGGCGTAAACCAGTCGGCAATGCGGCGCACTGCGGTGGCTGAGCAATTGACGGTAGACAGGATGCCGATGTAGTTGCGGGTGGCGACGCGGCCGTTAGTGCGCACGATGCCCTGGAAGGTCGCGCGCTGGCCTTCGGGAAGAAGGTCGATTGGCGCAAACTCGGAAGCATGCGCATAGTCGCGCTGGAATTCGCGGAACTCGGTATTGTGGCCATGAACCAGCGTGCCGGCCGGGATGTCGATGGCGGCAAAGCCCACCACCACGTTGTACTTGCGTATCGGCTCGTCCTTGCGGATCAGGCGCGATGCGATCTTGTAGCCGGCCGGTACCTGGCTGCGGCTGATGAAGCGCTCGGCCGGCACTTCGGTGCCTATGCCGATGTCGGTACGGGCAACCACAATGTTGTCGCCCGGATGCAGGCGAATCACCGGGCCGAGGAATTGTTTCTGGGAGGTTTCTATCATGAGTCTCTCTTGAAGGCATGGCTACGCGGATGCCCGCCGGCCGGTATGCCGATTATTTGCCAGCACGATCGAAAATAAAAATTGATAATTCTGATGAAACGATTCGAATCCCGAATCAATCTCTCCACTGGCCTGACAACGCATGGACATTTCAACCCGCCACCTGAAAGCCTTTCTGGCGCTTGCGGAAAAAAAGAACTTCACCCGCGCTGCCGAAGCAGCGCATCTATCGCAGCCCGCGTTCAGCATGCTGATCCGCAGCCTTGAACAAAGCCTAGGCGTCCGGCTGTTCGACCGTGGCACCCGGCGCGTCGAGCTGACAGTGGAGGGCGGCACGTTCGCCAGGTCCGCCGCCCGGCTGCTGACCGAGTTCGACAGCGCGCTGGCCGAGATGCGCGATTACACTGCATTGCGCACCGGCCGGGTGGCAATCGCAGCGCTGCCTTCGATTGCGGCCTGGCGGCTGCCGCCGGTGATTGCCCGCTTCAGGGCAAGATATCCGCAACTCGAACTCGTGCTGCGCGATGTCACTGCCGACGACTGCCTCGACCTCCTGCGGCGCGGCCAGGTCGACTTCGCGCTGACGGCTGCGTTGCCGTCTACTGAATTCGAGGCCGAGCCGGCATGGCCGGATTGCTTCTTCGTGGTGTGTCCGCCGGACCATCCGTTGGCGGGCAGGCAGGCGGTCCATAGCACTGACCTGCTCGAGTATCCCCTGGTGCAGCAGGACCGCTACAGCAGCATCCGGCAACAGGTGGACGCAGTGATGTTCCCGCAGCGGCTGAAAACCGCCATGGAAGTATCAACCATGGCAACCGCGGCCGGGCTGGTAGCCAGCGGCGTTGGCATTGCCATCGTGCCGGCAGTGGCGATGTTCCATTTCCAGCATGCGCAGGTGGTGAAGATTCCACTGTCCGACCCCGCATTCCAGCGCCACATCTGCATTATGCGCCAGCGCGGACGCCACGACTCGATCGCCGCCGCGGCCTTCCTCGCGATGCTCAACGACGACTGAATGACTGCGCCGGGAACGCCGTGAGCCGGTTCAGACCTCGGCGCTGGTGCGGATCACGGTAACCCGGCTGATCAGGAATTCCCCGTCCACCACCACCCGATGCGGTACGCCAACGACATTGAAGCCCGGGCCGCCATCATCCAGCCATTGCTGCGCCAGCGTGTCGAATTGCTGCGGCTGCATGCGCAGCATCTGGGCGCTTATAACGAAATGCGCACCCGGTTTCTGCTTTCTGACAAATGCATCGATGGATGTCATCGTTCTTTCCCTGTTCATGGATCCGGGCGCCAGTGTAACGGCCATCCCGCAACGTTGTTGATGTCCTTCAAGGAATGGCCAATCCGTGGCGGTTATGCAGCCCGGGGGAAGTAGGATAGAATTCGCGACGTTCCGGCTTTTCCGGCGCTTGAAGCGCAAAACCCCGCCTGATCCATTGCATGCGGGGTTTTGCGCTTTTATATGACTGAACTTTGGAGTAATTCATGGCAACAGCAGCAAAAAAAGAGAGCAAGCCAAACGCGGCGTTCATGAAGCCGGTGACGCCTTCGAAGGTGTTGGCTGAAGTAGTCGGCGCCGAGCCGATGCCACGCACCGAAGTCACCAAGAAAGTATGGGACTACATCAAGAAGCATGATCTGCAGGATGCTGCCAACCGTCGCATGATCAATGCCGACGCCAAGCTGGAAGCTGTCTTCGAAGGCAAGAAGCAGGTCTCCATGTTTGAAATGACCAAGCTGATCTCGGCACACCTGAAGGCCTGAGCCACTGCCGCCGCTGTGCCGCCCCTGGTGCGGCAGGCGGCCCGGCCTTCAAAAGAGGCTGCATGAAATATCCTGTCACGCCCGATGGGCGTTACTTCGTAGTGCGCGGCAGGCTCTGGCGCACCAGCAATCCGGCATTGCCGCCCGAGCACCGCAGCGCGCTCACCCGCGAGCTGATGCGCGCGCGCCGGGCCGTGGGTGTCGCGCTGCGCGCCGACGACACCGATGCATTGCAGGCGGCGAGAGCGGCCGTCGATGCGGCCAAAACGGCGCTCGGCGAGCGCGGCCCGGTCTGGTGGACCGATGGCGCGCCCGACTACAACCGCCACATGGCCAAGAATTCTCCCTACAAAGACTGGTACGACGGCCTCGCCGCGCCGGACTGATAGTCATGCCCCGTCTTGTCCTGGCCAACATCGTGCTCACGCTGCATGCGGCAGTGGTGCTGTTCATCGTCGGCGGGCTGGTGCTGATCTTCCTCGGCCACCGGGCAGGCTGGCGCTGGGTCAATGGCTGGTGGTTCCGCCTGGCGCATCTGGGGGCCATCGCCATCGTGGTGGCGCAAGCCTGGCTGGGCGTGGACTGTCCGTTGACCACGCTGGAAGTCTGGCTGCGCGGTCCTGGGGGAATGGGCGATGAGGCGAATGGCTTCATTGCCTACTGGCTCGGCCGGCTGCTTTACTATCGGCTGCCCGCCTGGGTTTTCGTGCCGGCCTACAGCCTCTTCGGCGGGCTGGTCATGCTGGCATGGTGGCGCTATCCGCCATTGCGGCGCGGCACCGACCGTGCTTAGCAGTTTTCGCAATGCGCATGCGCAAGGGCGAACAGGCGTTCCAGACTAACTGGCTTTTTCAGCACGCTGCAATTGTAGTCGCGCTCGACATCCGCGATGTCGGCCGCGGCGGAAACCACCGCCACCGGCGTCTGGGCCAGCGGCGCTGCCTTTTCCCGGCGCAGGGCTTCCAAAAATTCCCAGCCATTCATCACCGGCATCATCAGGTCCAGAAGGATGAGGCAGGGCTGGCCATTCTGCTCGATCTGGCGCAGGCCTTCCCTGCCATTGCTGGCGGTGACGACACTAAAACCTTCCATTTCGAGCAGATCCTTCAGCGTCTCGCGCAAGTCCGTGTCATCTTCAATTACAACGATGTGCTTGCATGGCATCCGTCTCTCCATTTCATGTCGGCTGCGTTAATGTTTCACAGGCACCGCGGCTGGGCAGGTGCACGCGGAAGCGGCTGCCTTGTCCCAGGCGCGAACTCACCGTGATCCTGCCTCCCAGCGCCCGCACGATCTGGTCCACCAGTGCCAGGCCCAGGCCAACGCCCGGCAGGCTCTTGTGCTGCACCGGCTCCAGCCGTTCGAACGGTTGAAAAATACGGGTGGTATCCGCTTCGTCAATTCCCTGCCCAGTATCAGCCACTTCAAATACGTGTGTGTCATGTTCCGTCATCAATCGGACTGTTACCGAGCCCTGGCTGGTGAATTTCAGGGCATTTGAAATCAGGTTGGCCAGGACGATGCGCAGCAGGCGGGCATCGCTGACAATGGGTGGCACGGCTGCCTGCTGTGGCTCAAGCGATAGCGTGACTGCGCTGGCGGCCTGGTCGGCATGTGCCGACAGCACTTCCTGCACAATCGCAGCAGCGTCCAGCGACTCCGGACGCGCCTCGATCCTGCCGCTTTCCAGGCGGGTATATTCCAGCAGGCTTTCCACCAGCCCGGCCAGTTGGCGCGTTGCGCGCGCCATGCGTTGCAGTCGGGCGGTGGCGGGAGTGGGCAGGCCGCCGCCGCGTTCCAGCAACTGCACATTCATATCCATGGTGGCAATCGGCGTGCGCAGCTCATGGGAGACCATGCCGAGGAACAGGCCCTTGACCCGGTTTGCGCGTTCAGCCTGCTCGCGCGCCACCTCGGCCGCATCGCGTGTGGTTTCGAGCTGCCGATGCCGCGTCACCAGTTCCGATGCCAGCCCCTCGATATCCAGCGATGCGCTGGCGAGTGCGCCGCGCAATTGGTCGCCGGCACGCTTGGCCGCAATCAGGTTGGCTGCGCGCGCCAGCAGTTCCTGCGGCAGGAAGGGCTTGGTCAGATAATCCTGCGCGCCTTCGCGCAGGAGTTTTACCCGCAGTGCATCATCGGCCTTGGCGCTGAGCAGCAGGATGGGCGTGGCCGCAGGTGCGTCGTTGCTGCTGCGTATGGCTTTGACCAGCTGCTCGCCACTCATCAGGGGCATCATGATGTCGCTCACGACCAGATCAGGCTGCAGCGCCTGGAAGCGTTGATAGCCTTCTTGGCCGTCGGCGGCGGTGACAACGTTATAGTACGGTGCCAAGGTCTCGGCCAGAAAGCGGCGCATGTCCTGGTTGTCTTCGACTACCAGCACCGACGGCCGCTGCGGCAGTGGCGCCTCAGGCTGCTCGGCCGCTGCAGCCGGGGCCAGTTCCTCCAGCATGGTCGACAGCGCCAGCCGGGTTGCGGGACTGGCTGCGGGTGCGGCGCTCTGTACCGCGGCGTCGACACCGGCGGTCAGCGGCAATTGCACCGTGAAGCGGGCACCGCCGGCAGCACTGGCATCCACTTTCACCGAGCCGCCATGCAGGCTGACCAGGTCTTTCACAATGGCCAGGCCAAGCCCGGTGCCGCCGTATTGACGGGTGATGCTGCCATCCGCCTGGCGGAAGCGTTCAAAGATCAGCTCCCGCGCCTCTTCTGCGATGCCGGGGCCGCTGTCGGCGACGGTGATGACCACATTGCCGTCGCCGCGCGCAAGCCGCAAGCGCACTTCGCCGCCCGCCGGCGTGAATTTGACTGCATTGGACAACAGGTTGATGACCACGCGCTCGATCATATCGGGATCGGCTTCGATCAGCATGGCTTCGTCGGCAGCCACATCGAAGCGCAGCCCGCGCTGACTGGCAACCTGTTCGAACTGCGCGGCGATGTCCGTGAGCCAGGGCTGCAGGTCGAACCGTGTCCGCTGCGGCTGCATGTCATGCGATTCCAGCTTGGCGATATCCAGCAGGTCGTTGACATGGCGCAGCAGGCTGCGGCCATTGCGGCTGATCAGGTCCAGTTCACGACGTTGCTGCTGGTTCAGGCTTGCATCTTCGCGCATGCGCTCGGCCGGGCCCAGCATCAGGGTCAGTGGCGTGCGCAGCTCATGCGAGACATTGGCGAAGAATTGCGTCTTGATTTCATCAAGCTCCTTGACCTTGCGGTACAGGGCTTCCAGTTCCGTGTGGGCGCGTTCCAGTTCCACACGGCGCTCTTCGGAAAGACGTGCCGCGGCCACCGTTTGCTCGATCTGCGGCCGGACGTACAGCAAGCCGATGGCGGTCGCGACCGATGCGGCCGCGGTGGCAACCTTGACCAGGCCATCCAGCAGATAGTCCGGATGCCATACCGTCCATATCTTCATGAAGTGGGTAAGGCCGCACAGGCCGATGAACAGGCCGAAGGCAATAAACACCGGACTGAAAGGCAACCTGATCCTGCGCACCAGCAGATAGAGGACCAGGGAGATGCCAAGGTAGGCCGTGCCGATCAGCGCGTCGGACACCACATGCATCCAGAGCAGGCTGGGGATCCAGAGGTAGCAGTGCCCATGCGGCATGAATGCGCTGCTTTTTTCGGAAATCTCGTTAAGCCAGTTTGCCATGCATTCTCCGCGGTGATTCGTGAGGGGCGTACAAGCTTTCGGGTTGGTACACGGTGCCGGGCATGATTATAAGGCTTGGTGCGACTCGGCAAGGTAGGGCAGAGGAATGACGTGGCGCCATTCCGGACATAAAAAACCCGCTTGCCGGCGAATCGCGCGGCAAGCGGGTTGGCGCTGCGGCGTGCCGGGGCACGCTGTGTCCGGCCCGGTCAGCGGCAGCTCAGCGACGCGCCGCCTTGACCTTCAGGCGCCATGCATGCAGCAGCGGCTCGGTGTAGCCGCTTGGCTGCGTCAGGCCCTGGAACACCAGGTCGCGCGCGGCGCGGTAGGCATAAGAAGCCTCGAAGTCCGGCGCCATTGGCGTGTAGAACGGGTCGTTCTCGTTCTGAGCATCCACCACGCGCGCCATGCGCTGCAAGGTTTCCGTGACCTGCGCCTCGTTGACCACGCCATGCAGCAGCCAGTTGGCGATGTGCTGGCTCGAAATGCGCAGCGTGGCGCGGTCTTCCATCAGGCCGACGTTGTGGATGTCGGGCACCTTGGAGCAGCCCACGCCCTGGTCGATCCAGCGCACCACATAGCCCAGGATGCCCTGTGCATTGTTGTCCAGTTCCTGCTGGATTTCCTCGGCCGGCCATTTCGCTTGCGCTACCACTGGAATCTGCAGCAGTTCATTGCGCAGGCGGTCGACCTCGCCGGCATTGGCGGTCTTTTCCAGCTGCTGCTGGATCTCGGCCACGTTCACCTGATGGTAATGCAGCGCATGCAGCGTGGCACCGGTCGGCGAGGGCACCCAGGCGGTGTTGGCGCCGGCCTTGGGATGGTTGATCTTCTGCTCCAGCATCGCTGCCATCATGTCCGGCATGGCCCACATGCCCTTACCGATCTGGGCGCGGCCGCGCAGGCCGCAGGACAGGCCGATTAGCACGTTGCTCTTCTCGTAGGCGGTGAGCCAGGTGCTGGTCTTCATGTCGCCCTTGCGCATCATTGGGCCGGCCTGCATGGCGGTGTGCATCTCGTCGCCGGTGCGGTCCAAAAAGCCGGTGTTGATAAAGGCCACGCGGCCGGTGGCTTCGCGGATGCAGGCCTTCAAGTTGACGCTGGTGCGGCGTTCCTCATCCATGATGCCCAGCTTGACGGTCTCGGCCGGCAGTCCCAGCAGTGCCTCGACGCGGCCGAACAGTTCGCTGGCGAAGGCCACTTCGGCCGGGCCATGCATCTTGGGCTTGACGATATAGACCGAGCCGGTGCGTGAGTTGCCGATCTTCTGTTCCGGCTTGCGCTTCAGGTCATGCAGGGCGATCGCCACGGTGACCACCGCATCCATGATGCCTTCCGGGATTTCCTTGCCGCCGTCATACAGGATGGCCGGGTTGGTCATCAGGTGGCCGACATTGCGCAGGAACAGCAGCGAGCGGCCATGCAGCGTGACCACGCCGTCCTTGACATCAGTGGCGCCGACGCCAGCGGTGTATTCGCGGTCCGGGTTCAGGCTGCGGGTAAAGGCATTGCCGCCCTTGGTGATGGTTTCCGACAGGCTAGCCTGCAGGATGCCCAGCCAGTTCGAGTAGGCCAGCACCTTGTCCTCGGCATCGACCGCGGCGACCGAGTCTTCCAAGTCGAGGATGGTCGACAGCGCGGCTTCGATCACCAGGTCGGCCACGCCGGCGGCGTCGCCCTTGCCGATCGGGGTGTTGCGGTCGATGATGATGTCGACATGCAGGCCATTGTTCTTCAGCAGCACCGAGGTCGGTGCGCCGGCGTCGCCGCGGTAGCCGACGAACTTCGCTGCATCGGCCAGTCCGGTGGCGGCGCCGTTCTTCAGCGCCACGGCGAGCTTGCCGCCCTCGACGGTGTAGCCGGCGGCGTCGTGATGGCTGCCCTGTGCCAGCGGCGCGATGCGGTCGAGGAAGTCACGGGCAAAGCCGATCACCTTGACGCCGCGCACGGGGTTGTAGCTTTCGCCGTTCGGGCCATTGCGGGTGGCGCCGTCGGTTTCGGCGATGGCGTCGGTGCCATACAGCGCGTCATACAGCGAGCCCCAGCGCGCATTGGCGGCGTTGAGCGCGTAGCGGGCGTTGAGGATGGGCACGACCAGCTGCGGGCCGGCCTGCACCGCCAGCTCGGCATCGACATTCGCGGTGGTGATGGTGAAGTCGTCCGGCTGCGGATTCATGTAGCCGATCTTTTCCAGGAAGGCGCGATAGGCCGCGGTGTCTCTCAGCGGGCCAAGATTGGCGCGGTGCCAGTTGTCCAGCTCGGTCTGCAGCCGGTCGCGTTCGGCTAGCAGCGCGATGTTCTTCGGCGCCAGGTCGCGCACGATGGCGTCGAAGCCTTGCCAGAAGGCGGCGCTGTCGACGCCGGTGCCAGGCAGCACGCGGTCTTCGATGAAGCGGTAGAGCGGGGTGGCGATCTGCAGTCCGTGGCAGGTAGTGCGGTCAGTCATGGTTAAGCCTCGTGTTGTCGTTATTTAAATCGGAAAGGAAAAATCATCGGGTAGCGCCGCGGCGTGCATCAGTGGCGATGAAGGCCGGCAGGTCCGACAGCAGCCGCGCCTGGCCGCTGGGCGTGACACCCAGCTCCTCCATCGGCGCATCAGCGCGGTTAACCCAGAATGTCTTGTAGCCAAACCAGCTGGCGCCGCAGATGTCCCAGCCATTGCTGGAGACGAACAGGATGTCGCGCGCTGCCATGCCCAGCATGTCGGTGCCGAGCTGGTAGGCTTCCGGCGCGGTCTTGAACTTGCGTACCGCATCGGCGGAGAGCACATGGCTGAACAGGCCCTCCATGCCGGCATTCTGCACGGCGGCCGCTAGCATTTCGGGATTGCCATTGGAAAGAATAGCCATCTTCATGCCGGCGTCCTTCAGCTGGCGCAGCGCGGTAAGATTTTCCGGGAAAGCCTGCAGCTTTGCGTACTGGCCCATCATGGTGTTCTGCGCTTCCAGGTCCAGTTCCAAGCCCAGCTTACGGCATGAAAATACCAGTGCGTCCTGCGTGATTTCCCAGAAGGGCTTGTAGGTGCTGCACAGGGTGCGCAGCTGGCTGTACTGGATCTGCTTGTCGCGCCACAGTTCGGCCAGCGATGCGCCCTTGCCGGGATAGAAGCGCTCGGCCAGTGCGCCGATGGAATAAACGTCGAACAGGGTTCCGTATGCGTCGAAAAGAATGGCCCGCACTGGCATGGCTGATGATCTGGTTGGCTAAGGTGCGGGGAGTATAGCCAATCTAAAAGTCAATAGCGCTAATGTTTTGTCGAATCACCTGTGCATTTTGGTTAAAGATCTCATCGGACTCGCTGCTGTTCTCGCAGCCAGAGACGATTTGAGGCAGGCTTGGTAACTGCCCGGAATCGCCGCCGGGACAGCAAACGCTCAGCTCGACGCCTGATCCTTGATCGAAGCCAGCAGCGCGTATTTCTCGCGATCTATTTCACCACGCGTACGCACGCCAAGGTAGCGCAGCACTGGCAGCGGCGGACACCAGCCGCGCAGACCATGCTGCAGTAGGAAAGGCAGCACGATGCCAGGCAGGATCAGCCATTTCTTGTTCACGGTCGCGCCCAGCACCAGGCCAGTCAGCGCCAGGGTTGATGCATTGACTTCCAGCATGCGCTCGACATCCCACTCATGCTCCAGTTCCTCGACGCGCTCGCGGATCACTTCCGGCGTGGCATTGAGGTAATGCATGATGTTTGCTTCGGTCTGGCGATCGATCTGGCGGTTCACATCGAGCGCGGTCGAGCGGCGCACACGGTCGCCTTCATCATCTTGGACGGTGGTTAAGGCATGGCTCATCGGTTTCCTCTTCTGGGTTGATTAATTGGCAAGCTTCGTTTGACGTTGCCTGTCGCAAAAAGTGCCCGAGTCCACGCAGCGCACGGAAGACATGGCGCTGGGGAATGCGGCTGCATGGCCAGTGCCATGCCTTCGGGAAGTACCTTATGGTTCAGGCCGGCGCCATCGTCATCAGGCTCGCATTGCCGCCGGCGGCGGTGGTGTTGACCGACACGGTGCGCTCCGTCACCAGACGCCACAGGGCAATCGGTTGGCTGCCATGGGTTTGCGCAACTGGCGTCAGCGCGCCTTCGCGTGCCGCCAGCATGGGCAACTGGGCTGCGCAGCAAGCCTGGTCGCACAGGGCCAGTGATATTGCTGGATGGCTGGCCACATCGGCCACGATGATGATTCTTGCGCTGACCGGCTGCGGCAGGCCCGCCGGCAGCATGGCGTAGGCAGCAGCGCTCATCAAAGCCTGGTTGCCGGTCGCCAGCACGGCCGCCAGCTGGTTGACCAGCGCGGCACGATCGGCCGCCGCGCACAGCACGGCGCCACGGGCGCCAAAGCGCAGGACGTTGCTTTCGCCGGTCGGGCCCGGCAGGCTTAGTGCGCGGCCAAGCAGGCTGTCCTGTGCATAGCGCTGGGTCAGCGCCATCAGCACCATGTCGCCACTGGCCCGCGCCCATTCCTGCAGCGCCTCCAATCCGGCATCCCTTGCCGGCGCTTGCATGGCTAGGTTGGATGCCAGCGGGCCGCTATCTAGAGCATGCTGCAACCGGCGCAGGTACAGCGGCCCTCCGGCCTTGGGACCGGTGCCCGACTTGCCTTCGCCGCCGAAAGGCTGCACGCCGACCACTGCGCCGACCATGTTGCGGTTCACATAGATATTGCCCACATGCGCCCTTGCCACGATGTTTCCCACCGTGTCATCGATGCGCGAATGAATGCCCAGCGTTAGCCCATAGCCGCTGGCATTTATCTGCGCCAGCAGCGCTGGGAGCTGCTCGCGACGGTAACGCAGCACATGCAGCACCGGCCCAAACACCTCATGCTGCAAGCGGGAAAAATCGTCGATCAGGATCACCGTGGGCGCAACGAAGCTGCCACGCCGGCAGCTGTGCGGCAGGGGCAGCTGAAACATCTCCAGCGCATGGCCGCCGGCGCGGTCAATGTAATCCGTAAGAGCGCGGCGTGCATCCTCGTCGATAACGGGGCCGACATCGGTGGCGAGCCGGTCCGGCACGCCCATGCGCAGTTCCTGCAGCGCGCCCTTGAGCATGCCAAGCACATGGTCGGCGATATCCTCCTGCAGACACAGCACCCGCAACGCCGAGCAGCGCTGGCCGGCGCTGTCGAAGGCTGACGCCAGCACATCCTGTACGACCTGTTCCGGCAGCGCCGAGGAGTCGACAATCATCGCATTCTGGCCGCCGGTTTCCGCGATCAGCGGTAGTGCGCAGTCTTGTGTCGCACCACGCTGGGCAAGCCGACGGTTGATCAGCGCAGCCACCTCGGTAGAGCCGGTGAAGAGCACGCCGCGGATGCGCGCATCGGCCACCAGCGCCGCGCCAACAGTGTCGCCCGAGCCGGGCAGCAATTGCAGCGCGGCGCGCGGTATGCCTGCCTGGTGCAGCAGCGTGGTGGCCAGATGCGCAATCAGCGGCGTCTGCTCCGCCGGCTTGGCCAGCACCACATTGCCCGCGGCCAGCGCGGCGCTCACCTGGCCGATGAAGATCGCCAGCGGGAAATTCCACGGGCTGATGCACAGCACCGGCCCCAGGGCCGGCGCGGCTGGCGCCTGGCTGGCCTGGGCGGCGTAATAGCGCAGGAAATCAACTGCTTCGCGCACCTCGGCCAGCGCATTTGGCAAGGACTTGCCGGCTTCGCGCACTGCCAGGGACACCAGGGGCAGCCGCTCCCGTTCCAGCAGGTCCGCCGCGCGCAGCAGCGTGGTGGCGCGGGCTGCCGGCGTCATTGCCTGCCAGTGCGGTGCTTCCTGCGCCGCCGCGGCCAGCGCCGCTTCCCTCTGCGTCACGGTGGTATCGCACACCAGGCCAACTTGGTCCGCGCGGTCGGCCGGGTTGGTGACGGGCATACCGATAGTACCCGAGGCCAGGTCGCCATGCGCCAGTAGCGGCGCGGCATGCCAGAAGCGCTGGCCGAGCGCCTGCAGCACCGGCGCGATCTTGAGCAGCACATTGCGGTCATTGAAGTCCATGCCGGACGAATTGCGCCGGCCGGGGCCGTACAGTGCCGCCGGCAGGGGAATGGCCGGATGCGGCGCGCCGTCAGACTGATGCGCCGCCTGCACCGGGTCGGCCAGCAGCCGCTCCAGCGGCATCTGCTCGTCGACGATCTGGTTGACGAAGGAGGTATTGGCGCCGTTTTCCAGCAGCCGCCGTACCAGGTAGGCCAGCAGGGTCTGGTGCGAGCCGACCGGGGCATAGATGCGGCAGGCTTGGCCCAGGCCGTCCTTGCCGACCACCTGGTCGTACAAAGTTTCACCCATGCCATGCAGGCACTGGAACTCATAATCCGTTACGCCCAGCCGTTGCGCATCGGCGTGCACCATGGCCAGCGTCAGCGCGTTGTGAGTGGCAAACTGGGGATAGATCACGTCGCTTGCGGCCAGCAGCCGCTGCGCGCAGACCAGGTAGCACAGGTCGGTATGCGCCTTGCGGGTGTAGACCGGATAGTCCGGCATGCCATCCACCTGGGCGCGCTTGATTTCCGCATCCCAGTAAGCGCCCTTGACCAGTCGCACCATCAGTCGGCGGCCAGCGCGCCGGGCCAGGTCGACGATGCAGGCAATCAGTGCCGGACAGCGCTTCTGGTAAGCCTGCACCACGAAGCCGATGCCGTCGAAGCCGGCGGTGTCGGCATCGAAAGCCAGCGCTTCGAGCAGGTCCAGCGAGAGTTCCAGCCGATCGGCTTCCTCGGCATCAATGTTGATGCCGATGTCGTAGCGCTTGGCCAGCAGCACCAGCGTCTTCAAACGCGGCAGCAGCTCCGTCATCACGCGCTCTCGCTGGGCCACGCTGTAGCGCGGATGCAGTGCCGACAGCTTGACCGAGATGCCCGGACCTTGGCGAATGCCGCGCCCGGCGCTGGCGCTGCCGATGGCATGGATGGCGTCTTCGTACAGGCGGTAATAGGCGTCGGCATCGGCCATGGTCAGGGCCGCCTCGCCCAGCATGTCGAAGGAATAGCGATAGCCGCGTTCCTCGTTGGCGCGGCCATGCGCCAGTGCTTCCCCGATAGTCTGGCCGGTGACGAACTGCCGTCCCAGCATGCGCATTGCAAGGTCTACGCCGCGCCGGATCAGCGGCTCGCCGCCGCGCGCGATCAGCCGGCCCAGCGCCGCACCCAGTCCCTGCTCGCTGGCGTCGTGCGGCGCGACCAGTTTGCCGGTCACGACCAGCGCCCAGGTGGCGGCATTGACGAACAGGGACGGCGAGCCGCCCAGGTGGCGTTGCCAGTCGCCGCGGCTGATCTTCTCGGCGATCAGGCGGTCCGCGGTGTCATGGTCGGGAATGCGTAGCAACGCCTCGGCCAGGCACATCAGCGCAATGCCTTCCTGCGAGGACAGGGAAAATTCATGCATCAGCGCATCCACGCCGGAGGCGCGGGCACGGCGGCTGCGCACGGTTTGCACCAGCCTTCTCGCCAATGCATGCGCATGGCCTGCAACGTGCGCATCCTGAGCCACCTCGGCAAGCAGTGCCTGCACCGCATCTCTCTCGTCGGGACGGCAGGCTGCGCGCAGGGCCTGGCGCAGCGGGTCCGGCTCGGGGCCGGCCTCGGCCACCAGCGCGGCAAAGGGCGGCAGGGAGCCAGCGGGCGTGAGCGGAACGGCATCGGGCTTGTTCATCGGCATAGTCCTCAGGCTGAAGGCGCAGGCCGGTGCGCCTGCATGTTTTTCCATTCTAGGAGAAATAAACCAATATTAATTCTAGGAATTTGCCGCATTTGCTTAAATAAATCTGGCTTAAAATTGATTAGCAAAATTAAATTTACTCAAGACCATGACGCTGCTTGACAAGATCAACAAGAAAATTCTGGCTGAACTCCAGCAGGACGGCCGTATCTCCAACCTCGAACTGGCATCGCGGGTGAACCTGTCGGCGGCTGCCTGCCTGGAGCGGGTGCGCAAGCTGCATGAAGCCGGTTATATCCTCGGCTATACGGCCAGGCTGAATCCGGATCTGCTGGATGTGGCGCTGCTGGTGTTCATCGAAGTCGTGCTGGACCGTACCACGCCGGATGTATTCGACGAATTCAGGCGCGCCGTCCACAAGGTGCCCGAGGTGCTGGAATGCCACATGGTGGCGGGCGGTTTTGATTACCTGATCAAGGTGAGGGTAAAGGACATGGCGGCTTACCGGACGTTTCTCGGCAAATCGCTGCTCCAGCTCAAGGGCGTGCGAGAAACCCACACCTATGCCGTTATCGAGGAAGTGAAAAACTCCAGCATCTTCCCGATCCGCTGATGAATGCCGAGCATGCAATTCCTGTATTGCGCGGCGCGACGGGCGCCAGGTGGTAGTTATTAAAAACCTGACATTGACCTGCGTCCACCTGAAAGCGGAAAGTACTAGCGCGACAATGCGGGATGAATAATCGTTGAATCTCCCCCTGTCGAATAAATAGAGGGTTTATTCAATTGCAAAATTTCTTCTCCGATAAGCGGATTATGGATTATTTATACCGCTGACTTGATGCGCAAAAAACAAAATGCCAGCACATTAGCTGGCATTTTGATTTCGGCTCGTCAATCCGCCGCGGCGGATTGACTGGCATGCAATTAGATGCTTGCAGCAACTGCGCGGAGGCGGTCAAGCTGCTTACTGCTGATGCGGCCGGTGGAGGGCACGGAAGAAGCCATCGCCAGTGCGCCTGCTGCAATGTTCAGCCAATCACGCAGCGACAGGCCAGGGCGCGAAGCACCTTGCTTGGCGAAAAAGGAAGGAATGGCGGCGCCGGAATAGGTCATCATGGAACTGGTCATTTTCTGCCTCGACTTTGCGATTTGTTTCGATGGTTCCAATATAAGTGTTCATGTCATGGCTTTCCAATTCCCAATTGTGTTACCCATTATCATCGCAATGAATATGATTGCTTTAGGATTAATGCCATTTCTGAAATGACGACATGAACGGCGGCACTTGTGCCGGAATTGCAATATCGCTGAAGCGGACATTTTTGCTGGTTGCGGTAGGCAGCTTGTTCTCCGCCTACAGCCCTAGTCGCGCTGTATGGCCCAGCCAGACAGTGCACTCTCCTGACATTTGACAACGTTGCAATACGAGGCCCGGTTTAATTGTAAAACCGTCGGGTTTCAACGCTTTTTGCTGCGTTTTGTCCCCAAGGCGGTGCTGGCACGCGGTATGCGATGACTGTTGTAAGCCCGGCTGCAACAACCTGGCTCAGATCCCGGCATCCATGCCTGTGCAGGCGTCACACGCGCCGCAGCAGCTTGAAACACAGACATGGCACCGGGAATCAAGCCTTGATTTTTTACCTTTGAAGACGATGATGACTGTCAACCACGTGATCGGCGCCGCCGCCCTGCGGGCCGCAGCCGCTTCCTCTTACGTCGGGCAGGCCGAGTTTGTCGCGCCTGATACCGGCTTGAGGCCGTCGATGACGCGGGCCAAGGTGGATATCTACTTCGGATCAATTGCTCGGCCGAAGCGAAACATAGCTCGACAGCGTCGGGCCATGTTGTTTTGGATCTGGCTTTCGCGTCGCGCTGCGACCCGCGAATGGCTTCAATGATTTCACTATCTCCGGCAACGCAGCCTGGACAGCGTGCTCGGACACAGACATTTATGCGATCCATTCGCAGGCAAGCGCTGCGTCTTCATACGGCGTCGCCTGTGCCGATCACGGCATCAGCGTGAAAACCGATGTTGGAAAGCATCGCGGGCGCTAGGCTAACCGCGATTAACCGAATGCCTCTAACTGCGACCGGGGCTCCCATTCTCTTCATGGCAACTGGCCTGATGCCAGCCCAGCTGCCTGCGGATTTCATGCGGGTCGGGCGGCGGTCTGTGCAAGGCAATTTCATGCCTGAGCCACTGGCGGACCTGCTCCCTGTCTGGCTTGCCTGACTGGTACATGGCGGACTCCTTGCGGATGCTGAACCTGCGTTCCAGTTCGTTCAATATGGGCTAGCGGAATGCAGAACCGTTTGCGCAATATCATTCCCGCAGGGAGCCTGCGCGATGTTGTCTTGCAAAAGCAACGGTCCTGCGGGCTGCTGCGTTCATGTCTCCCTAAACGGCAGATGAGCCTGGCGAGCAAGACCTCGCCTGGCCTTTGCGTGCCCGGTATGCCGAAGAAATACAGCTCCTGCGCCAATCCGTTTTCAGGCTGTCGATTGAAGAGGCACTTGCACTGTCAGCCTTGCATGCATTCAGCAGCACGGTACAGCGAGACGCGACCGCGACTGAAAAAGTGTCTGCCAGGACCATACTGGACGCAGGCTAATAAGATGCCTTTTCTCCAGCATCACGCCTTCTTTGATGTAGCCCATCATCGTTTTGCCCCGTCAGCAAGGCTTTTCCCGCGGTTTTGCGACCTGGCACGGGCTATGCCATAGGGAGTGCGAGCCCAACCAAAAGCTCACCAACCCAAACCCACCACCGTCAAGGAGCTTCATCATGCTGAACATCAAAGATCTGGCTGTCGCCACTTTCCTGCTGCTCAACAAATGACTGCCATCTCCGGCGGCTTCAATGCCAACCTGTCCCAGCTCGGCACGAATGGGGAGGAAATCTAAGCGCTGGCCGCGCCGTAACACACTGAAACAGTAAAGGCCTTTCCTTGCGACGGACAGGCACTATCTTATGGTCATGCACAACGACAAGCCGGCGTCCATGGCATCCCTGGACCGTCTTGCCTGCCTGGTGCTGCACCGATGGAGGTGGCAAATGGTCAATACTTCAAAACCAAGCAAGGAACAGGTGAGGGAGTACATGGAACGCCGGCAGGCGCAGCACCAGCCGCCGCCGAGCTGCCAGGAAATCCGCCGCCAGCTGGGCTGGGAACTGGTGGAGGCGGAACGGGAGGAAAGGTGCAGGCGGCGCTGATACGCCTTGCGGCCTGCGCCTTCAATCCGGCTCGGGCCCCATCGCGCGATTCGCCATTCAAACCTACAGGCCATGGCCGACATCTGCTTTGCCCGGGAAAAGGAAGAAGCCTAAGCCCGCAGGATTTCCTTCGCAATCGTATTGCGTTGTATCTCGCTGGTGCCGGTGACGATGCGGTACAGCCGCAGCCGGCGAAAAATGAATTCGACCGGATGGTTCTTCGTCACGCCCACATTGCCGTGGATCTGCATGGCCCGGTCGGCGATTTCGAAGCAGCGCTCGGAAACGAACAGCTTGCACATCGAGGCTTCCTTGCGGATGTCCTTGCCCTGGTCGGCCAGCGCGGCCGCGGCCATCACCATGCTGTCGCAGGCGAACAGCGCCGTGGCCATGTCGGCCAGCATGTGCTGGATCGCCTGAAAGCGGCTGATCGGGCCGCCGAACTGCTGGCGGTGTTGCGCATAGTCGACCGACATCCGGTATGCCTGTCGCGCCAGCCCGGTCATGGTGGGGCAGTGCAGCAGCCGGTTCACGCTGATGCGGTCCATTGCGATCTTGAAGCCGGCGCCTTCGCTGCCGATCAGGTTGGCGGCCGGCACCCGTACCTGCTGCATGTCAATGTCGGCGTCCACATGCTGGCCCGTCATCGGCAGGTAGTCATGGGACAGGGTCACGCCGGGCCGGTCGAGGTCGACCAGGATGGCCGATATGCCGTCGGCGCCCTTGTCCGCGTCTGTCACGCACATCACGATGGCGAAGTCGGCGAAGGCCGATGCGGTGATGTAGTGCTTGCGCCCGGTGATGATATAGTCGTCGCCGTCCCGCACCGCGCGGGTCTGAATGCTGGCCGCGTCCGAGCCGGAGCCGGCTTCGGTCATGGCGAAGCAGGCGCCCTTTTCGCCACGTATGCAGGGCAGGATATAGTTTTCCACCTGGTAGGGCGTGGCATGCCTGACCAGGTTGCCGATGCGGGCCGGCCCGCCCCAGTCGCCCAGCACATGCGGGAACAGCACCGCGCCGGACGCGGCAACATCATCCTTTAACAGACATAGTTGCGACACCGACAGGCCGGCTCCGCCCAGCGACTGCGGCAATTGCGGGCCATACAGGCCAAGTTCGCGCGAGCGCTGCCACAGGCCGCGCACGGTGTCCCTGGGCAGGCGGTCTTCATAGCCGATGCCATGCCGCTGTTCAAACGGCAGCAGTTCGTCCTGCAGATACGCATGGAGCCGCTGGCGGAGGGCGGCAAAGTCGGGCTGGACGGTATCGTTCATGGGAGGCTCGCATCAATGGTTGGGATGACCCATGTTGACACTGCCAAAGCCAGCGTGTGATTATGGCCAGCGGCATTTCGATAACGGGCGGGAATGAAGTGAGACTGGAAGACTTGGATTATTTTCTGGCCGTTGCCCATGCCGGCCATGTCGGCCGCGCCTCCGAAGCGGTGGGCGCCACCCAGCCGGCCCTGACCAAGGGTATCCAGCGACTGGAACGCGAACTGCAGATCCCCCTGTTCGAGCGCACCGCCAAGGGCATGGTGCTGACCGTCGCCGGACAGGCTTTCCATGACCGTGTCAGGGCAGCCCGTTCTGGGCTGGATGAAGCCGTCAAGGAAGCCAATGACCTGTACCTGGGAAAGGTGGGCCTGATCAGGGCCGGCATCTCGCCCAACTATGCCGAGCATTTCTTCGCCGACGCCTGCGCCGCATTGCTGCGCCAGCGCCCTGCGGCAAGAATGCAGGTAACGGTGGGGCTGAACGACAAGCTGTTCGCCGCATTGCGCCTGGGCGACCTCGATTTCTGCATCAGCGCGCTGAAGGCCGTAGAGGACAGTGATTTCGAGCAGCAGCCGCTGTTCACCGATGACCTGCGGGTGGTAGGGCGCGAGGGCCATCCGGTGTTCTCCGCACCGCAGTTGCGCTTCGACCACCTGGGCAGGCAATCCTGGATACTGGCAGGCCCCAATGTGATGGCGCGGCGCGCGGTGGAAGCCCGTTTCGCCGAGCACGGCCTGCCGCCGCCGAATGTGGTGATCGAGTCGAATTCATCGATCGCTTCGCTGATGAGCGTGGTCAGGGCAACCGATCTGTTGAGCGTGACCGGCGAATCGACCCTGAAGCAGCACTTTGGCCAGGGCCTGGCAAGCCTGTCGCTGAGCGAGGCGCGCTGGCCGCGCGTGGTGGGCATCACCACGCGGCGCGGCGCCTACCTGTCGCCGCTGACGGTGCGCTTCATTGAATTGCTGCGCCAGCATTGCGCGGCGTAGCTTTGCCGGCGCTTTATTTCGCGGCCTGGTATTCGATCGCAGTGATGGTGCCGCGCCAGTAGGGCAACGCGCCTTCGGCGGTGAGCCACGACACTTCGCCTTCCAGCGGTACCAGCATGCCGGAGCGGGTCTGGTAATTCCAGAACCGTCCCTGCCACGGCGTGGGAACGATGCGCTTGCCTACCGTGCGGCCGCGGACTTCGGCCTGCACGGTATCGATCAGCCCGTCGGCATTGAAGCGGAACTGCAGGGTGACGCTGACCGGGCCGTCTGCCAGCGTCGCCCGCGCCTGGTAGGCATCGACCGCTTCCCAGCGCACGCCTTGGCCGGGCAGCAGCGCGGTCGGATACCAGGCGGCCTCGGCCAGGAAGCGCATCAGTTCGCCCTGGGCGATGCCGGCGCCGCCGTGCATGTCGGCCAGCGGCACAAGGCCGAGCAGGGCGGCATGCAGCACGCCCTCGCCAGCGGCGTAGGCATCGTGAACATGGACGGGCAGGCCCGGCATCATCGCGATCCTTGCATCCCAGTCAAAACCGGGACGGCGGGTAACGACCAGCTGATCGGACTCGAACGGTTTCCAGCTGGCTTCCTGGCTGCCCATGTTGAACATGCCGCGATGCTGCATCCGCGCGCTGGCCAGCATGGGCATGCCCTGCCGCAGCACCGTGCGGAAATAGCGCTGCACCGGCGCGGGCAATCCGTCGAGCGCATCGAGATCGACGGTCCGGGGCATCACAGGCAGGCGCGCCGCCTCGATGCGCTCGCGCAGCGCTTTCGTGCCGGCTTCCCAGCGGCGCTTGCCCAGCGTTGTGGCCGCCAGGGATATCGTGGCGAGCATGCCTGCCGCAATCAAGAGCTTGCCCAGCATCGCCGCATCCTTTCAGGCCGGGGCGCCGCTACTGCGCCATGATCTTGTTCTCGCGCACGACCTTGCCATAGGCCTCCACTTCGCTACGCAGCTGCCGGTCAAATTCCGCCGGCGTAGAAGGTGAGAGCTTGAAAGCCATCTCTTCCAGCTTGCGGCTGCTGGCGGGATCGGTTAGGAAGGCATGCACGATGCCGTTCCAGCGCTGTACGATATCGGGCGGCAAGTTCTTCGGCCCGGCCAGGCCCATCCAGCTGCCGGCATCCAGCGCCGGGTAACCCAGCTCCGACAGCGACGGCACATCCGGCAAGGCCGGCGAACGGGCCTTGCTGGTGACGGCCAGCGGCCGTATGCGGCCGGTGCTGATGAATTCCTTCGCGGGCGCCAGCGCGACGATGCCGGTCTTGACCTGGCCTGCAGCAAGGTCGGCCAGCATGTTGGCGCCGCCCTTGTACGGCACATGCAGGATATCCAGCCCGTAGTTGGCCTTGATCATCTCGAAGGTCAGGTGCATGGAGGTGCCGATGCCCGGGCTGCCGTAGCTCAGCGTGCCCGGGCTGCGTTTGGCAAGGTTGACCAGTTCCGGGAAGGTGTTGACGGGCAGCGTGGCATTGACCAGCACCACATGCGGCGCCACGGTCACCATCGAGATCGGCGTGAAGTCCGTGTCGATGCGAAAGCCCGGCTTGGCATAAAGCGCCTGGGCAATGGTGTGGTTGCCGCCCAGCGTCAGCAGGGTATAGCCGTCGGCCGGCGCGGTCGCGACCTTGGCGGCGCCGATGTTACCGCCGCCGCCGGGTACGTTCTCGACAATGACTGCCTGCCCGAGCTCCTTCGAGGCGAACTGGGCCAGCATGCGGGCGGCAATGTCGAACTGGCCGCCGGCCGAAAAGGGCACGACCAGCTTTACGGGCCTGTCCGGATATTTTCCGGCGGCACTGGCCAGCGCGGCGCATGACAGCATGGCGCCGGCGGCGAGCATGCGGCTCTGTCGTTTCAATCCGATCATCTTCAGTCTCCTTGGAATCGTTATGCCGGGATCAGGCTGTATTGTCCGACAGCGATGGCCAGGCATCATTCCGTCATGCCGCCTGACGATGCCGCCGCGTTATCGAGCTGTGGCGACGCGCCATTCCGCAAGGTTATGAAAGCAGCGCAGCGCATTATCAGCCGGCCCGGACGGCGCTCCTATCATCACTTCCACCGTTGACCAACAGGAGACTTTCATGAACCAAGGGCGTTTCATCACACGCTGTGCGCAATACTGGCCCGACCGCCCCGCCATCATTTTCAATGATGCGATCACCACTTTCCAGCAGCTCGACGAGCGCTCCAGCCGGCTGGCCAATGCGCTGCTGGCACTGGGCGCAAGGAAGGGCGACCGCATTGCGGTGCAGTCCTGGAACCGGCCGGAACTGATCGAGCTGGAATGCGCGCTGTACAAGGCTGGCCTGGTGAAGGTGGCGCTTAATGCGCGGCTGTCGAAGGCCGAAGTGCTGGACACCGCCGGCAATGCCGAGCCGGTGCTGATGCTGTCCGAGCCGGCGCATGCCGCCGCCATTGCCGACCTGGCGCCGTCGCTGCCGAGCGTGCGCAGGTTCATCGCCTTCGGCGCAGCCTGCGAGGGCTTCCTGGACTACGAAGCGCTGCTGGCGCAGTCCAGCGCCGCCAGCCCGGATGTCGAGATGGCGCCGGAGGACCTGGCGGTGCTGCATTACACCTCGGGTTCGACCGGCAAGCTCAAGGCAGCCATGCAGACCGTGGGCAACCGCATGGCGTCGCTGCGCAAGGTGGTGATGAACCGGCTGCGCGCCGAACCGGGCGATGTGCTGGCCCTGGCCGGGCCGATCACCCATGCCAGCGGCATGTTCATCCAGCCCTACCTGTTCCAGGGCGGCGCCATCCTGCTGCATGAACGCTTCGAGCCCGAAGCCTTCCTGGCCTCGATCCAGCGCTACCGGGTCAGCGCCTGCTTCCTGGTGCCGACCATGATCAACATGCTGGTGGCGCATCCGCGCGTGAAGGACTACGACCTCGGTTCACTGAAGCAGGTGACCTATGGCTCGGCGCCGATGGCACCGTCGCGCATCCGCGAAGCCTGGCAGGTGTTCGGGCCGGTGCTGTCGCAAGGATATGGCGCCGGCGAGACCACCGGCGGGCTGGTGGCGTTGAGCACGCAGGACCACCGCATCGCGCTGGAGGAGGGACGCGAGGAATTGCTGTCTTCCTGCGGCCGCATCTTCAGCGAATCGGAACTGCAGCTGGTCGATGATGACGGCAAGCCGGTCGCGCAGGGAGAGATAGGCGAGATCGTGATACGCGGCCCGGATGTGTTTGCCGGCTATTGGCGTGAACCGGAACTGTCGGCCGCAGCCTTGAAGGACGGCTGGCTGCATACCGGCGACCTGGCGCGCATGGACCGGCACGGCTACCTGACTATCGTCGACCGCAAGAAGGAAATGATCATCTCCGGCGGCTTCAATGTGTATCCGTCAGAGATCGAGCAGGCGCTGTATCGCCATGCCGCCGTCTACGAAACCTGCGTCGTGGGCGTGCCCGACCCGGTATGGGGCGAGGCGGTGAAGGCGGTAGTGGTGCTGCGCCCCGGCCACACGGCGAGCCAGGCCGATCTGATGGCGCATTGCAAAGACCTGCTGGCCGACTTCAAGAAGCCGCGTTCAATCGATTTCGTCAGCGAGCTGCCAAAGAACGCGAATGGCAAGCTGTCGCGCAAGGAAGTCAGAGAGCGCTACTGGGTCGGGCAGGAAAGGCGCGTCGCGTAGCGTGGGGCCTTCCCTGCTCAGGCAGGCGTCAACGGCAGGCCTTCAGCCCGCGCCAGCCTTTCCATCGCGTCTTCCAGGATCGCCATCGCCTGGCCGGCCGCCAGCTGCAGCGCCTGATGCAGCTGCGCATCGGGCTCGTTGCGCGATGCGCACTGCGCGCTGTAGCGCTCGAAGCTGCCCACCGTCATCAGGATGTCAGCCAGATGGCGCGGACATTCGCAATCCACGCTGTTGGCGGCGCCAGCTAGGGCCAGCAGAGCCTCGTCGCTAAACCTGCGCGGCCGCGGCGGCGCAGGGACGGGACGGCGTTCGCGTAGCGGCGGCCGGGCATTCGCCAGCGCCGCCCGGCACAATAGCAGCAGCTCGCCCAGCTCGGGTGGCACCCGCGCTACCAGGCAACCCTGCGCGCGCAGATGACGTATCGTGGCGCTGGCGCAGAAGCGGTACAGCACCACCACTGCCACGGCGCTGCAGGCGCGCCGGGCGGCGACGATGCGCGGCACGGCGCTGTCATCGAGTTCCGAGAGCTCCACCAGCAGCAGGTCGGCATCCGCATCCTGCAGCACCGTTTCGGCCTGCGCCAGCTGGGTGCAGCTGGCGCGCACCACCAGTCCCAGGCTATCGCGGCCGCCAGCAGCGAGTCGCCGGATGATGCTCTCCCCCAGCAAGGCGACTCGCATCATCCGGCCCGTGTCTTCCTCGGGTAACGCCTGCGACACTGTCATTTCCTCCAGCTGCCGCATCGGCAGGCCGGCCAGCACGCCGATCGGATGGCCCTGATCCACCAGCTGCTTGAGCAGGCCAAGGCGGCGCACCTGTTCGGCCGAGTAAAGCCGCTGTCCATGGGCAGAGCGCTCGGTCTCGGACAGGGCGTAGCGCCGCTCCCAGACACGCAAAGTCTCCACCGGCAAGCCGGCCAGCCGCGCCGCGACACCGGTGCGGTGCATCGCCTTGTGTTCTGCCTGATCTTCGGCAACTTCATTGATCTGGATCGACTCTGACATATTTGAACCGTAATTGAACCGTTATCATCGTCATTATACCGAGACAAACACTGGACAGAGCAGTTTTTAAAGCCTAAGTTGCAGACCTAGCGGTTCAATGTGACCCGGGACGCCGAATCCAGCAGATCGGGGCGTGCCTGGCATGCATGGCTGTTGCGCTCGCCTGGCACGGCGGGTATGGCTTGGATCGCATGGTTCCGTTTGCAGCGCTCAGTTGCGCTGTTCTGTCGTTCTGATGTTCATACGAAGGAGTAGACAATGAAAAAAATCATCATCGCAGCTGCACTAACTGTCGCAACCGGCTTTGCCCAAGCGGCCGATATCGTTGACACTGCCAAGTCGGCGGGCTCGTTCAACACGCTGGTGACGGCGGTACAGGCGGCTGGCCTGGTCGACACGCTGAAGGGTCCGGGGCCATTCACCGTGTTTGCGCCGACCGACGCGGCATTCGCCAAGATCCCCAAGGACAAGCTTGATGCGCTGCTCAAGGACAAGACGTCGCTGACCAAGGTGCTGACTTACCACGTGGTGCCGGGCAAGGTGATGGCCAGCGATGTCAAGGCCGGCAAGGTCAAGACGGTGGAAGGCAGCCCGATCACCGTCAGCATGAACGGCGGCAAGGTGGGCATCGACAATGCCACCGTCGTCAAGGCAGATGTGGCCGCCGACAACGGCGTGATCCATGCAATCGATTCGGTGATCATGCCGCAATAAGCTTGCAGTAAGCCAGTGCGGGTGGGCATCCCGGCCTCGAGGCCTGCCCGCGCTGGTCCCTATCGGGCTGTTGGCCTGACTAGCCTGCCGATACCGGCCAGATTGACCCTGGCGCTGCGTTGCAGCGCTTCGCCGGAACCCCGCAACGACGATCGCCGCATCCTGTTTCAGGGCCAGTGTACCCCGGTCTCGTCCAGGCCAGTCAGGCCAGCAGCGCTAACGCCTGCGCCAGCTTGCTACAAGCTGGGGATGCCGGATGCAGAATGTCACTGCCTGCACCGACAGCGCGCAGACAAGCGCCAGCATGAAGCTGGCTGCGATGCCCAGCCGCGGCAATGCCATCCCCACTACAAAACAAAATGCACTGAAGGCATACAGCCCGCCCACCACGCCGCCAAGCAGGCGGATCGCATGCGTCGGCCCGGCATGCAGATGCGAAAACACCGCCAGCACCAGGCTCATGACCGGATACACCGTCAGGATGCCGCTGACATGCGGCCCCAGGCGCTGCGCCAGGAAGGTCACCATGGCAACCATGGCCGCGCCGGCCAGCATGCGCGCCGGCAGTTCGCCGCGGGCGGGCGTTGGCAGCGGGGTAGTAAGCTGCACGCGCGGAAAGGCGCGCGGCGCCAGGAACAGGCCGGCCAGCGTCAGCGCCAGCGCCGGCCACGGCGGCAGCGGATGCCAGGACAGCGCCAGCGCACCGGCGGCAAAGCCGATGCTGCCGGCCACCAGGCACAACCACCAGGGCAGGCATCGCGCAGCCCATGAATAGGCAATGCCGAAGCAGACATTGGCCAGCACCACCGACAGCGACCAGAGCGCCGCATGCGAGGCAAATGCCGGCCCCTGCTCAAGCGCGATCAGCAGGAGGATCGGGCCGGCGACGATGGGAAAGCCAGTCAGCCAGCCAGTCACTGCCGGGCCCCAACGGCGGTCGGCCAGCGTCAGCAGCACCACCAGCAGTGGCACCAGCAGCAGCCTCATCAGCAGCATGCGCCGGCTTTCAGTTCGGGGCCGCTGCGCGCGCCCGGCTCATCCGCCGGCCCGCATCGAGCGCGGCAGGCCTAGCACTAGGTCAGGGAAGAGGTACACCAGCACCAGGGCCGCGATCATCAGGAAGAACATCGGCAGTGTGACTCTGGCGATCCACGGAATCTGCTTGCTGGTCATGCCCTGCAGCACAAACAGATTGAAGCCCACCGGCGGCGTGATCTGCGCCATCTCCACCACCAGCACGATGAAGATGCCGAACCAGATCAAATCGATGCCGGCCTTTTCCACCGTGGGCAGAATCACGCCCATGGTCAGCACCACCATCGATATGCCATCGAGGAAGCAGCCGAGGACGATGAAGAACACGGTCAGCATCGCAATCAGCATGGCGGTGGACAGTCCCAGCGAGGCAATCCACTCTGCCAGGTGGCGCGGCAGGCCGAGATAGCCCATCGCCAGCGTGAGGAACTGCGCGCCGGACAAGATCAAGGCGATCATGCAGAACAGGCGGGTTGCGCCCAGCAAGCTGTCCATGAAGGTTTGCCGATTCAGCGATCCCTGCGCGGCCGACAGCGCCAGCGCGCCCAGCACGCCTACGGCAGCCGCTTCGGTTGGCGTGACCCAGGGCGAGTAGACCGCGCCCAGCACCAGCACGATCAGCAGGCCGACCTGCACCAGGTGGCGCGACGCATACAGCTTCTGCCGGAAGCTCAGTTTCTCGGCGGCTGGCGGTATCGCATCCGGGTGGCCCAGGGCCCATACCACGATATAGCCGGAAAACAGCGCCGCTAGCAGCAGCCCGGGCACGATGCCGGCGATGAACAGCTGCGCGATCGAGACATTGGCCGAGACGCCATAGACGATCATGATGATGGAAGGCGGTATCAGGAGGCCCAGCGTGCCGGCGCCAGCCAGCGTGCCGATAATCTTGTCTTCCGGGTAGCCGCGCCGGGTCAGCTCGGGAATGGTCATCTTGCCGATGGTGGCGCAGGTGGCGGCCGACGAGCCTGACACTGCGGCAAAGATGGCACAGCCAATCACATTGGTGTGCAGCAGCCGGCCCGGCACGTTTTCCAGCCATGGCGCCAGGCCCTTGAACATGTCTTCCGAGAGCCGGGTGCGAAACAGGATCTCGCCCATCCACACGAACAGCGGCAGGGCAGTCAGCGTCCAGGAAGAGGATGCGCCCCAGATGGTGACGGCCATGGCGTCGCCGGCGGGACGGGCGGAGAACAGCGCCATCGCGATCCAGGCCACGCCCGACAGGGCCAGCCCGATCCAGACGCCGGAAGCGAGTATTGCAAACAGCACCGCGATCAGCAGCGCGGTAATCAGGAGATCCATGGATGCCTTGCCCTTCTTGGTTGCCAGCGTTTATTCGTTGCGCAGTTGCTCGGCGCTTGCCCGCACTACCCGCTTGCCGCGCAGCTCCAGCACCAGGTCGTCGAGCAGGGCAACCAGCAGCACGACGGCGCCCACCGCCATGCTCACCTGCGGCATCCACAGCGGCGTGGCATCGTTGCCGGTGGAGACGTCATGGAATTCCCATGATTGCCAGGTCAGCTTGATGGCGTAGAAGCTAAAGGCCGCAGCCAGCAGGCTGGCCGCGAACAGCGACCAGATCTCCATGGCCCGCTGCATGCGTGGCGACGCCGCCTGCAGCAGCAGCGACACCCGGATGTGCTCGCCGCGCTTGAAGGTATGCGCCAGCGCCAGGAAGCCACAGGCTGCCATTGCATAGCCGGCATACATGTCGGTGCCGCGCCAGCCCAGTGCCAGCGCGCGGTCGGCGATGCCGGCAACCACCATCAGCAGCGTGGCCACCATGAAAAAGGCCGCGGCATAGCCGGCGGCCATATAGAGTCTGTCGAGTAGAGCGCGCATGGTGGTCCGTGAGGTGGTCCGTAATGAGGCCGATTTCAGGAAAATCAAAAGCCAGCAAGCGCCATGCCATGCACGGCGCCTGCTGGCCATCGGGCGCCAGTCAGTTCTTGCGGTAGGCGTCCATCACGGCCTGGCCTTCCGGCCCGGCCTTCTTCAGCCAGTCTGCCTGCATCACCTGGCCAACCTGCTTCATGTCGGCCTGCAGCTTGGCCGATGGCTTGTGGATCGTCATACCCTTTTCCTTTAGCGCATTGAGGTACCACTCGTTCTTTTCGGCCGACACCTTCCAGCCGCGTGCCTCGGCGGTCTCGGCGGCGTTCAGCAGGGCGTCGCGGGTCGGCTGGTCGAGCGCGTCGAATGCCTTCTTGTTGACGATGATCGCGTTCTTCGGCAGCCAGGCCTGGGTGTCGTAGAAGTTCTTCACCTGCTCATAGACCTTGGAGTCGTAGCCGGTTGAGCCAGAGGTCATGAAGGAATCGACCACGCCTGTGGCCAGCGCCTGCGACAGCTCGGATGCCTGCACCGTGACCGGCTGCGCGCCGACCAGCTCGGCGATCTTGCTGGTGGACGGGCTGTAGGCGCGCCATTTCAGGCCGCGCATGTCGGCCGCCGACTCAATCGGCTTTTTTGAATAGATGCCCTGCGGCGGCCAGGCCACCGCATACAGCATCATCATGCCCTGCTTGCCCAGCAGGTCGTTCTGCGCCTTCTTCGATGCCTTGTACAGCTTCATCGATTCCTCATACGAAGTGGCCAGGAAGGGAATGCCGTCGACGCCATAGAGCGGATTCTCGTTCTCGAAATTGGCTAGCAGGATCTCGCCGATCTGCGCCTGGCCGCCCTGCACCGCGCGCTTGATCTCCGGCGCCTTGAACAGCGAGGCATTGGCATGGACGGTGATCTTGAGCTTGCCGCCAGTGGCCTTGTCGACATCGGCGGCGAACTGCTGCACGTTCTCGGTATGGAAATTATTGGGGGGATAGGCGGTTGGCATGTCCCACTTGGTCTGGGACTGGGCCGCGGCGCTAAGGCCGATAAAGGAGAGGGCGACTGCAAGCTTGCTCAAACGCATGGGTAATCCCGTGGTGACTGGCATGTTAAGGAAAGAATCGCGCGGCAAGAGTAGCGCTAACGGCTGCTTTTCTCAAGGGCAAGCGTGGGCAAGGGGCTTGTGCCATCGCAAGCCACTTTCCTGTTCCGCGCGGCTGCCGCTATCATGGCCGGTGCCGGGCGAAAGATGATGGCTGCCCGCCAACCAAACTGAAAGGGTGGTTTCGCATGCAACGCTGGCAATTCTGGGTAGACCGGGGCGGCACCTTCACCGACATCGTTGCGAAGCGGCCGGATGGCAGCCTGACGACGCACAAGCTCTTGTCCGACAACCCTGAACAGTACCGGGACGCGGCGGTGGCCGGCATACGGCACCTGCTCGGTCTGGGTGCTGGCGACACGATTCCTTCCGACCTGGTGGAAGCGGTGAAGATGGGCACCACGGTGGCCACCAATGCACTGCTGGAGCGCAAGGGCGAGCGCACCGTTCTGGCCATCACCCGCGGCTATCGCGATGCGCTGCGCATCGCCTACCAGAACAGGCCGCGCCTGTTCGACCGCCATATCGTGCTGCCGGAACTGCTGTACAGCCGGGTCATCGAGATCGACGAGCGCGTCGGCGCCCATGGCGAGACAGTGCTGGCGCTGGACGAGGCGGGCGCTGCGGCCGCGCTTCGCCAGGCCTATGACGAAGGCTATCGGGCGCTGGCCATCGTTTTCATGCATGGCTACCGCTATACCGCGCATGAATCCGCGGTTGCACGGATGGCGCGCGAGATTGGGTATACCCAGGTATCGGCCTCGCACCAGACCAGCCCGATGATGAAACTGGTCTCGCGTGGCGACACCACCGTGGTCGATGCCTACCTGTCGCCCATCCTGCGGCGCTATGTCGACCAAGTGGCGCAGGAGATGCCGGGCGTGCGTCTGCAATTCATGCAGTCCAGCGGCGGCCTGACCAATGCCCATGCCTTTCAGGGCAAGGACTCGATCCTGTCGGGGCCGGCCGGTGGCATCGTCGGCATGGCGCGCACCAGCGAACTGGCGGGCTTTGACAAGGTGATCGGCTTCGACATGGGCGGCACCTCGACCGACGTTTCCCATTACGCCGGCGAGTTCGAGCGGGTGTTCGAGACCCAGGTTGCCGGCGTGCGCATGCGTGCGCCGATGATGAGCATCCATACGGTCGCCGCGGGCGGCGGCTCCATCCTGCATTTCGACGGGGTGCGCTACCGGGTCGGACCCGACAGCGCTGGCGCCAATCCCGGCCCGGCAAGCTACCGCCGCGGCGGGCCGCTGACCGTCACTGACTG
The DNA here is from genome assembly GCF_019052805.1 of Noviherbaspirillum sp. L7-7A. Taxonomy (NCBI): domain Bacteria; kingdom Pseudomonadati; phylum Pseudomonadota; class Betaproteobacteria; order Burkholderiales; family Oxalobacteraceae; genus Noviherbaspirillum; species Noviherbaspirillum sp. L7-7A. The sequence continues at coordinate 185,375 of NZ_JAHQRJ010000003.1, forward strand.
CAATGTCCTGCTGGGCAAGATCCAGCCGGCGCATTTCCCGACGGTGTTCGGCCCCAACGGCGACCAGCCGCTAGACCTGGAGGCAGCGCGCACCGGCTTTGCCCGCATGGCCGCCGAGATCGGCCAGGCCACCGGCAGGACGCCCTTGCCCGAGCAGGTGGCCGAAGGCTGCCTCGCCATTGCGGTGGCCAGCATGGCCAATGCGATCAAACAGATCTCGGTGCAGCGCGGCCATGACGTGACCGAATACGTGCTTGCCACCTTCGGCGGCGCCGGCGGCCAGCATGCCTGCCTGGTGGCCGACGCCCTAGGCATGACGCGGGTGTTCTGCCATCCGCTGGGCGGCGTGCTCTCGGCTTATGGCATGGGCCTGGCCGACCAGACCGCGATGCGCGAGGCCGCGGTCGAGGCCAGGCTTTCCGACGAGGCGATGGTGGCGGTGAAAGAGAAGCTGTCGCAGCTGGCGGAGGCGGCCAGGCAGGACCTGTTGGCGCAGGGCGTGCCGGCACAGCGCATCATCGCGCTGCGCCGGGTTCACCTCCGCTATGAAGGCACCGATTCCGCGCTGGTGGTGCCGTTTGGCACGCTGGCGGAGATGCAGGCCGGCTTCGAGGCAGCCTATCGCAAGCGATTTTCCTTCCTGATGCAGGGCAAGGCGCTGATCGTGGAGGCCGTGTCGGTCGAGGCGGTGGGGCCATCCGACGCGCCGCGCGAGCAGCCGGCGTCGCGGCCGCTGCGCCATGGGCCCCTGCATGCGGCGCAGCCGCTGCACTTCTATTCCGGCGGCGCCTGGCAGGAGGCTAATATGTTCCGGCGCGATAACACCCGACCCGGGGACCTGATCCGCGGCCCGGCCATCATTGCCGAAGCCAATGCCACCACGGTGGTAGAGCCGGGCTGGCAAGCCGAAGTCACTACGCTGGACCACCTGGTGCTGACCCGCCTCGAGGCCCGGCCCGAGCGGCGCGCGCTGGGCACTAGTGCTGACCCGGTGATGCTGGAGATCTTCAACAACCTGTTCATGTCGATCGCGGAGCAGATGGGCCTGCGGCTGCAGAACACTGCCTACTCGGTCAACATCAAGGAAAGGCTGGACTTTTCCTGCGCCATATTCGATGCCGGCGGCCACCTGATCGCCAACGCGCCGCACATGCCGGTGCACCTGGGCTCGATGGGCGAGAGCATCAAGACCGTGATGCAGGAAAACCGCAGCGCGATGCGGCCGGGCGATGTCTTCATGCTCAACGATCCCTACCACGGCGGCACCCATCTGCCGGACGTCACCGTGATCAGCCCCGTATTCGACGAAGCCGGCGAAACCATCCTGTTCTACGTCGGTTCACGCGGCCACCATGCCGACATCGGCGGCACCACGCCGGGCTCGATGCCGCCCGATTCCACGGTGATCGAGGAAGAGGGCGTGCTGATCAATAACTTCAAGTTGGTGGAAGCCGGTCGCCTGCGCGAAGCCGAGACCCGCGCGCTGCTGGAAGGCGCGCGCCATCCGGCCCGCAATCCCGAACAGAACATGGGCGACCTGCGGGCCCAGATCGCCGCCAACCAGAAGGGCGTGGAAGAACTGGGCAAGATGGTGACCCACTTCGGCCTGGACGTGGTGCAGGCCTACATGGGCCATGTGCAGGACAATGCCGAGGAAGCGGTGCGGCGCGTGATCACGGCGCTGCATGATGGTAACTACACCTACGCGCTCGACAACGGCGCGGTGATCAGGGTCGCCATCAGGGTGGACCGGGCCACGCGCAGCGCCGACATCGATTTCACCGGCACCTCGGCGCAATTGCTGAACAATTTCAACGCGCCGTCGGCGGTCTGCATGGCGGCGGTACTGTATGTGTTCCGCACCCTGGTCCACGACGATATACCGCTTAATGCCGGCTGCCTGAAGCCGCTAAACGTGATCATCCCGGAAGGCTCCATGCTTAATCCGCGCTATCCGGCGTCCGTGGTGTCGGGCAATGTGGAAACGTCCACCTGCATCACCAATACGCTGTATGGCGCGCTGGGCGTGATGGCCGCGTCGCAAGGCACGATGAACAACTTCACCTTCGGCAATGCCCGCTACCAGTATTACGAAACCATTTCCGGCGGCTCCGGCGCGGGCAAAGGCTTCAACGGTACCGACGTGGTGCAGACCAATATGACCAACTCGCGCCTGACCGACCCGGAGATCCTGGAGTTCCGCTTCCCGGTCAGGCTGGAGAGCTACGAGATCAATCCCGGGACCGGCGGCCGCGGCAAATGGCATGGCGGCAACGGTGGCATCCGCAAGGTGCGCTTCCTTGAGCCGATGACGGCATCCATCCTGTCGAACAACCGGCTGCATGCGCCGTTCGGCATGGCCGGCGGCGAGCCGGGTGCGAAGGGCCGCAACTATGTGCTGCGGGCCGGTGGCGCCAGGGATGAGCTAAGGCATGTGGACAAGACCGAGATGCAGGCCGGCGATGTGTTCGTGATCGAAACGCCGGGCGGCGGGGGTTATGGCAAGGCGGAGGACTAGGGCGCATCCGGCCTAAGCGGATCGGGCCGGACGCGCTTCAGTGCGGCGACGAGGCGCAGTCTATGCGGCCGCGTACCACCTTGCCGATGGTCAGGCCCTGCACCAGGATCGAGAACACCACCACCATATAGGTCAGCGCGACGATGATATCGCGCTGCGGCCCGGCCGGCAGCGAGAGCGCGAGCGCCACTGAAATGCCGCCGCGCAGGCCGCCCCAGGTCAGCACCTTCCAGCGCCGGAGGGCAGGTGGAACAGGGCGCGCAGCATGCGGATGGGCAGGCCCACGGTCAGCAGGCGGGCCAGCAGGGTGATCCCGATCGCGATCAGGCCGGCCGGCAGCAGGCCGCGCGCATTGGTGATCACGATGATTTCGAGCCCGATCAGCACGAACAGCACCGCGTTCAGGATTTCATCGAGCAACCACCAGAACATGTCGACATGGCGCCGGGTCTGTTCCGACATGGCCAGCGCCCTGCCGTGGTTGCCGATGATCAGGCCGACCACCACCATCCATCGCCAGCGGTCCCGATACATGCCGTGTGCTGGCCAGCGCATAGCCACCGATCACCGCGGCCAGCGTGACCAGCACCTTTTCCTGGTAGCTGTCGATGCTCTTGAGCATGCGATAAGCGACATAGCGGATGACCAGTCCGAGCACGATGCCGCCGCCGGCCCCCTCCAGCAGCAGGAGCGCACCTTCAGCAAGGCTGGGTATCCGGCCGCCGTGGACCACCCACAGCGGCAGGGAGAAAAGCACCACGCCGACGCCGTCGTTGAACAGGGACTCGCCGGCAATCACCAGCTCCACGTTGGCTGGCGCACCGGCGGACTTTAGTATGCCCATCACCGCAATCGGGTCGGTGGGCGAGATCAGCGCGCCGAACAGCAGACAGTAGCTCAGCGGCATTGCAAGCGCCGTGTAGGACAGGCCCAGCCACAGCAGCAGGCCCACTACGACCGTGGAAGCCGTGGTGCCAATGATGGCCAGGAGGCCGATCTACCAGCGTTAGACCCGCAGTTCGCTCAGGTCCACCTGCAGGGCGCCGGCAAACAGCAGCAGCGACAGCATGCCTTCCATCAGCAGGCCGGAAAAGTCCACCTTGTGCAGCAGCGATTCCTCGAAGTCGCGCAATACGCCAAAGCCCAGCGCGTCCAGGCCGATGGTCATCAGCGACAGCGCCAGAGCGATGACCATGACGCCTATGGTGGGAGGGAGGCCGATGAAGCTGCGGTTCAGGTAGGCCAGGACGGCCGTGAATGTCAGAAAAATCGCGGCAATATCAGGCATCCGGCTCCCTCATTGTTTTTAGTGCGCCTGCCCGCCACGCCGGCTTGGCACTACGTCATCTCTTGCAAGGCATCAACCCTTGTTGGGGCGGGTGACACGCTCTAGGGTCCACAGTGCCATGCGCTGCATCACCACCAGCAACGCGGTAACGCCGGCCGCCATGCAGAACAGCAGCAGGTTGCTGGCGTCGCCCGAGCGCAGCCCAAAGCTCAGCGCGCTGGAGACGGCCGGCGGATGCATCGCATCGCTGATGATCATCAGGCCGATCGCCAGCACCATGGCCAGACCGCCAGACAGGTAGCCCGGCCCCAGCAACTGGTAACAGGCCAGGCCGATGGCAGCCGAACCGATCTGCGCCAGCAGCAGGGTCCTGACCTGGTTCACCGCATGCTCCGGGTCGAGATAGATGAGGAAAGCGCTGGAAGCCAGCGACGCAAAGAGCAACCGTTGATTGCTCAGCGCCTCGACCAGCGCCAGCACCAGCAGCACGGTCGCCATCGGCATGAAGGCCAGCAGCAGTTCGCCTTTCAGGCCGATGCGCTTGCGGCGCGCGCTCATGGCGGCATGCCCGTCCTGGTGTGCGCTGGTTTCGGTAGTCTCGTCTCCTGCTCCATTTCCCTGCTGAGAAAATAGTTTAGCGCGGTACGGATGATGGCGATCGCCGCCAGCTTGCCGATGCGCTCCCAGGTTGGCGCCACCGAGGTCGACAGGATATCGGCTGCCAGCTGCAGTTCCAGCGCCAGGGTCAGGTAGCGGGCAAAGGACAGCCGCACCGCGCCGAAGCCGCCGGATTGCGCATCGCGCATCTGGCGCAGCAGCCCGATGACGGCTACTACCACGCCGGCGGCAATGACCACGGCGCCCAGGGTTTCGACCAGCAGGCGCAGCCATTCGACGCTGGACTGTACGGTTTCCTCGACGCGGGTAAACAATGCTGACGCCTCCTCGATGAATGCCTGCTGGCTGGATGGCACGCCGTTCGCGGCAAGGCGCGCCTCAGCCAAGGTAATCCAGCGCCATGGACAAAACTTTGCGCGGAATCGTGCCGCTCCTGGGGGAAGTGCCGCAAAACAACGGTTCCGAACGGACGTGTTGAGTATGCGCAAGGCATGAAATCAACCTCAAACGGAGGCGTCGACTGGGAAAGAGACCAATCCCGCGGCGCTGCCTTTTGCAGCCCGCATGCTCAGGACGGCAAGGATTGCCGCGGGTCTGCTATTGTTTCCGCAGCGCGCCTTTCCGTCGCATGCAGTGGGTATGGCGCCAGACCGGATAGCTGAGAATGGAGCATGACCTTGAACGACCTGAACCCGGCGCATTGCATCGACAACCTGGAAACCCTCGAAGCGCTGTATGGCGCGCCCATCGCGGCCAGCATTGCGAAGGAGGCCGACCATATCCATCCGCTTTACCAACGCCTGATCGAGGCATCGCCATTTGCGGTGCTGGCTACCGCTGGGCCGCACGGACTCGATGCATCGCCACGCGGCGACCCGGCGGGATTCGTTCGCGTGCATGACCCGAAGACATTGCTGTTGCCCGACCGGCGCGGCAATAACCGCATCGACAGCCTGAAAAACATCCTGCATGACCCCAGGGTGGCGCTGCTGTTCCTGCTGCCAGGCATGGGCGAAGCCCTGCGGGTCAATGGCCGCGCCACCATCCACGCCGATCCCGGCTTGCTGGAAAGCTTTGCCATCAATGGCAAGGCGCCGCGCACGGTGCTGAAGATTGCCGTGGAAGCGGTGTTCTTCCAGTGCTCGCGCGCGATACTGCGCTCCCGCCTGTGGGACCCGGCGGCGCGCGTCGACCGGGCCAGCCTGCCCAGCGTCGGCGCGATACTGGCCGCGCTCTCCCGGGCCGAAATCGATGGTAACGAGTACGACGCCGGGCTGGCGGCGCGGCTCAGGGACAGCATGTACTGAGTGTTCTTACTGTATTGCGCGGCCGCGCCGGCTCACATCGGCGAGAACGATACCGACTTCAGGATCTTGTTTTCCTGATGCTGCACATTGCCGGCGGCGCCGCTTTTGGCGCGATAGGCCGCCCACTCCGGGTCGGCTTCCAGCGCCGCCCGACGCTTCTCGCGGTCGGCCAGGCTTTCATAGCCCCATAGGTGCACCACCTGGTTGTTGGTGCCGATTTCAGTGACGAAATAACCGACCGGGTCGCCCTGGTGCTTGCGCTGCACCGGTAGGCCTTCCCGTTCGTACAGATCCAGAAAGGCTTTCAGGCGGCCCGGCACCATGGTGTACGTGCGTAAATCGATGATCATGCTGATTGCTCCTGTTGTGATGTTTATGTGATTAATCTGCGCTTGCGCCAGATTTCTGTACCAAGAGGCGCCAGCGTTCGATGTCGGCATGGACAAAGGCCTGGAATTCCTGGTGCTGGTTGCCAATCGGATCGGCGCCCAGATCGCGCAGGCGTGACTGCACCGCCGGATCGGCCACTGCCGCGGCGATGTCGCGGCTGATCCTGTCCACCAGCAGCTGCGGCGTGGCGCGCGGCGCGAACAGGCCGAACCAGGACTGCAGATCGATCTCCCTAAAACCCGACTCGGCGAAGGTCGGCACCTCGGGCTGCTGGCGGCTGCGTTGCCGGCCGGTGATGGCAAGCGCATGCAGCCGGCCCGACTTCAGTTGCGGCTGGGCCTCAGGCAGGTTGGCGAACATGACCTGGATCTGGCCGCCCAGCAGGTCGTTCATGGCCAGCGTGCCACCCTTGTAGGCCACATGCACCATGCCGGCCCCTGAGGCGGTATTGAAGAGTTCGCCGGCCAGATGGGCCGCGGTGCCGACGCCGCCGGAGCCGAAATTGAGCTTGCCCGGCTGGCCGGCGGCATAGGTGGCCAGCTGTTTCGCCGAGCTGGCAGGCACATCCGGATGCGCAACCAAGATCAGCGGCACCGAGGCCAGGTTGGACAGCGCGACGAAATCTTTGCTGAGGCTGTAGTCCAGCTTGCGGTACAGCGAGGAATTGATCGCATGGCTGGAGGTGGCCATCAGCAGCGTGTAGCCGTCGGCCGGCGACCTGGCCGCCTGCACCGCGCCGATATTGCCGTTGGCGCCGGCACGGTTGTCGACGATGACCGACTGACCCCATTTTTCCGACAGTTTCTGCGCCACGGTGCGGGCGATCACATCGGTCGCGCCGCCCGGTGCGAAGGGCACGATCAGGCGCACCGGGCGGTTGGGAAAGTCGTCGGCTTTCTGGTCAGGCTTCTGCTGCGCATGGGCCAAGGGCATCGCGCAAAGCGCAACGGCTAATGCTAGCGCCCTACGGCGGTTCGGATGTTTCATCGCGTCTCCTCGGCAAAAGATGTCGGTGGCTTGGGCCGCCGCGTGCGTCAGGCATACGGCCGGCATCGGCTCTTGTGCAGGGAGCGTAAGGGATGGGCGTAGCCGAACGTTAGGACGCAAGCGTGTTTTGCTTGGACTTTTTTGCGCGGCGCGCTGGCGACGTCTCAGCCGTCAGAAAACCGGTCCGGCATAGCGCTTCTTGAATTCGAGCGGGCTGCAGGCGGTGTGCTTTCTGAAGAAGCGGGAGAAGTAGGCCGGGTCGTCGAAGTTGAGCTGGTAGCACACTTCAGAGACGCCAAGTTCGGACTGGGTCAGCAGCCGCTTGGCTTCCAGCAGTATCCGTTCCTGTATCAGCGCCGACGCCGTCTTGCCCGTGGCCTGCCTGATGGCTTCGTTCAGGCGGCGCTCGGTGACCCGCAGGGCCGCGGCGAAATCGCGCACCGGCATCGCTTCCAGGTAGTGCTGCTCGACCAGCAGCTTGAAACGCCTGGCCAGGCCGTAATGCCTGGGTGAGGCTTCCGCGTCGGCCGCGCCGCGTTCCGGCTGCAGGCGGCGCAGGCGCGTCATCAGCAGCATGGTCAGGGCGCGGATGGCATCGTTGCGCCATGCCGCGCTGCCGTCAAATTCTTGCTCGATCGACTGCACCAGCGGCAGCAGCTCCCCATGCTGCCGCGCCGACAGGTAAAGCGCGGGATGGGCATGGCCGACATCGAAGAAGGGAATGTCTTCCGGGCGCGGATAGATCTGCAGGAAGAATTCGGCGCTGAAGTTGAGCACGTAGCCGGTGGGTGCGACGTCGGAGTTCCAGGCATGCATCTGGCCGGGCGCGATGAAGAACACCGAATGCGGCGTCACTGCCAGGGTGTCGAAATCCAGCAGGTGCTGGCCGCGCGCATCGGAAATCCACAGCAGGTGGTAGTAGCCATGGCGGTGCAGGAAGGGCCGTGGCACGTCGTCGCGGCCATCGAGCCGGACCAGGTCGAACAGGAAGGTATCGGCCTCGGCACTGAAGCTCGACACCGGGAAGTTGGGCAAGGGATCGATGTTGCGCATGGTCGCGGATCATGCCCGAATTCGGCGCGCCACGCACGAACGGCGCCGGCCGAAGTCGGCGGCAGACACCCCTTACTCGGGCGGGCGCAGGCCATGCGAACGCAGACGCTCGCGTTCGGCGGCGCTGGTGACCAGCGTGGCGAATGCCGTGGCTTCGGGCGCGGCATCCTTGTTCAGCCACAGCGCATAGGTGGTGGCCAGGTCGAACCGGCCCGGAAACGGGCCGAGCAATGCCCGTGCATCGGCCTGGACGATTTCGCTGATCTGCGTCACGCCGAGGTCGGCCTTTCCTTCCAAAACCAGATGCATGGTCTCGACGCCATCCCTGGCCAGCGTGGCCTTGCCCAGCACCTGCTCGCGGATGCCGAGTTCCTCGATCACCTGCAGGAAATGCTTGCCCACGGTGGCGCCGCGCGCCGGGTCGGAAAAGGCGATGCGTGGCGCGGCAAGCAGCGCGGCGCGCAATTGCTCGGGCGTGGCGATGGCAGGCCGCTCGCCGTCCGGCGGGGCGGCGAGGCCGCCCACGGTGGCGCCGATCAGGCTGGTCATGCCGTTGCCCAGCCGCCCGTCCTTCTCGGCCGCGCGCAGCCTGGCCTCGGTGGTCACCAGAAAGGTTGCCGCCGGGTCGGCGATGAAACGCTGCTCCGCAGCGCCCGCGGTATCGAACAGCAGCATGACGCGGTGTCCAGTCGCCGCTTCGAAGTCGCGTGCAATCTGCTCCAGCGGCGCCTTCACGCCGGCCGCTGCATAGAGGCGCATTTCCGCCGCGCTTGCCGGCGACAGCCAAGCGGCCAGGGTCGTGGCCAGCAGGAGGCCCGCAACGATGACGCGACGGGTCCGGGGGCGCTGCTTGTTCAGGAATCGGGATGGCACGATGTTCGTCCTTTGATGAGCGAGTATCAGGATGTAGCGTAGCACGTACCCCAGCACCAGCCCCGGTCTTGTGCAACGGCAACAATTCACAATTAATTCTATTAAAGTAGAACTTTAAAAGTTTCGATGGCATCACTTTTCTAAAATTCTGCGACCGCAGAATTTAAACTGCGTGCTGTAGTGGCGTCAGTTAATAATCTGCTATTACAGAATATTTGGTGTTTCCATGAGAACGGTTTAACCTGTTTCCTTCCCTACCGACCCATTCGTAAGCTCGGTCGATGTGCTTGCAAGGGCCGTACGGGACGCGCGCGCACAGGCCCGCGTGACCGTGTCAGACGCGGCATTGGTCGCCAACGTGTCCATACAAACTCTTGTCGACGTCGAAGCCGGCCGCCCGGGCGTCAGCATCGGGAAGATCCTCCAGATTGCTGATGCACTCGGCGTCAGCCTGTTCGTTGCACTGGCCGTCCAGCGTGAGGCACTGCGCAGTCACATCAGGCATACCGCTTCCAGCGAGAACGAAAAATGAATCTCGTCGTGTGGGCTCGACGACAGCGTGTCGGGTTGCTGTCGTATGACGGCGCCATGAGCCAATTCGCGTGCAAGTACGAACCGGACTGGCTAGACCAACGCGGCGCCTTTGCGCTTGGGCCGTCACTGCCCCTTACGCCCGACCCGAAACAGAGCGCCGACCAGCATAGTGCGGTCGTACGGCAGTTTTTCCAGAACCTCCTGCCAGAGGGGCAAGCGCTGGAAGACGCGGCCGGCGTCAATAATGTTTCCAGGACCAGCGTGATGGGGTTGTTGCATGTGCTGGGTCGGGAGACTGCCGGCGCGTTGATGTTTACGCTGCCCGACGAAGACCTCGGCCAGCTGGGACAGCCGTCACGCCTGCTGACCGATGCGGAGCTCTACCAACGGATCCGGGAACGGCCGCAGATGCTATTTTCCGTCTGGGATGGCAAGGTTCGCCTGTCCATTGCCGGCTACCAGGACAAACTGGTGGTCTACCAGGAAGATGGTCAATGGTTCCTGGTCGAAGACCCGCGCCTGGCGTCCACCTTGATCGCCAAACCCGAGCCCGTCGCCAGCTTCATGGCCGGCATGATCACGAATGAATTCATCTGCATGCGCCTTGCTGCTGCGCTCAAGCTGCCGGTTGCGAATGTCCACCTTAGGCATGTGCCCGAGGCGATGCTGGTCATCGAGCGCTTCGACCGTGTCGTTATGCCGGCGACAAACGGTAAGACGTTCGTCTAGCGGATTCATTGCATCGATGGCTGCCAGGCCCTGGGCTTGCCGGTCGACTTTAAATATGAACGCCCGTATGGCAATGCTCCCGATGTGCGGAACGTGCGCGACGGCGCGTCGCTCAACCGGTTCCTGACCCTGCTTGACGACAAGACGATCACGCCTGCGCCCGTTGTGTCGAAGCTGCAGTTCCTGCGCTGGGCAATTTTTGAGGTGCTAATCGGCAATACCGATGCGCACGCCAAGAACATGAGCTTTTTTTGCGAGAACGGCGGGCTGGCTGTCGCGCTAGCCTATGACCTGGTTTGTGCCTTGGTCTATGCCGGCGGCAACGTCCAAGACACGCTGGCCATGGCAGTCGGCGACAACTTTGATCCACTCAGGATCAGCGCCCACGACTGGGCCCAGATGGCTCACGAAAACAAGCTAGCACCGCGACTAGTGGCCAGCGAGTTGCGTCGGATGGCAAAAGCCTGTTTGGATGTGCTCACCCGGCTCGTAAAGAAGCTTGAGAACGAGGGCGCGCAACAGGCCATGCTTTTGCGCGTTCAAGACGTCGTGGTGCGCCAGGCAGCGGAAGCGATGCGGGTAGCCCCGCTGATCTCGAAAGTGGACAAGAACCTGTTTTGAAGCGGACCTGCGCAGCTTCAGGCAATCATGGCGACCGTTGCCCGTCTCCCCTGAAATCCCCGGCGGTTGCTGGTCCTGAAGTGCACTTGTTGCGCTGATGCGCGACAGGGGACTTGCGGCCGCGAGCAGGCGCAGAGCGATGCCGGCTTGTTCGACGCGGCAGCATTTGCCGGCGTGTGGAAGCTGCTGCATAACACGCCAATTTTTTCCGGCTGTGCAAACCCTGGCTACCGAGAAAACGCCTTCCAGCGCCGGTTCAGCGCAGCACGTAACCCAGCACCAGCTCGGTCATGTGCGACAGCCGCTCCGCCTCCGCCTTGGGGCTTTGCAGGTCACGCCCGAACACCACTGACAGCGTATGCCGGTTCGACAGGTAGAAGAAGGACAGCGCCGCAATCGAGATATACAGCTGCAGCGGATCCACGCCGCCGCGGAACAGGCCGGCGGCGCGGCCGCGTTCCAGCACCTTGTCCAGGGTCTGGATCAGGGGCGAATTCATCGTCTGTATCTGGGCCGAATTCTTCAGGTGTGCGGCCTGGTGCAGGTTCTCGCTGTTGAGCAGCGTGAGGAATTCCGGATGCCCGATGTAGTAATGCCAGGTGAAGGAGACGAGACGGCGTATCGCCTCGACCGGGTCGATCTCGTCGAGCTGCAGTTCGCGCTCGGCGCTGCGGATGTTTTCGTAGGCGCGCTCTAGTACTGCCTGGAACAGCGCCTCCTTGTTGCCGAAGTAGTAATAGAGCAGGCGCTTGTTCAGGCCGGCGCGCGCCGCGATGGCGTCGATGCGGGCACCGCCCAGTCCGAGCGCGGCGAATTCATCGGTGGCCGCTTCGATGATGGCCTGGCGGGTGCGCGCCGCATTGCGGCCGATGAGGCCGGCGGGTGCCTCGGCCGTGTCGTCATGGATGGGATTGCTCATTGGCCTTGTGTGCCTGCTCGAAACGATGGTCAGAGCGGCAAGGATAACCGCTGGCGGGCATGCATGCTCGTTCTTTCCGGGGAAGCTGGCCGCCAGCGTCAAGGCGATGGCGGCCAGCCGGCTCAGACCGCGCTGCGATGGCGCTGCATGCAGGTGTCCAGCACCTCGCCGCCATCGCGCTTCCACCAGTTTTCCGCGGAAAAGATCTCGACCTCGCTGTAGCCCGCGAAGCCGGCCTGCTCCACCCAGCCGCGGATGCGGGGAATGTCGATGACGCCGTCGCCCATCATGCCGCGGTCGTTCAACAGGTCGCGGGTGGGCAGCAGCCAGTCGCAGACGTGAAAGGCCAGCAGCCGCTCGCTCCCGGCGCGCCGGATCTGTGCTTCCAGTTCCGGGTCCCACCAGACATGGTAGACATCAAGCGCCACGCCGAGCGCGCCGCTGCGGCCGGGGTCGAGCAGGTCGCACAGGTCCAGCGCCTGCGCCATGGTGTTGACGCAGGCGCGGTCGGCCGCATACATCGGATGCAGCGGCTCGATGGCCAGCGGCATGCCCACGCTCCTGGCGTATTCCAGGGTGGCGGCGATGCCGTCGCGCACATCGTTGCGGGCGGCAGCGATGTCCTTGTGCTCGGGCTTGCCCTGCAGGCCGCCCGGCAGGCCGCCCACCACCAGCACCAGGCAGGCGGCATCGAGCGCGCGGGCTTCATCGACCGCGCGGCGGTTGTCGTCGAGCGCATCCTGCCGGCCTTCGCGGGTCGTGGCGGGGAACATGCCGCCGCGGCAGTAGCCGGAGAGCGACATGCCGGTATCGCGCAGCAGCCGCGTCACTGTGTCCAGCCCGGCTTCGGCAACCTGGTCGCGCCAGGGGGAGATGGCGCGGATCTCGCGCCGGGCGCATTCCTCGATGATGCGGTCGAGCTTCCATTGGGCGCGCACGGTAGCGGTGTTAATCGACAGCCAGCGATGGGATTCGGAAAAGTCGCGCATCTCAGTCTCCAACGCCATGCAATCCCAGCAGATGCCGCATCCTGCGCACCGCCAGTTCCGGCTGCTCGATCAGGCCGGCGGCGTCGGCCAGCCGGAACAGTTCGGCAAAATGCACCAGCGAGCGGGTACTCTGCTGGCCGCCGACCATGGTGAAGTGCTTCTGGTGGCCATTGAGCCAGGCCATGAACACCACGCCGGTCTTGTAGTAGCGGGTAGGGGCGCGGAAGATGTGGCGCGACAGCGGCACCGTGGGCGCCAGGATCGCGTGGAAAGCCGCTTCATTGCCGGCAGCCAGTTCCGACAGCGCGGCGCTCGCGGCCGGCGCGATGGCATCGAAGATGCCCAGCAGCGCATCGCTGCTGTGGTGGTTCGGCAGCGCACCTTCGCCGTCGCCGGCAATCAGCTCGGCGTAGTTGAAGTCGTCGCCGGTGTACATGCGCACGCCTTCGGGCAGGCGGCGTCGCATCGCGATCTCGCGGTCCTTGTCGAGAAGCGATATCTTGATGCCATCGACCTTGCCGGCATTGGCGCGGATGATGCCAAGCGCCGTCTCCATGGCCTGATCGATGTCGGTGCTGCCCCAGTAGCCGGCCAGCGCCGGGTCGAACATGTCGCCCAGCCAGTGCAGCACGACCGGCTGCCTGGCCTGCTGCAGCAGGCGGTTGTAGACCCGCTCATAGTCCGACGGGCCGTCGGCCACCCGCGCCAGCGCGCGGCTAGCCATCAGGATCAGCTTGCCGCCCAAGCCTTCGATGGCTTCCATCTGTTCCTCGTAGGCGCGGATCACGTCGTCGACATCGCGCGCCGACTCGGGCGGCAGCTGGTCGGTGCCGCAGCCGGATGCAACCAGCGCGCCCGGATAGTCGCGGGCCGCGTCGAGCGAGCGGCGTATCAGCTCAAGCGAGGTGTTCCAGTCCAGGCCCATGCCGCGCTGCGCGGTATCCATCGCCTCGGCCACGCCCAGGCCCATCGACCACAGCCGCTGGCGGTAGGCGATGGTGGCATCCCAGTCGACGGCTGCCTGCATCCAGGGATCGATGGCGGCCAGCGGGTTGGCCACCACGTGCGCGGCCGAATAGGCGATGCGGCTGAAGGCCGGCCGGTCGGGCGCGACGATCGGCGTTCTCATACTGGGCGTATAGCCGTGCAGCGCGCCGTCCGCGCCCGGCAGTTGCAGTGAAAGCGTCATTGTCGGCCTCACAGCGGCAGCGGTTGCACGTCGACCCAGCGCCGCTCTTTCCAGCTCAGCAGCGCATCCTCCACCAGCTGCACACCCTTGGCGCCTTCCGGCAGCGTGTAGCGGTAGGGCGCGTCCTCCACCACGTGACGGATGAACTGCTCCCACTGGATCTTGAAGCCGTTGTCATATTCCTGGGTGTCCGGCACCTCGGCCCACTGGTCGACGAAATCCATGGTTTGTTTCTGGTCCGGGTTCCACACCGGTCGCGGCGTGTTGACCCGCGACTGCGAGCGGCATTCGGTGAGCGTGGCAACTGCCGAGCCTTCGGTGCCGTCGACATGGAAGGTCACCAGGTCATCGCGCTTGACGCGGGTTGCCCAGGAGCTGTTGACCTGGGCGACGATGCGCTCGCCGTTGTGGCCTTTCAACTCCAGCGTGGCATAGGCAGCGTCGTCGGCGGTGGCTTCATAGGGCTTGCCGGACTCGTCCCAGCGCTGCGAGATATGGGTGGCGCCCAGGCAGGAGATTGATTGCACTTCGCCGAACAGGTTGTCCAGCACATAGCGCCAGTGGCACATCATGTCGAGGATCATGCCGCCGCCGTCTTCCTTGCGGTAGTTCCAGGAAGGCCGCTGTATCGGCTGCAGGTCGCCTTCGAATACCCAGTAGCCGAACTCGATGCGCACCGCCAGCATCTTGCCGAAGAAGCCGGCCCGGCGCAGCATGTCGAGCTTGCGCAGGCCGGGCAGGAACAGCTTGTCCTGCACCGCGCCATGCTTCAGGCCCGAGCGCTCGGCCAGCCTGGCAATCTCCACCGCTTCATTGAGGTTGGTGGCGATCGGCTTTTCGCAATACACATGCTTGCCGGCGCGGATGGCCTGCGCCAGGAGCGTCGGGCGCATCTGGGTGGTGCCGGCATCGAAGAAGACGGTGTCGTCGGGATTGGCCAGCGCTTCCTCCAGGTTGCTGCCCCAGCGTTCTATGCCATGGGCCCTGGCCAGCGCCGCAATCTTCTCGGCATTGCGGCCGATCAGGATCGGGTCGGGCATCACCCGGTCGCCATTGGACAGCGTCACGCCGCCCTGCTTGCGGATGGCGACGATGGAGCGGATCAGGTGCTGGTTCATGCCCATGCGGCCGGTGACGCCATGCATGATCAGGCCGAGTCGTTGTGTGGTCATGGTTTCTCCTTCGGTGGTTCGGTGCGGTGTGGTTGCGGCGTTATTGCAGCGTGGCTGCGGTGTTATTGCGGGGCGATGCCGGCATCCTTGACCAGCTTCGAGTTGGCGTTGACCTCTTCCTGGATGTACCGGTCGAACTGCTCGGGCGGCAGGGTCCAGACTTCGGCGCCGAGCTTGGCGAAGCGCTCCTTCACATCGTCGGAAGCGAGCGCCTTCTGCACTTCGGCATGCAACCTGGCCACGATCTCGCGCGGCGTTTTCGCCGGCGCCATCATGCCGATCCAGAAATTGAACTCGGAATTGGGCACGCCGGCTTCGGCCGTGGTGGGAATATCCGGCAGGGCGCTGGAGCGCTGGGGCGACCCGACCGCAAGGGCCAGCAGCCGGCCTTCCCTGATCTGCGGCAGCACCGGCGCAATCGGCGAAAAATAGTATTCGACCCGCCCGGCCAGCACTTCATTGACTGCCTCTGGCGATCCCTTGAACGGGATGTGGGTGGTATTGATGCCAGCCTGCACCTTGAACTTCTCCGCATTCAGGTGGGTGGCGCTCCCTTGGCCAGCGGAGGCGAAGTTTAGGGTGCCGGGCTTGGCCTTGGCGGCGTCGACCAGTTCCTTCACCGAGCGCAGGTTTTTGGTTGGTGATACCACCAGCACATTGGGCAGGGTGGCGATGGGGGTCACGCCAGCGAAGTCCCTCAGGGTGTCATAGGGCAGCTTGGCAAAGGTGGACGGGCTGACCGTATGAGACGAGGAATGGATTAACAGGGTGTAGCCGTCGGGCGCCGCATGCGCCACCGCTGCCGCGCCGATGGTGCCGCCGGCGCCGCCGCGATTGTCCACGACCACCTGCTGGCCCAGGCTGGCGCTGAGCTTGTCGGTGATGGCGCGGGCAATGATGTCGGTGGTGCTGCCGGCGGTGAACGGCACGACCACGCGGATCGGTTTGGTCGGATAGGCTGGCGCCTGCGCGGCAGCCGAAACATGCATCAGTCCTGCAATGCAGGCTAGGCCTGCGTAATGAACAGCTTTCATGATGTCTCCTCGTCTCTGTCTGGCGGCCGCGCGGACGGCATGTGTCGGCCTGGAATCGTTTTAATTAACCGATTGGTTAATAAACGTATGATAGAACCGGGTTGGCACGATGGTCAAGAGATAATAACGCAGGCGTTTTTTCGCATATGAGCGCCCCGAAGTTGCAGTGGGATAAAGTCTCAATACACTAATTCACCATATAGGTAATAAAATGCCAGCGCGGCATGCAAATGCTTTGTCAATAATCCTGTGCGATCGACCGTGTCGCTGTCGTTCGCTTCGCGCTGCACGGGAAACGGCGGCCCGCACCGCCATCGATGTCATCCATGCCTTCCGCCCAGCGTTGCCGCTGCTCCGAAACGCCCCAGGGGCCAACCTCGCCGGCACAATCCAGCGCCGGTCCGGGCACCCGCACGGGCGCATGACCGCGCCCAATTCCTGCTGCTGTCCCAGCATTTTTTCTAGCGAAGGAATGGGCGATGGACAAATTTGTGAAATAATGTATTTCCGCTAGACAACTTATTTCAAAAAGTTGATCTGGCATGCAACACGGCAACCCGCAACGGACATCATTCAATACAGGAGACACAATGGCATTCGACGATCTGAAGATCGGCACGCGTATTGGCATTAGCTTTACCGCAGTTCTGGCTTTGAGCCTGTGCGGCATGGCCGCCGGCGCCCTTCAATTGGGCGAACTGGGCGATCCATCGAAGCTGGAAGCCATCGTCGCCGCCAACAAGACCGCGGCGCTGGCAGCCGACGTGGCGTCGGCGCGCATGCTGATGCTGGCAGCCGGCTTGCTGGCGGTGGCCGCCGGCGTCGGTGGTGCGCTGTGGCTGAAGTGGAGCACCGCGCAGCCGCTGGAACAGGCCGTGCTGATCGCCGACACCGTGACCTCGGGCGACCTCAGCCAGGAATTCGAGAGCGACCGGGGCGGCGACTTCGGCCGGCTGCTGCGCGGCCTGGGCGCGATGGAGGACAAGCTGACCGACGTGGTCACCGAGATCCGCTCGACCAGCGACGCCATCATGGTGGCATCGGACCAGATCGCCTCGGGCAACCTAGAGCTGTCTTCACGCACCGAGGAGCAGGCCAGCTCGCTGCAGCAGACCGCGGCCAGCATGCAGGAACTGACCTCGCGGGTAAAGCGCAATGCCGATGGCGCCCATGAGGCGCATGCGCTGGCGACTTCCACCTCGGGCCTGGCCGCCAAGGGCGGCAGCGCCGTGGCTGAACTGGCAGGCACTATGGAAGCCATCAGTGCATCGTCGAAGAAGATCGTCGACATCATCGGCGTCATCGACGGCATCGCTTTCCAGACCAATATTCTGGCATTGAACGCTGCGGTGGAAGCCGCCCGCGCTGGCGAGAACGGCCGCGGCTTCGCGGTGGTGGCCAGTGAAGTGCGCAGCCTTGCGCAGCGCTCGGCCAGCGCCGCCAAGGAAATCAAGGTGCTGATCGAAGCCTCGGTCGGCCAGGTGAAGGAGGGCGGCAACCGGGTGCAGCATGCGGGCCAGACCATTAACGAGATCGTCACCAGCACCCGTACCGTCAGCGAAATCCTGGCTGACATCAGCGCTGCCAGCAGCGAGCAGACTGCCGAGATCGAGCAGGTCAATGCGGCGATTGCGCAGATGGACCAGGTAACGCAGCAGAACGCCGCGCTGGTGGAGCGGGCCAACACTTCCGCGGCGGCGCTGCAGCAGCAGGCGGCCGTGCTGGCCAGCGTGGTCGGCGCCTTCAAGCTAGAGGCAGAAGAGCCGGCCGTAGCCGGCATGCAGGCACTGCCGACGGATCGGGCGCCGCAACTGCTGGCAGCCTGAAGCCAAAAGCCAGAGGCTTACTTCGGCGCTTCATCCCTTTCAAACGAGAGCGAGCGGCCGGAATACATCCCCGGAGTCACGGCTTCGACCTGCACGCCGGCAGGTGTCACCGCTTCCACGGCCTGGCCCGAACTCTCCTGCCGCGACATCACGCTGGCGCCGCTAGCCTCCAGCGGGGATCGCGGCGCTGTTGGCGATGCCATGCCACCGCGCGCCAGCACTGGCGCGGAACGCGACTCCACGACCGGGGCCACCGGCCTGATCTCTACGGTGCGGGTAATGCATCCGGAAAGCAGCGCGATGGCTGCGATGCAGAACAACGGGCGTGCATTGTGTCGCATGCTTGTCCTCCGATCGGCTCCTGCCTGCTGCGGGCTTGCACGAAGTCCGCCCGCAGCAGGCAGGTCATTACTGCCTGCCAGTTACCAATTGCCGGAAGTGGATGGTGCCGCCGGCGTGGCCGGCGTTTCGCCTGAAGCTGCGGAAGTGGCGCCCTGAGGGCTGCCACCCGCCGCCTCTTCCTGTTGCCGCTTCTCCGCCTCCAGCCTTGCGGCTTCCTGTCTTGCAGCCTCCTGTCGCGCCGCTTCCTGCTCGGCCGCGGCCTGAGCATGGCTGGAGCCGAGCACCGAGCCCAGACCCAGGCCCAGCAATGCGCCGCCGAACATGCCGCCCAGCGGGCTGCCCGGACGTCGCTGCACCTGCGCTGGCGCCCCTCCGACATAGGGTGGCCGCACCGGGCGCGGCTGCGCGACCGGGGGCGCTGGACGCGGCCTGACGACCGATGGCGGCGGCGCGGCACGCTGCCTGGTGACCTGCGCCTGCCGTCCTACCGATCGGCCGCCGCCCAGGCGCTTCGCATAGGATTCCGGCACCACCAGGGTGCATGCAACCAGGGTCAAGAACAGTTTTGCGGTCAGTTTTTGCATGGTGTGTTTCATCGGGAAAGATGTCATCGAATATGGCGCCATTCAGTAAAATTTCGAGTCCATGCAACAGCGCAAGGTTCTGCACTTGTGCAGGCCAGGCATGCGTGAAATCACGTCATGGGGCTGGCGCGGCCGCTACTCTTGTCGACAGTCAATGTTTCAGCCTGCCGGCAGCAGTTGCATGTTTCCGGCTTTAGCCTGTTCGGCCAGGCAGATGAGCGCGAAATCCCTGACCGCATCCAGCGCCGGATTGCGATGCGCCAGCGGCCAGGCCATGTAGAGCTCAGCCACCACATCCTTGCGCCACAGCGGCCGGTAGACGATGTTTTCCAGTCGCAGCGACTGGGCAGACGCCGGCACGATGGCCATGCCGATGCCGGCGCGCACTAGGCCGAGTATCGTGTGGGTCTGCGCGATCTGCTGCACATAGCGCGGCGCAATGCCCGAGGCGGCGAACAGGCTGGCGATCTTCTGGTGGAAGTAGCTGCCTTCCACCGGGTCGTACATGATGAAGTCCTGTCCCGCCAGGTCCTTCAGCGCCGGACGCAGCTTGGCGGCCAGCACATGGCTGGCCGGGATTGCCAGCAGCAGCGGCTCCTTCGACGCCAGCGCATAGCCAAAGGCCTCGCCGGAAACCAGCGGCCGCAGGAAGGCAAGGTCGATGCCGTGCGAGGACAGCGCCTGCTGCTGGTCGGACGAAACCATTTCCCGCAGCACAATGTCGACCGCCGGAAAGCGTTTTTGCAGCGCCGCCACCAGTTCCGGTATCAGCGCATAACCGGCCACCGCGGTATAGCCCAGCACCACCCGGCCGGCCTCGCCGCTTGCGATGCGGCGCGCGGTGTCGGCCGCCTGGCTGGTTAGGGCCAGCACAGCGGTGCTGTCGCGGTAGAAAGCCTGGCCGGCGGGCGTGAGCCGCACGCTACGGCTGGAGCGCTCCAGTAACTGCACGCCCAGCGCCTGCTCCAGCATCTGTATCTGCCGGCTCAGCGGCGGCTGGGTCATGAAGAGTCGGGCGGCAGCGCGGCCAAAATGCAGCTCCTCGGCGACTGCGGCAAAGCACCTGATCTGGAACAGTTCAATCATCAATTCAATTCCCGCATGGATGGATCCATTTTATAGCTTAGACGAATATGAATCCGCTGCCTATAATCAGGCCACAGGCGCTGCGCAGACAGCCCGGAAAATTACCGTTTTGCACCGGGCCCTTCCGGTGCAAGCCCGCAGCAGACAAATGATCAGACCCCTGGAGACGAAGATGATGAAAACCGTAGCGTTGCTGGCCGCCGCCTGTGCAGGCCTGTTGGCCACCACGGCCGCGACCGCGCAGGATGCAGCCGCCGGCTATCCGAAAAAGCCAATCCGCATCGTGGTGCCGTTCCCGGCCGGCGGCACTTCCGATGTGCTGGCACGCATGGTGGGCCAGAAGCTGACCGATGCCTGGGGCCAGCCGGTGGTGGTGGAAAACCGCGCCGGCGCCAACGGCAACATCGGCGCCGACCTGGTCGCCAAGTCCGAGCCCGACGGCTACACCCTGCTGCTGATGGATGTGGGCAACCTGGCAATCAGCCCCACGCTCTATCCCAAGCTGCCCTTCAGCCCGACCACCAACCTCGCGCCGGTCACGCTGCTGGCTTATTCGCCGCATCTGCTGGTGACCTATCCCGGCATGCCGGTGCAGTCGGTTAAGGAGCTGGTTAGCTATTCGAAAGCGCAAAAGGGCAAGGTCAATTTCGCGGCAGCCGCCGGCACCGGCAGCGCGGCCCACCTGGCCGGTGTGCTGTTTGCGCAGAAGACCGGCGCCGAATGGGGCTACATCCCGTACAAGGGCGGCGCCCAGGCCATCACCGACCTGGTCGGCGGCCAGATCGACGTCACCATGAACGGCATGGTGGCCACTTATCCGCATGTGAAGGACGGCAAGCTGCGCCTGCTGGCGGTGTCCAGCGCCAAGCGGCTGCCGCAGCTGCCCAATGTGCCCACCATTGCCGAGACCGTGCCCGGCTTCGTGTCCGGCAGCTGGCAGGGCGTAATGGCGCCGGCCGGCACGCCCAGGCCCATCATCAACAAGCTCAATGCCGAGATGGCCCGCATCGTGAAGCTGCCGGACGTGCGCGAGAAGATGGCCGGGCAGGGCGCCGAGCCGCAGACCAACACGCCGGACGAGTTCGGCGCCTGGTTCAAGGCCGAGATCGCGCAATGGGGCAAGGTCATTTCCGACGCCCAGATCAAGATCGACTAAGCCTCCGCCTCGCCGGCTGGCCGCTGATTACGGGCAGTCGGGATTACTCCCTTAGAAACCTCAGCAGCGCCTGGTTCACCTCGGCCGGCGCTTCAGTCTGCACCCAGTGGCTGGCCTTGCCGATGCGCTTGATGCGCACATTGGGCGCATAACGCGGCAAGCCTTCGAGCAGGAACACGCCCAGCGCCGGGTCGTGGTCGCCCCAGATCACCAGCGTGCTGGCATCGGTATGCACTGAGGCGGCCAGCGCCATGCCATCGCTGCGCATGTTCTCGCGGTAGTAGTCGAGCGCCGCCTTCAACGCGCCGGGTTGCGACAGGCAATCCACGTAATGCTGAATATCTTGCGGCCCGAAGGCGGTCTTCTGCAGCGGCATGCGGACGAACATCTCGCGCATCATGCGGTAGTCCGCGGCCGAGATCGCCGCTTCTGGCAAGCGGGGCAACTGGAAGAACACCGCATACAAGCTGCGCAGCAACTGGCTGCTGCGCCAGACCTTGCCGGAATAGATCGCCATGTGCGGCGCATTCAGGATCACCAGCTTGTCCAGCAGCGCCGGGTACAGGCCGGCGAAGGTCCAGGCGATGATGCCGCCCCAGTCATGGCCCACCACATGGGCACGCGCATCGCCGGTGGCACGCACGATCGCCGCCACGTCCGCGGCCAGCCGGCGCAGATGGTAGTCGCCCTGCCGGGGAGACACCGCTGATGGCGGATAGCCGCGCAGGTTGGGCACCCAGGCGGCATAGCCGGCGTCGGCCAGCGGCCCGACCTGGTGGCGCCAGGAGTGGCCGCTTTCCGGGAAACCATGCAGCAGGATCACCGGACTGCCCTCGCCGGTGACTTCGACATGCAGTTCCAGCCCGTCGCCAGGCAGGCGCAGGATGCGGGTGGCGTGTGGCATTGGTCTCTCCGTCGCTGTCATTCCTGGCCCATTACAGAGCCTGTCATGCAGAGCATGAAACCAGATATGGAGCAGGGCGGTTTGATTGCCGTCCTGCCCGGTGCATTTCAATGCCGGACACAGGAACGCGCCGCTGCGCCGCCGGTCGAATCCGGCATTGCGCCATGATGCCCGGAGACCGATGAAGAGCACTACGAAGATGGCGCTGGCCACTACGGCATTTGCGCTGGTGCACAGCGCGCTGGCGAGCCGTGCGGCCAAGCGGCATGCGGCGCGGCTCCTGGGCCAGCGCCGCGCGGATGCCTTTTACCGCCTCTTCTTCGTTGGTCAGTCCGTGCTTGGCTTTGCCGGCCTGATTGCCTATGGCGCCCGGTTGCCGCGGCGCACTCTCTACCAGGTGAGCGGCCCGGCCGTGGTGTTGCTGCGTGCCGGGCAGGCCGGCGGCCTGGCCTACCTGTATGCGGCGGCGCGCCAGCCCGGCGTGGCGTATCTTGCCGGCATCCACAATCTGCAGGCATGGCGGTATGGCCTGGCGATGCCGGCGGGGCCGTATGCGCAGGGACCGGAGCGCGGGCCGGATGGACGCCTCACGGTGGCGGGACCCTATCGGTGGAGCCGGCATCCGCTGAACTTCTGCGGGATACCGATCTTCTGGCTCACGCCCCACATGACCACGCGCCGCCTTGCCTTCAATCTGGTCAGCACGGCTTACTTCATGCTGGGCTCGCTGCATGAGGAGGCACGGCTGGCAGCGGCCTACGGCGCGCCTTACCGGCGTTATCAGCGCAGCGGCGTACCCTTCTTCTGGCCGTCGCCCGCGCGCCTGATTTGACGCTGCCTTCCTGCGCTTCTACACTCCCCGCTTTCTTCCGATCCCTTCCTTCATGTCCATCCCGACAGTCCATGCCATTGCCGACGCCGCCCTGGCCAGCCGGCTCGCCGCCGCCATCGATGCTAAGACCAAGCCGCCCGGCAGCCTGGGCATGCTGGAAGACCTGGCGCTGCAGCTGGGCTTGATCCTGCGCACTGTGCAGCCGCGCATCGAGAAGCCGGCACTGCTGGTGTTTGCGGCCGACCATGGCATCGTCGCGGAAAACGTCTCGCCCTATCCGCAGAGCGTAACGGCGCAGATGGTGGCTAACTTCCTGGCCGGCGGCGCGGCCATTAATGTGTTCGCGCGCCAGAACGGCTGCGCGCTGCAGGTAGTGGATGCGGGCGTGAACCACGACTTTGGCGACCTTCCCGGCCTGACGCATTGCAAGGTCGCGTTTGGTACCCGCAGCTTCGCGCGCGAGCCGGCAATGAGCGCTGCCCAGTGCGAGGCGGCACTGGCGCATGGCTACGCGCTGGCCGATGGGCTGCCGGGCAATCTGCTGGGCCTCGGTGAAATGGGGATCGGCAATACCACCTCGGCCGCGGCCCTGATGCACAAGCTGACCGGCCTGCCGCTGGCCGACTGCGTCGGCGCCGGCACCGGCCTGGATGCCAACGGCGTGCGTCGCAAGCAGGCCGTGATCGACGCCGCGGTGGCGTTGCACCGGGACGTCGTGGCGCCGCTGGACGTGCTGGCCACCTTCGGCGGACTGGAAATCGCGATGATGGCCGGCGCGATGCTGAGGGCGGCAGAGCGGCGCATGGTGCTCCTGATCGACGGCTTCATCGTCAGCAGCGCGCTGCTGGTGGCGGCACGGCTGCAGCCCGCCGTGCTGGACTACTGCGTGTTTGCCCACTGCTCAGGCGAGCACGGCCACCGGCAGTTGCTGCAGCAGCTAGGCGGCCGGCCATTGCTGCAACTGGGCATGCGGCTGGGCGAAGGCACCGGCGCCGCGCTGGCCCTGTCGCTAGTGCAGGCGGCAGCCGGCTTCCTCTGCGGGATGGCGACCTTCGAGTCAGCATCGGTGAGCAACCGGGCAGCCGGGGCATGAGTAGGCCGGCTGGCCTGGTACCGGCACTGAAGCACCAGGCGCGGCTGTTCTTCGTGGCCCTGCAGTTCTTCACCCGCATACCGATACCGCAGCGGGTGGGCTTCGATCCCGAATGGCTGCATCATGCGGCGCGCTTTTTTCCCGCGGTGGGCCTGGTGGTGGGCCTTGCCACCGCTGCCGTTCATGCTGCATCAGCGCAGCTGTGGCCGCCTGCCGTGGCGGCACTGCTGTCGACCATACTGGGCATCCTGCTCACCGGCGCCTTTCACGAGGATGGCTTTGCCGATGTCTGCGACGGTATGGGCGGCGGCTACACCGCCGAACGCACCCTGGAAATCATGAAGGACTCGCGCGTCGGCGCCTTCGGCGCGATCGGCATCATGCTGATGCTGGCGCTGAAGATCGCGGCGCTGGCCAGCCTGCCGACATGGACTGCCGCTGCCGGCCTGCTGGCCGCGCATCCGCTGTCGCGCCTTCTGTCGGGTTCACTGATCCGGCTGATGGCCTATGCCCGGCATGAAGGCAAGGCCAAGCCGCTCGCCACCCGCATGAGCAATGGCGAATTCATGATTGCCCTCTGTACCGGCATCGCGCCGCTTCTCTCCCTGTGCGCGGTCGGCCTGCTGGCCTGGCAGGGCGCGCTGCTTGCCTGCCTGCTGGCGCTGGGCGGCACTGTCTGGATGGCAAGGATGTTCCTGCGCCGGCTGGGCGGCTATACCGGCGACTGCCTGGGCGCGGTGCAGCAGGTAGCCGAAGTGCTGTTCTACCTGGGCCTGCTGGCTCTGGCCGGGCGCTGAGGCAATGCGACTCTACCTGATCCGCCATCCGCAGCCTGAGGTCGCTGCCGGCATCTGCTATGGCCGCAGCGATCTTGCCGTGCCCATCGAACGCGCGCTGGAAGCGGCCGGCGCGCTGGCGCCGCGGCTGCCGCGCGACGCCCTGCTGTGGTCGAGCCCGGCTGACCGCTGCGCGGCGCTGGCCGAGCCTCTCGCCAGCGCGCTGGGCGCCACGGTGCGCTACGACGCCAGGCTGCTGGAGATGGACTTTGGCGCCTGGGAAATGCAGGCTTGGGACCGCATTCCGCGCAGCGAGGTGGATGCCTGGGCCGCTGACACGGTGGCCTATCGCCCCGGCGGCGGCGAGCGGGTGTTGGACGTGGCCGAACGCGTGAAGTCCTTTCATGACGGGCTGAAAATCGAGGGACGGGATGCGGTGCTGGTCTGCCATGCCGGCGTGATCCGGCTGCTGCTGGCGGCACTAGCGCATCACGGCATTGCCGACATCGCCAGCGCGGCGGCGCGGGCGCCGCACCGGATCGCCTATGGCGAACTGGTGATTGCCGACTACGCGGCCGGGCCCTGATTGCCTTTTTGAAACTGGGCCATGCCAATTTGTCTGGTCAATTGCTTGGTCAATTGTCAAGCGCGCCCTTACAATAGCGCCGTTCTGGTGCCCGCGGCCATGTCCATGTCCGCAGTTAAACGGGAAACACGCCGTCCTCAATGAGAGATGGATTGATATAACGTGTGCTGCCCCCGCAACGGTAAGCAAGCGTCGCATGCTCAATTCTGCATGCGGCGGCCGTCCTGAAAGCCACTGTGCGTCCAGCATGGGAAGGCAGGCCGGTCTGACTTGTGAGCCCGGATACCGGCCAGAACAGGTGGAAGGCCACCGCCGTCACAGGCGTGGCCCTCCTGGTAATCCGGCTTGCGGGGAGGCAGGCTGGAGAATTCGCCATTGATCATTTCATGCTTGCTTTCACAACCCGTCCGGTTTATGCCGGCGCCAGGCCGTTCGCCCTTCTATTTTCCTTTGCCGCCGGCTTGCCGCTGGCCGTCTCGGCCCAGGTGCCGCAACAGCGCATGGACGACATCATCGTCACATCGACCCGCGCGCCGCAGGCCCGCGCCGACCTGCTGGCCGATGCCACGGTCATCAGCGCCGAGCAGATCGCCCAGTCTGGCGCCAACTCGATGACGACCCTTCTGCAGGCACAGCGCGGCGTGGAAATCGTGCAGAACGGCGGGCCGGGCAGCAGCGCCACGGTGTACCTGCGCGGCGCCGAAGGCAAGCAGAGCGTGGTGCTGATCGATGGCATCCGCATCGGCTCGTCCACCAGCGGCGAGCCGAGCTGGCAAACTATCCCCTTGTCACTGATTGACCGCATCGAAATCGTGTACGGCCCGCTGGCCACGCTGTATGGCGCCAATGCGGTCGGCGGCGTGCTGCAGATCTTCACCAGGAAGGGCGACGGCCCGCCACGGCTGGCCGCATCAGCCGGGGTCGGCAGCTATGGCAGCCGCAGCGTCGATGCCAGCCTGATTGGTGCCACCGGTGGCGAGCACAATTTCCGCTATGCCTTCGGTGTGGCGCGGCAGAGCGCGGACGGCTTTTCGGCGAAGAAGCCGGGCCTTGCCAGCCAGGACGCGGACAAGGATGGCTATCAGCGCGAAAGCGCCAGCGCCAGTCTCTCCTACGACCTGGCGCCGGGCCACCAGCTGGGCCTGATCCTGCTGCAGAGCCGGCTCGACGCCCAGTTCGACAGCTCGGTGGCGGCGGCCCGCGGCGCGCGCCGCTATTACGATGACCGCAACCTGAGCCGGCTTGGCGCCTATGCGCTCACCAGCCGCAACCGCTTTACGGCCGACTGGACCAGCCAGCTGCAGGTCTCGCAGTCGCGCGACGAGCTGCGCTCCACCGCCGGCACCGGCGCCGGCAGCGCCTACCGCATCGCCACCGACCGCTTCGACACCACGCAGAACGCCATCAGCTGGCAGAACGACATCGCCTTCGGCCCCGACCTGCTGCAGGCGCTGCTGGAACGGCGCGAGGAAAGCGTCGACGCCAGCAGCGCGGCGCTGCAGCGCAAGCGCACCACCGACTCGGCGGCGCTGTCCTACCAGCTGCGGCGCGGCATGCATCTGGCCAGCGGCAGCGTGCGCAATGACGACAGCAGCCAGTTCGGCGCGAAGACCAGCGGCAGCATCGCCTACGGCTACCGCTTCGCGCCGGCCTGGCGCGCCAATGCCAGCCTGGCGTCGAGCTTCCGGCAGCCGACCTTCAACGAGCTGTATGCCACGAGCGGCGGCCGGCCCTATGGCATACCGGACAACCGGCCCGAGACCGGCAGGAATGCGGAACTCGGCCTGTATTACGATGACGGCATGAGCCAGTTCAGCGCCGCCCTGTACCGCAGCCCGATCAGCAGTCTGCTGGTCAATGCCAACCCCTGCCCGATCAGGCCCGCGGTGTATGCCAACGGCTGCGCCTACAACGTCAGCGAGGCGTTGCTGCGCGGCCTGACGGTGGGCGCCGGCACCCGGCTGGGCAGGCTGCAGCTGAGGGCGTCGCTGGACCTGCAGGACCCGCATGATGAAAGCAATGACAGGCTGCTGCAGCGCCGGGCCCGGCGTCATGCGGCGCTTGCCGCCGATTACGTGCAGGGCGCATGGCGCGCCGGCGTCGAAGCGGTGTTGTCGTCCGAGCGCTTCGAGTATGCGGGCGGCACCACGCGGCTGCCGGGCTATGGCCTGGTGAACCTGCATGCCAGCCTTGCGCTGAACCGGGACTGGTCCGTGTTCGGCCGCATCGGCAATCTTTTCGACAAGGACTATGAATTGGCGAAGAACTATGCCACCGAGCGCCGCACATTATTTGTCGGCGTGCGCTATGGCTTCCCTTAAACGTGGCACGGACGGCATGCAATGAGCGCGCTGCCCCTGCCATCGCGGGCCGTCACAGCCCATGCCGGCCGCCGGCGCGCGCTGCTGGTGCTGGGCCTGCTGGCGGCCTGCGCCGTGGCCAGCATCCTGCTCGCCTGCGCGGTCGGTTCCTTCTCGCTGTCGACGTCCGAGCTGCTGGACGCGATGCGCAAGCTGGCCGGCGGCGACCGCACCAGCCTGGCGGCCAGCCTGCTGGAACTGCGGCTCTCGCGTGCGCTGTCGGGCTTTGTTACCGGCGCGATGCTGGCGCTGGCCGGCGTGATGATGCAGGCGCTGCTGCGCAATCCGCTGGCCGACCCCTATGTGCTGGGCATCTCCGGCGGCGCCTCGGTCGGCGCGCTGGCGGCGATGCTGCTGCTGCCGGCGGCGTGGATGGTGGACCTGGCGGCCTTTGGCGGCGCGGTGACGGTGGCGCTGCTGCTGTACGGCCTGGCGCGGCGCGACTTCCGGCATGGCGCATCCGATGGCAATGGCCCCTTCCTGCTGCTGACCGGCGTGATCGTGTCCGCCGGTTGCGGCGCGCTGGTCACGCTAATGTTGTCGGTCGCGCCCGAGAGCCGGCTGCGCGGCATGGTGTTCTGGTTGATCGGCGACCTGTCGGCGACATCGCCGCGGCTGCTGCCCTGGGCGGTGCTGCTACTGGCGCTGCTGCTGGCCACAAGGCTGGCCGGGTCCATCAACATCCTGGCGATGCATGCCCAGGCCGCCGCCACGCTGGGCGTGAAGGTCGGCATGCTGCGCCGCGCACTGTTCTTCTGCGCTGCGCTGCTCACGGCCAGCGCGGTGGGCACGGCCGGCAGCATCGGTTTCGTCGGCCTGATCGTGCCGCATGCCTGCCGCTTCGCGCTTGGCCCGGACCACCGGCTGCTGCTGCCGGCGGCGGCGCTGGTGGGCGGCACCTTCCTGACTGTGGCCGACATGCTGGCGCGCACCGTAGTGGCGCCGCAGCAGCTGCCGGTGGGCGTGATCACCGCGCTGATCGGCGTGCCGGCCTTCCTTCTGCAACTGCACCAGATGAGGAAGCGCTGATGGAGCTGCATGAACTGACGCTGCGCATTGGCGAGCGCGTGCTGGTGGAGCGCCTCAGCCTGTCGGCCCGGCCCGGCGAATGCTGGTGCGTGATCGGCCGCAATGGCGCCGGCAAGAGCACGCTGCTGCGCGCGCTGGCCGGCCTGCATCCCATCGCCGCCGGCACGGCCAGCCTGGATGGGCGGCCGTTGCATGCCTGGCCGCCGCAGCAGCTGGCGACGCGGCGCGCCTACTTGCCGCAGGGCCGCGACGACGCCTTCGGCTACCGCGCCATCGACGTGGTGCTGGCCTCGCGCCATCCGTGGCAAGGCAGCACCTACTGGGAGTCGGAACAGGACCTGGAGATCGCCTGCCGGGCGCTGGCCGAGATGGATGTGGGTGGCCTGGCGCAGCGCGACGTGCGCAGCCTGTCGGGCGGCGAGCGGCAGCGGGTAGCGATGGCGGCCGCGCTGGCGCAGGATGCGCCGCTGCTGCTGCTGGACGAGCCGACCAGCGCGCTCGACCTGTCGCACCAGGTCGACATGATGGCGCTGCTGGCGCGGCTGTGCGGCCAAGCCGGCAAGACGGTGGTCATGGTCAGCCATGACCTGAATCTCGCGCATGGCGTTGCCAGCCATGCGCTATTGCTGATGGGCGACGGCGCATGGCGCGCCGGCCCGGCCGGCGAAATGATGCAGGCGGCGCTGCTGTCCCAGTGCCTGCGCGCGGCGATCGACGTGATCGAGCATGGCGGCCGCCGCATCTTCCTTCCGGCATTACACCAGGAGCAAGCACAGCATGGATGACAACGTTGAAAACGCGGCACGCAATGCGCGCCATGCCGAGCGCATGCGGCGCAAGAAGCAAGTAGTGGACGAAAAGATTGCCGCCGCCGGCATCCACACCGGCGTGCTGGTGGTCAATACCGGCAATGGCAAGGGCAAGAGTTCCAGCGGCTTCGGCATGGTGATGCGCACGCTGGGCCATGGCGGCCGTGTGGGCGTGGTGCAGTTCATCAAGGGCGCGATGTCCACCGGCGAGGAGCGTTTCCTGCGCCGCTTCCCGGACGAGGTGCACTTCCATGCCATGGGCGAAGGCTATACCTGGGAAACCCAGGACCGCGAGCGCGACATCGCCACAGCCGGCCGGGCCTGGGAACAAGCGCGTGCCTTCCTGAACGATCCCGGCATCGCGCTGGTGCTGCTGGATGAACTCAACATCGCGCTGAAGTACCGCTATCTCGATCTGGACACGGTGATCGCCGACCTGCTGGGCCGGCCCGAAATGCAGCATGTGGCGGTTACCGGCCGCGGCGCGCCGCCGGAACTGATTGCCGCGGCCGATACCGTCACCGAGATGAACGTGGTCAAGCATGCCTTCAAGGCCGGCATCGCGGCCCAGCCGGGGGTGGAATGGTAGCGCCGCATCCCGCTGGCGCAGTGGCGGTGCTGGTGTCGGCCACCGCGTCCGGCCAGGGCAAGACCACGGTCACGGCTGCGCTGGCGCGCCTGCTGGCGCGGCGCGACCTGGCAGTGCGGGTATTCAAGGCCGGCCCGGACTTCATCGACCCGGTCATGCTGGAACGCGCCGCCGGCTCGGCGGTGTACAACCTTGACCTGTGGATGGTGGGTGCCGACGCGTCGCGCGCGATGCTGGCGCGGGCCGCGTCCGAGGCCGATGTGATCCTAATCGAGGGCGTGATGGGCCTGTATGACGGCACGCCCTCGTCGGCCGACTTGGCGCGCGCCTTCGATGTGCCAGTGCTAGCGGTGCTGGATGCGTCGGCCATGGCGCAGACCGCCGGCGCGGTGGCGCTGGGCCTGCGCGATTATGGCCCGGTGGCGATGGCCGGCGTGATCGCCAACCGGGTCGCCGGCAGCGGCCATGCCGCGATGGTGGCTTCAGCCCTGCGCGACATGCCGCTGCTGGCCTGCCTGCCGCGCCAGACCGCCTCATTGCCGGAGCGCCATCTCGGGCTGGTGCTGCCGGACGAGGTCGATGCGCTGGATGCGCTGCTCGACAGCCTGGCCGATGGCCTGCAGCTCGACGATGCGGCCTGGCAGGCGCTGCCGGCCGTGTCCTTCCCAATGCCGACGCCGCAAACCATGCCGCCGCTGCTTCAGGGCAAGCAGATCGCCGTAGCCCGGGACGCCGCCTTTGCCTTCTTGTACCGCGCCAACCTCGACTGCCTGCGCGGGATGGGCGCAGCCATCCGCTACTTCTCGCCGCTGGCCGACGAGCCGGCGCCGGAGGATGCCGACGCAATCTGGCTGCCGGGCGGCTACCCGGAACTGCATGGCGCGGCGCTGTCCGCCGGCGCCGCATGGCGGACGTCGCTGCGCCGGGCGCATGCGGCTGGCAAGCCTGTCCTGGCCGAATGCGGCGGCCTGATGGCAATCTGCGACAGCCTGGTCGACAAGGACGGCAATGACTGGCCCATGGCCGGGCTGCTGCCGGCGCGCACCCGTATGCAGCCCCGCCTGGCCGCGCTGGGCCTGCAGGGCTGGGAGAGTGCTCACGGCCAGTTGCGCGGCCATGCCTTCCATTATTCCCGCCTGGAAGGCGACATCGTCGCCGCGGGACACGCCGGCAAGCATCCGTCCGGCGACAGCGGCGAGGCGGTCTATCGCGCCGGCTCCCTGACCGCTTCCTATTTCCATGCCTACTTTCCTTCCTGCCCGGAAGCTGCGGCGGCCCTGTTGCTAGGAGAGCCGACATGAGCCGCACCCTGGTGTTCGGCGGCGCGCGCAGCGGCAAGAGCGCCCACGCGGAAAGCCTGGCCGCGGCCAGCGGCAGGGAAGTCATCTATATCGCCACCGCCGATGCCGGCGACGCCGAGATGCAGGCCCGCATTGCCCGCCATCGGGAAGGGCGCAATCCGCACTGGACCACGGTGGAAGCGCGGCTGGCGCTGGGGCATGCACTGCTGGAATGGAGCGCGCCGCATCGGCTGGTGCTGGTGGACTGCCTGACCATGTGGCTGTCCAACCTGCTGTTCTGCCAGCCGTGTAGCTACCCTGAAGTTGGCCGCATTGAGCCACCGCCGGCCTTTGCCAGCGAGCGCGCCGGCCTGCTCGACGCCCTCGACCATGCCGCCGGCGACATCGTGCTGGTATCCAACGAGGTCGGCATGGGCATCGTGCCGCAGGGCGCGATCTCGCGTTGGTTCGTCGACGAGGCCGGCCGCCTGAACCAGGCAGTGGCGGCGCGCTGCGAGCGCGTGACCTGGGTGGCGGCCGGCCTGCCGCTGATGTTGAAGGGCGGCCCATGCTGAGCGGCCTGGCGCCCGCCATGCTGGCCGCGCTCCTGCTGGCCGGCGTGGCGCTCGACCTGCTGCTGGGCGAGGCGCGCCGCTGGCATCCGCTGGCCGGATTCGGCCGGCTGGCGCAGGCGCTGGAATTGCGCTTGAATCGTGGCCCAGGCGGACGCGGTGCTGGCTGCGCTGCGTGGCTGCTGGCGGTGGCGCCCTTTGTGCTGGCGGCCTGGCTGTTGAGCGCGGCCGGCACATGGCTGGCTGTCGCCTCCCATCTGCTGCTGCTGTACTTCGCGCTTGGCCTGCGCAGCCTGCGCGACCATGCGCTGCCGATTGCGCAGGCGCTGGAAGCCGGCAACATTGCCGCAGCGCGCCGGCGCACCGCGATGATCGTCAGCCGCGATACCAGTGACGCCAGCCCGACTGATCTCGCCAGGGCGGGCGTCGAGTCGGTGCTGGAAAACGGCAATGACGCGGTGTTTGGTACCCTGTTCTGGTTCGCCGTGGCGGGCGGGCCGGGCGCATTGCTGTACCGGCTGGCAAACACCCTCGATGCCATGTGGGGTTACCGCACCGAGCGGCTGCTGCATTTCGGCTGGGCAGCGGCCCGCATCGATGACCTGCTCAACCTGGCCCCGGCGCGGCTGACGGCCTGCAGCTATGCGCTGCTGGGCAACAGCCGGCTCGCCTGGCGCTGCTGGCGGGCGCAGGCGCCGCTCTGGTCCAGCCCGAATGCCGGGCCGGTGATGGCGGCCGGCGCCGGCGCGCTTGGCCTTGCGCTGGGCGGTGCGGCGCGCTACCACGGTGAACTCGAACAGCGTCCGGCCCTGGGCGAAGGCAGGACGCCAGGCGCCGGCGACATCCGCCGCGCCTGGCGCCTGGTGGCCGGCAGCGCCGCGCTGTGGCTGGCGATGCTGTGCGCCCTGGCGCTGCTTGCGCAAGGGATGGGCGATGCTTGAACACGGCGGCAACCTGCATGAGGCGGTGCGCCTGTTCGGCCGGCCGCGCGAGGACTGGCTGGACCTGTCCACCGGCATCAATCCGCGGCCCTATCCGGCGCCGGCGCTGGAAGCCAGCATCTGGCACCGCCTGCCCGAGCCGGATGCGGAACTGGCAGCCGCGGCCCGGCAGTTCTACGGCGCGCCAATGGTATTGCCGGTGGCCGGCAGCCAGGCGGCGATCCAGGTCCTGCCCATGCTGCGGCCGCCGTCGGAGATCGTGGTGGCCGCACCCGCCTATGCCGAGCATGCGCGGCACTGGTCGCGCCACGGCCATGCGATGCGCGAGGTCGCTTATGGCGACCTGCACGGCGCGGTAGCACAGTGTGGCGTGATGGTGGTCTGCAATCCCAACAACCCGACCGGCGACCGCATCCCGGCCGCCACTTTGCTTGACTGGGCGGCGCAACTGGCGCGGCGCGGCGGCTGGCTGGTGGTGGACGAGGCCTTCGCCGACATCGACGGGCAGGACAGCGTGGCGGCGCAGTCGCAGCAGCCGGGCCTGATCGTGCTGCGCTCGGTCGGCAAGTTCTTCGGGCTGGCCGGGCTGCGGCTGGGCTTTGTCGCGGCCGACCCAGCGCTGCTGGCCCGCTTGGCCGATGCGCTCGGACCGTGGACCGTCAGCAGCGCGGCCCAGCGCATCGGTTGTGCGGCGCTGGAAGACGTCGCCTGGCAACTGGCCATGCGTGAGCAACTGCAGCGCGACGGGCAGCGGCTGCAGGCCATGCTACGGGCGGCGGGCATCGCCTCGGCCGGCACCGCGCTGTACCAATGGTGGCCCGAAGCACGGGCCGAACTTTTCTGGCGTACGATGGCCGGACACGGCATCTGGGTGCGCCTGTTCACCCGCGGCGCGGGCGGCATACGCTGCGGCCTGCCGCCGGATGAGGCCGGATGGCGGCGGCTGGAAACGGCGCTGCAGGCATGGAAGGAAACATGATGAGGAAGTTAACCCGGCTGGCGCTGGCCACGCTGTGCCTGCACGGCCTGCAGGCGGCAGCCGCCGTCACGGTGCAGGATGACGAAGGCAACAAGGTCACGCTGGACAAGCCGGCGCAGCGGGTCATCTCGCTGGCGCCGCATGTGACCGAGCTGCTGTTCGCGGCGGGCGGCGGCAGGAAGGTGGTGGGCGTGGTCGACTACAGCGACTATCCGCCTGAAGCCAAGGCCTTGCCGCGGGTGGGCAGCCACCGCCAGATCGATCTTGAACGGCTGATTGCCTTGAAGCCCGACCTGCTGGTGGTATGGCTGCATGGCGGCGCGGCGCGGCAGCTGGAGCCGCTGCGCAGGCTGGGCATACCGGTGTATGTCAGCGAGCCGCACCGCATCGCCGAGATCGGCCCGACCCTGCGGCGCCTGGGCCAGCTGCTCGGCACCGAGGCCGAGGCCGGGCGCGGCGCCGACGCCTTCGAGCGCCGCCTCGCCACGATCGAGACCAGCTATGCGAGCCGGCCGCCGGTCAAGGTGTTCTACCAGGTATGGGACCGGCCGCTCTATACCCTGAACGGCAGCCATACCGCCAGCGACGCGATCCGCCTCTGCGGCGGCCAGAACATTTTCGCGGCGCTGCCGGTGACTGCGCCCACGGTGACGGTGGAGGCGGTGCTGAAGGAAAACCCGGAAGTGATCGTCTCGGGCAACCGGCCTGACAAGGACAGCGCCGGCCTGGAAGCGTGGAAGCAGTATCCCTCGCTGCTGGCGGCGCGGCGCGATAACCTCGTCACCATCGATGCCGACCAGCTGGTGCGCCCGGGGCCGCGCATCCTGGACGGCACCGCCGCACTGTGCGAGCGCCTCGACGAGGCGCGCGGCAAGCGGAGCAGGCAGCCATGAGCCACTATCGCCGCATCGCCTGCCTGTCCACCGAGGCGGTGGAAACCCTGTACGCGATCGGCGCGCAGGACCTGGTGGCGGGCATTTCCGGCTACAGCGTCTATCCGCCGCAGGCGCGCCGCGAGAAGCCGAAGATCAGCGGCTTTTCCAGCGCCCGCATCGACCGCATCCTGGCCGTGCAGCCGGACCTCGTGGTGGCCTATTCCAGCCTGCAGGCAGAGATGTGCCATGCGCTTGCCGCCGCCGGCGTCGAGGTCCACCTGTTTTCGCAGCGCAGCGTCGAAGGCATCCTGCAGATGGTGCGCACGCTGGCGGCGCTGGTGGACCGGCGCATGCAGGGCGAGCAGCTGGCCGGCGCGCTGCAACTCGAGATTGGACTGGTGGCGGCGCGTGCCAAACGCCATCCGACCCGGCCGCTGGTGTACTTCGAGGAATGGGACGAGCCGCTGATCAGCGGCATCGGCTGGGTATCGGAACTGATAGCGATTGCAGGCGGGGCCGATGCCTTCGCCGACCTGGCATTGCACCGCGAAGCCCGGCAGCGCATCATCGCTGACCCGGCCGAGGTGGCGCGGCGTGCGCCCGACATCATCATCGGCTCCTGGTGCGGCAAGAAGTTCCGGCCCGAGACGCTGGCTGCGCGGCCGGGCTGGGAGACGATCCCGGCCATCCGCAACGGCATGGTGTTCGAGATCAAGTCGCCCGACATCCTCTCGCCCGGACCGGCGGCGATCCGCCGCGGCCTGCCGCAGATTGCGCGGCTGGTGGAACAGTGGCATGCGGCCGCGCCGGGCCGGCCATGAGCTTTCCCTTCCACACGCTGATGGTGCAGGGCACGACCTCGGACGCCGGAAAGAGCACCGTGGTGGCCGCGCTGTGCCGGCTGCTGGCGCGGCGCGGCATTGCAGTGGCGCCATTCAAACCGCAGAACATGGCCTTAAACAGCGGCGTCACCGCCGATGGCGGCGAGATCGGCCGGGCCCAGGCGCTGCAGGCGCTGGCCGCGGGCATTGCGCCGCATACCGACATGAACCCGGTGCTGTTGAAGCCTTGCAGCGACACCGGCGCCCAGGTCATCATCCACGGCCAGCCGCGCGCGGACATGCATGCCCGCGACTACCATCGCTACAAGCCGCTGGCAATGGAAGCGGTGCTAACTTCCTACCACCGGCTGCGCCGGCAATACGGCGCCATCATCGTCGAAGGCGCCGGCAGCCCGGCCGAGATCAACCTGCGCGACCGCGACATCGCCAACATGGGCTTTGCCGAGGCGGTGGACTGCCCGGTGATCCTGGTGGCCGACATCGACCGCGGCGGCGTGTTCGCGCACCTGGTCGGCACGCTGGACTGCCTGTCGGCCAGCGAGCGTGAGCGCATCGTCGGCTTCGTGATCAACCGCTTTCGCGGCGACATCGGCCTGCTGGAGCCGGGATTGGACTGGCTAGAAGAGCGGACCGGCAAGCCGGTGCTGGCGGTTCTGCCCTATCTGCACGGCCTGTTCCTGGACGCGGAAGACGCAGTGCAGCCCGAGCAGCGGGCCGGCGGCAGCTTCCGGGTGGCGGTGCCGGCGCTGCCGCGCATATCCAACCATACCGACTTCGACGCGCTGCGCGCCCATCCCGGCGTGGACCTGCGCTTCGTCGGGCCGGGCCAGCCGCTGCCGACCTGCGACCTAGTGATCCTGCCCGGCAGCAAGAATACCCGCGCCGACCTGGCCTGGCTGCAGGCGCAGGGCTGGCAGCCGGCG
This sequence comes from Noviherbaspirillum sp. L7-7A, assembly GCF_019052805.1. Classification (NCBI taxonomy): domain Bacteria; kingdom Pseudomonadati; phylum Pseudomonadota; class Betaproteobacteria; order Burkholderiales; family Oxalobacteraceae; genus Noviherbaspirillum; species Noviherbaspirillum sp. L7-7A. The sequence goes on from NZ_JAHQRJ010000003.1 coordinate 221,980, forward strand.
CTGCTACGCCACCTGCGCTATGGCGGCAGGCTGATCGGCATCTGCGGCGGCTTCCAGATGCTGGGCATGGCGGTGCATGATCCGGAGAGCGTGGAAGGCGCGGCCGGCAGCAGCGCGGGCCTGGGCCTGCTGGCCCTGGACACCACGTTGACCCGGAGCAAGCGGCTGGCGCAGGTGCACGGCCGTTGCGCCTTTGCCGAGGCGGCGGTGGCCGGCTATGAAATCCACATGGGGCGGTCAAGCGGACCGGCGCTGGCGCGACCGGCCTTCTTCATCGAAGGCAAGGCCGAGGGCGCGGTTTCGGAAGATGGCCAGGTCCTCGGTACCTATTTGCATGGCCTGTTCGACCTGCCCGGGGCCTGCGATGCATTGCTGCGCTGGGCCGGCATCGGTGAAGGTGGTGGCGCTGCGGCCGATCTGGCCGGCCTGCGCGAGCAAAGCCTGGACCGCATCGCCGACGCCGCCAGCCCCTTGCTGGCCGCGCTCGACGGCTTGCCGGTGCAGCGTCCGCAGCCTGAAGGGGTTAAGGTAGGCGGCCCGGATCATGCCGGCGCTCCGCCGGCTCCTCGTACAAGTTGATGCCGTGCAGCCTGGCCAGCGTGGTGGCCAGCGTGCGGCCGAGGGTCTCTACCGATTCCTGCATCTTCGGATTCTGCATGCTGCCGTCCAGGCTGAAGGCCTCGTGCGCCTTGCCCACCGCCAGCTGCTCCGGCAGCACGATCACGCCGATGTTGCCGAGGATGGCCCTGACATGCACCAGGCCGCGCAGCCCGCCATAGCTGCCGGGCGAGGCGCTCATCAGTACCGCTACCTTGTTGCGGTAGGGCGCTAGGCCGTCTTGGCCGTCCACGGCGCGCGACGTCCAGTCGATCAGGTTCTTCAGCAGCGCGGGAATCGAGCCGTTGTATTCCGGGCTGGCGATCAGGAAACCCTGATGTTCCACCAGCAGTTGCCGCAGTTCGCGCGCCTTCGGCGGCAGGCCCTGCTCGGCTTCCAGGTCTCCGTCATAAATGGGCACCGGAAAGTCACGCAGGTCGATTTCGGTCACGTCGGCTCCGGCGCGCCGCGCGCCTTCGGCCGCGACCCTCACCAGCCGCTTGTTCAGGGAAGCCTTGCGGGCACTGCCCGCAAAAGCCAGTATTTTGGGCACCGTGGTTCTCATGCTGGTCATCCTTCCTCTGCAATGGTGGGCCGGGCGGCTCGCTCGTCCTGTGCGTCGCAGCATACTGCAGATGCCTCATGCGCATGGACGCGCTGCCGCAATCCCCGCGCATTCTCCGCCGCTGCAGGCGGCTGCGCGGCATGCGCGCGGCTTGCCATGGATTAAGCCCGCCCTGCCGGCGAGGCCGAAAGACGCAACATGCTGCCGCGTCGCATCGTCTAGTCTGGCCACTGCCGCTCAGCGTGCAAGGCTCTGACTTCGAACCTAACCCAACGTGCCCGAATGACCTCAGCCCACCTTCCCGCCCCTGGCCAGGCGATGCCCAGCGCAGCGCCGGCAGCCCGATCCGCTTACTGGCGTTATGACGGCCGGGGCTGGACACGCGACTTGCGCATCGACTTCCTGCGCGGCCTGGTGTTCGTGCTGCTGTTCACATCGCACTTCAACTTCTTTTCATGGATGTCCTTGGTAGGCTGGGAACGCGTGGGCGTGGTCTCGTCGGCCGAGATGTTCATCCTGCTGTCGGGCGTTGTCACCGGCGCAGTCTATGGCAAGAAGCTGCGCGGCGACGGCCTCGGCGCTTGCACCATCAAGCTCTTCTCAAGGGCATGGACGCTGTACAAGACCGCTGTCATCGCGGCTGGCCTGGTGGCATTGCTGCGGCTAGTGCCGTGGCTGGACATGACGTCGCTGACCACGTTTACCGACCCAGTCAGCGGCACGCTGTACCCTCTCTATCCCAGCCTTTCGGAAGGTTTGCTGTCCAACCTGTTCCATGTGCTGGTGCTGGCAGCCAGCCCGCACCAGTTCCAGATCGTCGGACTGTACGTGGTGCTGTTCCTGCTCACACCTATCATCTTCTGGGCCCTGGACAGGCGGCTGACCGGCTGGCTGCTGCTGGCGAGCTGGGTGGCCTACCTGGTTAATTACCTGGCGCCGGAAACCGAGCCCGGCACCGCCGAGATCCAGCTGACCGTGGCCCAGTTCGAATATGCCTTTCCGGTGCTGGCCTGGCAGCTGCTGTTCGTGCATGGCGTGGTGGCCGGCTTTCACCGCCAGCTGGTGATGGACTTTTTCGCCACCGCCGCGGGCCGCGTGCTGATTGCGCTGTGCATGCTGCTGTCGCTGATGCTGGCGCTGTTTTCCCTGAACCACCCGCTGGACCAGCTGCCGGCGTGGACCCGGCTGCATTTCATTGCGCCGGAGATGTTCAATGCCGCCTACCAGTCCTTCTTCCTGAAATACAAGCTGGGACCGGGCCGCATCCTCAACATCACCTGCCTACTGATTGCCGCCATGGCTGTGCTGACCGTGGCCTGGAAGCCGATCCATCGCGGCCTCGGCTGGCTGTTCATCCCGCTGGGACAGGAATCGATGTATGTGTTCTTCATGCACCTGTTCGTCGTACTGCTGGTGTTTAATTCGCCGCTGCCGGCGCTGGACAATGTCTGGATCAACACTGCAATCCACGTGCTGTCGCTGCTGGCCTGCTGGTTAATGGTGCGGAAAAAATTCCTATTTAACTTGGTGCCGCACTGAGGCGCAGCCGCGCAATGGGCGTACACGACGACGCCGGACCGGCCGTCGGCATCGGGTCTGTCCGACAACAGATCACATTAAAATGTTTCTCATAGTCAACTAAAACCGGCTAGAATATTCCTATACAGCAACTAATTGGCAAAAGCCTATCGGTTGCCGGAATATCCAGACACGGTTGACCATGAAGATCCTTGCAAGAAAATTGATCGGCGGCTGCCTGCTTGCGCTTGCCAGCCTTTCCAACAGCGTGAACGCAGAGACGACCCAGGTATTTTTCGACGATTTCGATGGCCGCGCCCTGAGCAGCGCGTGGCAGATCGCGACCTGGGTCAACGGTCCGCCGTTCGGCTGCACCTTTTCCAACCAGGATGTCCATCTAGGCAAGAGCCTGCTGAATCTGGGCTTCAGCGGCAATTCCGGCAAATGCGCCGAGATCAGAACCAAAAATTTCTGGCAACACGGCGCCTTCGTGGTGGATATGAAGCCGTCGGCCGTGCCGGGCACGGTCAGTTCCTTCTTTCTGTATGACGGCGTGGCTTCCACTGCCTCCCATTACGAGATTGACATCGAGTTCGTCGGCGGCAGCGGCCTGCTGCATACCAATTACTGGATCGCCGGGCAGCAGCATCCGCAGGACATCGACTTGCGGGCCATGGGCATCGATCCCTACAAGGCCAGCCGCCGCTACAGCGTGAGCTGGCAGCCCGATGTGATCGTCTGGCATGTGATGAATGATGCCGGCCAGTGGGTGGAAGTGCGGCGCGCCGCGGCTGCCATCAGCGCACCTATGAAGCTGATGATGAATGCCTGGTACGGGGACAATATCGGCTCGGCGCTGCTCTTTCCGGGTTATTACGGCGGACAGCAGGGGACGGCCCAGTACAACTCGGTCTGGATAGGGAAATAGGGCGCTGCCGGCTATTGGCTGTCGGCTACTTCAGGCGGCAGCCTTCTGCACGGCTTCGGCCAGATTGCCGCTGATGGCGAATACCTTGTCCATGCGTGTCAGCTTGAACAGGCTCTGCACCCCGCCCTTCACATTGCACACGCCCAGCGCACCGCTGCCGCCCAAACCCTTGAGCACCGACACCAGCGCACCCAGGCCGCTGGAATCCATGAAGTCGACGCCTTCCAGGTCCAGCACGAGGCGCTTGTCGCCTTCCTGCACCAGCTTCAGCACGGCTTCCTTGAACGCCGGCGCCACCGCGCTGTCGAGCCGCTTTGTCGCGGGTCGGATGATGGCCACGTTCTGCTCGCGGCTGACATTGATGATGTCCATATTGGTCCTCTTTGTAGTGTGTGGTTTGTCTGTCTGCGACCCGGCGCCGCTCTACCATGCATGCGACCAGGAGATCGAGATGCTGCCGTTGCGCGGCGCGCCCTGGCCTGGCGAACGGCTGTGCCACGGGTAGCGGTTGCCGGAATAATTGTTGTACTGGATGGATATCGTGCCAGGATGCCAGTCGAAGTAGCCAAAGCCGTAGGACAAGTCGGGGTCCCACGGCTGCTGCTGGCTGCGGTCCGGGTAGTAGAACAGCGTGACGTTGGCATACCAGTTCGACGGCGTGGAATAGCGGCACCCGAGCGAGGCCGAACGCTTGCCTGACTGCACGGAACGCGATTTCAGGTCGGTGTAGCGTGGCGTCAGGTTGGCATTGATGCTGCAGCCGAGCTGATGCCTGTCATCGATCAGCAGCAGGGGGCGCAGCACTTCCGGCAGCGCGAACTTGTAGCCGACCGACCACTGACCCTGGCTGAAGCGGGTGTGCTGCTCGGGCAGCTGGCCGCGCGGCACGGTACGGTCGGGGAACAGCCGGTTGCCGCCGTAATTGCTGTAGGTGAAGCTGAAGGTGTCGGGGTGCCAGTCGTCATAGCCGAAGGTATAGGTGAAGTCCGGATTCCACGGCCGCTGCCGGTCGCCCATCAGATACCGGTAGAAGGTCACGCCGCCAAACCAGTAGCTGTGCGGGTTGTAGCGCAGCTCGGCCTGCAGGGTGGGCGAGACAGCGGGCGAGCCTTGGAAGCCCGATCCCTTAAAGCCGCCCTCGGTGGTACGCAGCGGCACATCCATCGCCAGCCGCAGGCGCAGGCGCTTGACCTCTTCCGCCGCCGGTTCCAGCGGCGCCGGCGGCGCGCGGTCGGCCGGCGTGCCGCGCGATGTTTCCCACGAAGGGATCGGCGACGGGAAGGCGCCGGCGCGGTTGACCTCCTCGGCCATGCCGGCCAGCGGCGCCAGAGCGCATGCCAGGGCGCCCATCAGCAGGATCCGGGATCGCATCTGCACGGCCGCTGCCTCATCGCTCCCATGCCGGCACTCATCGGGCCACGGCCGCCGGGCGCAGCGCTGCCGGCAGCGACCTCGCACCCGGGTCGGCACAGGCCAGCCGCTCGCCGGGGAAGCAGCGATTGGGCCGGTCGAACGGGTTGCCGGTCTGCCGGCGCAGATAGCGTCCGTTGCTTGCCGCCGGCAGCAGTTGGCCCTTGACCTTGAACAGCAGCGTCTCCAGCACCTGGGCATTGGTGGTAAGCGAAATGCCTTCCTGCGGCGCGCCGCTCTTCTCCATGCGGCCGTCGTACCAGCCGCGCTCCGGGCTGTAGAGCGTCTGCACTGACGTCATCAGCAGGTCGGTGTAAGCCGTCGGCCACAGTCCCCACAAGCCAAATGCGGCGCGGGTCGAGACCATGGCCAGCTTTTCATATTCCTTGCCGTCCGGGCCAACCGTGTTCCACGGATAGCCGGCGGCAAACACCGCATCGTAGACCAGGTAAGGCGGCTCCTTGATCTGGTACTCGGTGCGCGCGGTCAGCACGCCTTCCCTGGCATGGCGCATCTCCTGCACCTTGTAGACCGCATCGGCCATCTTCCTGAAGTCGGCATCCTCGCTGCTGGCGCCTGCGGCCTGGCCCGGATAGCGCCAGCCGAACTCCATGCCCATCAGCACATAAGGCATAGTCAGCACCGGCGTCTGCACGCCGCTCAGGCGTGATTCCCGGCCGTCATAACGCACCGGCACGCCATAGATGTTCACGGTTTCCAGTTCCGGCCCGCGCCAGCTGCGCCGCGCCTCGAATCCCCACGCGGCAAAGCCGCCGGCGGCCAGCTGCTCATAGCCCAACCGGCCTTCCTGGTAGCGGTTGCGCTTGCCATTCTCCAGCGCCAGGCCATGCAGGATGCCGCAGTCATCGATGACCTGGCAGAAGTTCATCCGGAACACGACTTTGTCGAGGTATTCCTCGTACTGCGGATAGCGCAGGGCAACGATCTTCATCCAGGTCAGTAGGCGGCCGGTCTCAACCGCCGACCAGCCGATGTCGGCCGGCTGATTGGCATAGTTGACCATCTTGCCCGACAGCGTGTTGTAGACCTTGGCCGGAATGCTGGCCTCGGACATGTCCATGCCCTGCAGGAAGGCCAGAACCTTCGACAGGCGCTCGTCGAATTCCCGCTCGTTGACCAGGCCCAGTTCGCGCGCCGCCGTCAGCGCCGCCAGGTAGTCGCCCATGTGCGCCATCGAAAAGCTGGGCGTGCGGTCGCTGCCATTGACCAGGCCATTCTGAGGATTGGTGTTGTTCTCGAAGTAGCGCCAGGCCACTTTGGCCCACTGCAGCTCCTTCTCGCTCAGGCTGCCATAGCGGCCGACGCCGCCGGCATGCTCGGCGTAATCGCCGGCTTTCGTGATCTGGCGCGACACCAGGCCGCAGCCGGCAAGCAGCGCCGCCGCTAGCAGCGCGCCGCCCAGCAGCAGACGCCGTATCAGCATGGCACGCCCTTGCCGCAGGCGCCGCTGTCGGCTGCCACCGGCTGTGGCGGACCGCCGAAGCGGGTCCTGACATCGGCGCCATAGACTTTCGCCGCATGCTGCTCCCACAGGCCGCGTCGCTGTTTGCCTGGCGCAAGCAAGGTGCCTTTGACCTTGTACAGCAGGGCTTCGAGCATGATGCCGTTGTTGTTGGCGGTGAAGGCCTTGATCGGGCCCTTGCCGCTTTCCAGCATGGCTTCGTAATAGCCCTTGTCCTTTTCATGCTTGTCCGCGATATAGGCAAACAGCCGGTCAGTATAGTCCGACTTCCACAGCACCCACATGCCCAGCGCGGCCTTCAATGACACCGCGGCGAACTGCGGCACATACTTGCCGGGCTCGGTAATGGTGTTCCAGGGGTAGCCATCGGTATAGACGGTGTCATAGACGAAATAGGGTTCCTGGTCGAGCTGGTGTTCGCTGCGCGCGGTCAGGATGCCGGTGGCCTGGTAACGGTTTTCCTGCGCCTGGTAGACGCGGTTGGCGAAATCGCGCCGCCAGTGGGCGCCGCGCATGCCGGCGCTGGCCGCCTCTGGCCCGGTGGCCCAGCCGAACTCGATGCCATCCAGCACATAGCTTTCCGACACCACGTAGTTGTGTTGGGAATACTTGCGTGGGTCACGGCTGTCGTAGGGAATCTCGATGCAGTAGATCGGTATGGTTTCATAAGGCTCCGGCGCCGACGCTTGCGCCGTGCCGAAGCCCCACAGGTCGAAGCCTCGGGCCGCATACTCCTCATACCCCAGGCGGCCCTCCTGCACATACTGCACTTTCTGTTCCGGCGACAGCGAGGCGCCATACAGCATGCCGTTGCGGTCCACCACGTTGTCGAACTTCCAGCGCATCACGAAGCGGTCGATGCCCTCGGCATGCTGCGGATACCGGTCCTTGATGATCTGCAGCCATATCAGGAGCCGGCCGAGGTCGATTGCGGAAAAGCCGATCTCGCCCGGCTTGTTGGCATAGTCGGCCTTTTCCATGGTCTTGGCGTTATAGACCTTGTTGGGCAGCTCGTCACGGAAGAACCCCATGGCGTTGAAGGTCCTGATGATGGCGCCCAGGCGTTCATCCAGCACTTGCCGGTTCACCAGCCCCAGTTCATGCGCTGCCACCAGCGCGCCGAGGTAGGAAGCGGTGTCCCACATCGTTGTAGAAGGATAGCTGTCGACCGCATTGACCAGGCCCGTCTGCGGCTGGTAATTGTTCTCGAAATATTTCCAGGCGATGCGGGCCATGTTGTGTTCCTGCTCGGTCAGCGCGCCGGCCCGTTGCGCATAGCGTTCCGCCGGCATCGTGCCATGGCCGCACTGCGCTGCCGAGGCCAGCAGCGGGCTGCACAGTGCCGCTGCCAGCAGGAGCCGCGCGAAGCCTGCCTTCAATTCGCGCCCCCTTCCTGCAGGTTCAGCAGCTTGCCGCCCGCGATGAACGCCAGGCTTTCCAGCACCACCGCATTGGTATTGGCGGTGATGGCCTTGTTCGGCGCGCCGCCTTCCTCATAGAGGCCGGCATAGAAGCCCTTGTCCTTGTCATGCAGCGGCGCAGCCGCTTCCACCAGCTGCGTGGTGTACGCGGACCGGTACAGCGCATGCCAGCCAAAGGCGGCCTTGACGCTCATGGTGCGCAGCTCCGGCATGCTGGCGCCTTTTTCAGTGACCGGGTTCCAGGCCTTGCCGCCGCTGTAGACGGCGTTGTAGAGGAAGTAGGGCGCGCGGTCCAGGTGGTCTTCGGTGACCGCGGTCAGCTTGCCGGTCTTCCTGTGGCGCTGTTCCTGGGCCCGGTAGACCCGCCATGCCAGCTCGCGCGAGGTGCTGTCCCAGCCGAATTCCAGGCCGTCCAGCATATAGGGTTCGCTTACCACAAAGTTGCCGGCGCCGTATTTCTTCGGATCGCGCCGGTCATAGGGCACGCCGATGTCGTAAATGTCGACCAAGGCGAGCTGGGGCAGGTAGTCCTGCGCGGCATGCACATCCAGTCCCAGCAGGGAGAAGGTCTTGGCCGCGTATTGCTCATATCCCAGGCGGCCCTCCTGCAACAGCTGGGCGCTGCCATCGGGCGCCAGCGAGATGCCGTACAGATGGCCTTTCTGCGCCAGCCGGCCGGTGTCCCAGCGGCTAATCACCTGCCGAGCCAGCCCCGTATGCTGCGGATAGCGCCACGCAATGATATTGAGCGGCACCATTAGCCGGCCGATGTCGATGGCCGACCAGCCTATGCCCTTCGGCGTTTCTTTGCCGGCATAGTCCACCATGGCCAGCGTCTTGACGTCATAGGACTTGTTGGGCAGCGCATTGTCGTACAGCGGCATCTTCGCGAGAGAACGCAGCGCCTGCGTCATGCGCCGGTCGAATTCTTCTTGGGGCAGCAGTGCCAGCCTCGAGGCCGACACCAACGCCAGCAGGTAGGACGCGGTATCCCACATGGTGGCGGCCGGATAGTCCTGCACCGAATTGACCAGGCCAGTTGTAGCATTGGTATTGTTCTCGAAGTATTTCCACGCAAGCCGGGCCATGTCCCGCTCCTGCGGCGTCAGCGGCTGCGCCTTGGGCAGGGCCGGCAGGTCGCTGCTGGCGGTAATGGCCGGCTTGGCAGAATACGCGGCGGGGTTTTCCTCGCCGGCATGGCGCGCGCTTTCGCGCTCGATCCAGACGGCCAGCATGGTGGCCACCAGCAGGGCAATGATAAAAACGATGGTGCTGCGCGCCTTGACCAGGTTTTCTGTCATACGGGATGGGCCTGTTGTTGTTCGTTATTGGACGGCTCGGCCGCTTCTTCCGGCGGCTGCCACTGGGCGGCGCGGATGATGGGGATCATCACGAAGATGTTATTAGCGCTCCAGACCAGGTTCACCAGCAGCGCCGGCAGCTCATTGTGCAGGCCCATGCCGAATACCCGGTAGCCGGCATACACCGCGCCGGCCGCCGTCAGCGCCGCCACCACGATCTGCGGTATCACCAGTGGCAGGAAATTACCTTCCTGCCTTTCCTTGGGCGTGACCGGAAACTTGATCTTCTCGCCCTTCAGCACGGTCCACAGCGCACGTGCATTGATCGGGAAGAAGGACAGGTAGGACGCCTTGCCTTCCCACTGCCATACGCCCCACATGCCGAACATGAAGGCCAGTTCGGTGGCGACGATGAAGGGCACCGCGTGCCAGTAGAAGCTGGTGGAATAACTGGACAGCGGCGCGATGCCGGTGAAGAAATAGATGATGGGCGCGGCTAGGAAGACGATGTTCCATACGCAGCCGAAATAGGACCAGAAGGTCGACAGGTACATCAGCCGCTGCGGCCAGCTCATGCGGCCGCGGAACAGCGGATTGTCGCGGAAGAAGATGTCCAGCGTGCCGCCGGCATACTTGAAGCGCTGGATCATCCATGACAGCAGGTCCTGCGGCGACAGCATCTTCGATTCCACTTCCGGATGCATCACCGACTTCCAGCGCCGGTCGATATCGTTGTGCAGCACGATGGAGGTATAAATGTCTTCCGATACATGAAACTTGTAGGGCGTGAACTCGGTTTCCAGCACGACCTGGGTACGCATCGCGTCGCTGAAGTCGGCCCGGATGGCCGCATCGGGAATCTGGTTGGCATACTTGCTGACCTCCTTGTCCACGCTGAGCGCAAACGCCCGAAGCGCAGCCTGCATCACTGCCTCGCGCCTGTGCAGCGAGCCGGCGCCGCAGCAGAAGGCGGCATTGGCCCAGTTGCGGCGCCGCAGTAGGATGTCATAGAACATCTTGGGGTCGTTGACAAAGGGGTCGCGTCCGACCGGCACCCGGCCGAATACCCTTTCGACGGCGCGGCCCAGCCAGCGGCCGGGGCGGCCCAGCGACTGCTGCAGGTAGTCCGGCAGCGGCGTGCCTTCTGGGATGTCGAAGAACCATTGCGGCGTCTGCACCCAGGCCACGTCCGGGTCGCGAAAGTAGCCCATCGTATGTTCCAGTATGGTCGGGAACAGCCGAGTGTCGGCGTCGCAGATAATAATGAAGTCGCCGCCGGTGTTTTCCAGCGCATTGCGCAGGTTGCCGGCCTTGAAGCCGATATTGCTGGCGCGGGTGATGTAGTTCACGCCTTCCTCGGCGGCGACCTGCCGCATCAGCGCGCGCTTGCCATCGTCGAGCACATGGATCTTCAGGTCCAGCGGATGCGGGTAACGTATTGCCTTAGCATCGCGTATCGAGATGCGCACCAGCTCCTCGTCTTCGCTATAGGTGGTGATGAAGACATCCACCGCGATCGGCCGCTCTTCGCCGGACGCATTGCCGGTGCACTCCGCTATCGTGGCCGGCGGCGCGCTGCGCGGCGTGTCCTGTACCTTCCAGAGATTGATGGTGAACAGCACCAGGCCGATGTAGGCCAGGGTTTCGGCCAGTGCCAGCGGGATGGCGAACCAGAGGGCATCGACATTGAGAGATTCCATCCAGCGCCAGCGGATGTAGTTTGCGCCCAGCACCACGGCGATGACGGCCAGGAACTGCCAGACCAGTTCGATGGCGGGTGAATGCGGCAGTGGAGGAGGCGGCCTGCGACCTTCAAATTTCTCAAAATAGAATGCCAATTAGGTTCCCCGTAGCGTTCAGGCGGGCAGGCCGTTGCAGGTCGTCCTCCCATAGGGGGGCACTTGGCCTGCGAGCGGCCTTGACTGGCGGATGCCGGAGAAGACATCAGGTCCACATTACTGTCTCAGAAATCCACACGGGTCTGGTGCAAAACCTGCACGACGCTTGACGGGATCGAAATTTTCCCTGCTTCCCGGATGGAATACGCGCCTGGTTATGCCGAGGCCCTATTCGTTGCCAGGCAGCGCCTGCACGTGTTTCACCATGCGCAGCAGATTGCTGCCATTGGCGGACTCGTAATCGATCTGGTCGAACGTATTTCTCATCAGCGACATGCCCATGCCGCTTTCGGGCAGGCTGTCGATGTCCTGCGGATTGAAGTCGAACACGGCATCATCGCCGCCGAACAGCATTTCGCTGGAGATGGGCTTGCCCTGGTCGCGCAGTTCGATGGTGATCACGCCTGCCGACAAGCTGTAACTCACCTCGATCACTCCATGCTCGCTACTGCCGTAGCCATGCTTGACGATGTTGGTCATGGCCTCGACTACGCCTATTTCCATTTCCGACTTGGCCTCTTCCGGCACTTCCGGCGGAATGAAAAAACGAAGCGCCTGGGCCACGCGCGAGACGTCTTCCAACGTTGCCTCGAACATGAAGCTGGCGCGCCTCACCGGTTTGTCGGCGGACTGGGTCATCGATGGCGTAATGGGGTCGGTCATGGCAGTCAGGCTCGCTGAACAGGGGGTTGATCTCGATGGGCGGCGCTGTATTGCAGCGCCAGGAAGGTCATGTCGTCCTTGGTGGCGGCGGGGTCCGGATTCCATTCCAGCAGCGCCGACTCCAGCGTGGACTTGACCTGTTGCAGCGGCGCGCCAGCCTCGCGGCGCAGCAGCTGTGCCAGCCTTTCCGTGCCGAATTCGACACCATAACTGTTTTCGGACTCGGTGATGCCATCCGAATACAGATACAGCCGCGAACCCGGGTCGAGGCGCAGCCGCAGCACCTCGAAGCCGGCCTTTTTCAATATGCCGATCGGCAGGCCGCCATTGCCGATCACCTGCAGGCTGGCGTTGTTCTGGTGCCAGACCATGGGATGCGGATGGCCCGCCTGCACCAGTGCCACCTCGCCGGTCTGCCCGTCGATCAGGCCATAGACCATGGTCAAGTACATGCTGGTCGGATTGGCGCGATAGAACAGGCGGTTGAATTCCTGGACCACCCGTGGCGCGGCCGCGCCCAGGTTGTAGTCTAGCCTGCGCAGCACCTTGAGCGCTTCGGAGCGATAGGAAAACAGCTGGCGCTGCACATCCAGCGCCAGCAGGGCCGCTGCCACGCCATGGCCCGACACATCGATGATGTGGAAGCAGGCATAGCGTTCGTTAAGATTGAAGTAATCGAAGATGTCGCCGCTTAGGTAATGCGACGCCCTGAACAGCCAGTCGAAGCGGGTGTTGCCTATCCAGCGTGGTGGCGGCAGGAAGTGGAGCTGGGTTTCCCGCGCTAGCTTCAGCTCGTCATCAAGCTGGTTGTAAGCGCGTGACAGCTGGCGGTTGCGGCTTTCGAGTTCCGCCTGTAGGCCCTGCCTGACCTGCTCAGCATGCTTGCGCTCCGAAATATCATGGCCGACCGAGATGATGGTATCGAACTTGTCGAAGCGCAGCCGCTGTAGGCGCATTTCGAGCTGCTCGGCCTGCGTGGCGCCATCCGGCTCGCGCGGCCGTTCCAGCTCGACCACTGCCCGGGCAATCCGGCCGGACCGCACTTCATCGAGCAGCCGCTCTGCCGTAGATCCCGGCGCCGCAGCCACCACCTCGGCAAGGGTGCCTTCCCTGACGTTCGTGCCCAGGCTAGCAGCGGTGCGTTCCATGGCGGCGTTGGCATAGACGCAGCGCAGGCTGTGAGCGTCTGCGAGCATGATCTCGTCGGGAATCTGGTCCAGCACCTTCGCCATGAACTGCATGCGGGCGTCGCGCTTCCTTGTCTTGATCAGCGAGGCCACCACGTGCGACAGCTGGCGCAGCGACTCCAGCTGCCAGTCCGACAGCGTCGCAGGCTGGTCCGACAGCACGCATACCGTGCCCAGCCGGTAGCCTTCCTCGCTGACCAGCGGCACGCCCGCATAGACCCGGATGGCCAGATCGCCTGTCACCAGCGGATTGTCGGCAAAGCGGCTGTCGGCACTGGCATCCGGCACGTGGAACACATCCCCCTGCAGGATGGCGTGGCTGCAGAAGCTGATTTCGCGCGAGGTCTCCCGCCCGTGTTTCCATCCATACGATGCCTTGAACCACTGCCGGTCCGCGTCCACCAGGGTAATCAGCGCATAGGGCACGCCGCAGATCTTGCCGGCCAGTGATGCAATGTCGTCGAAGACCGGGTCGAGCGGCGTGTCGAGCAGGTCGTAGCTGTAGAGATTATCCAGGCGTTCGGCTTCATTTTCCGGTAGTGGCGCAATTTCCATAAAGGGCGTGAAGTGGGTGAAATTCCGTTCCTGGTCGTCTTGCACGAAGGAGGCAGACTGGTAATACCGCCAGGTGCCGAAGCGTTACTCCGCGGCTGCTCTCGTTCGGCAGACCGTCAGCTTGCTTTTGCCGTGATGCGTGATGCTCCGGTGTGGCATGTGTGTGTGCCCGACTTGCGCTTGGCATCGGCGGGAACGCCGACTAGACTCATGGGCGCAATTATCAGCTGCTTTTATTCCTCACGAAGCCGCTTCGGGCATGGTTCATGTGTTTGAACAAGCCTTCCGAACCCGGCAGGCCAGCGGCAGGATTCTACCGTCCCGCCCGTGCCGCCTCGATTGCGGCGATGTCGATCTTCTTCATGGTCATCATCGCCTCGAATGCCCGCCTTGCCGCTGCGCGGTCGGGATCGGTAACCGCTGCCAGCAGGGCACGCGGCGTGATTTGCCATGAAATGCCCCATTGATCCTTGCACCAGCCGCAGGCGCTTTCTTGGCCGCCATTGCCCACAAGTGCATTCCACAGCCGGTCGGTCTCGGCCTGGTCGTCGGTTGCGATCTGGAAGGAGAAAGCCTCGCTGTGCCTGAAATGCGAGCCGCCATTGAGGCCGATGCAGGGTATGCCGGCGACGGTGAACTCGACGGTAAGCACATCGCCCTGCTTGCCATCGGGATAATCGCCCGGCGCATGGTGGATGGCGCCGACGGCGCTGTCGGGAAAGGTCGCCGCGTAGAAGCGCGCAGCGTCAAGGGCGCCGCCTTCGTACCAAAGACAGATGGTGTTCTTGCTGCTCATTTAGACTCTCCTGTGATGTGTGGGCATGCCTGCGGCGCCTTGCAGCGGTCGTCTTGTTCACCTCATGCCAGGCTTCAAGGGCTGCTCGCGCTTCAAGTCCTGCTGGATGAAGCGTCACGCGTCAGCAGGCTCCACGTTGCTACTAAAGTCCTTCGACCGATACAAGGCGAGTGGAGCTGCATGCATTCCGAACTGCCTTGAGACCGTGATAGACAGGGCCGGTGTAGAACGCTTCCCATGCGCTCACGGACGGAAATTCCAGCACGACGATTCTTCGGGGCTGCCAGTCGTCTTCGTAGACCTTGTGGGCGCCGCCTCGTGCCAGATAGCGCGCGCCTGCTGCTTCAAGCGCAGGCTTGACCCCTTTCATGAATTCCTGCTATTTCGGCACATCACGGATTTCAACATCGAAGATCACATAGGCACTCATTTGAATCCCCTTTGATTTCCGACCAGTTGCCTTTCCAGCATGGAGCGCCTGGAGCTCGGCTGCTAACCGGGCGTGGATATTGGAGCAGATGTGGCGTGTAGCGCCGAGTTAAACAGCATGCGCCACGGACTGCGAAGCGGCAAGCTCCTTCGTGGATATTCGAGTCGGCCGCTCAATCAGAGAGACGCAGCCTGTTCGTCGCCAAGGGTCTTTTACGGCATTGAGCGCAGGTGCCTCCTGCGTACTGCATGGTAACGCCCGCCAACAGGAAAAAGCTGCTTCGGATTGCCGCAGCTGGCCGGTTCTCCTTACCCCGCGATCAGGTCGGCTTCCGGCCAATAACAGTCGATTGAATCAAATCGTTCAACGTCCGCTGTAAAACGCATTCGTGACGACCGGCGGTAATCTCCACTTTAACGCCGAACTTGAACCGGTTCGTACTTGAGGATAGATCGCTTGAACGAGTTGATATATGGCAAGCACATTAATATTGGTATGGCAGTTGGCTGCCAATGTCAAAGTAGATCGGCAGCCATTGACAGAAGTAGGCAATTGGCTGTACCCAGGGCTGACTGCGTGTCTAAGCGCCAGTTATCTGATTTGCCGTTGACCGTACGCATAGAAATCCTGGCGACATTCATGGGATTATCTAAAAATAAATTATCGGTACATTGTGCTACATCGGCTTGGATCTGTTGCCTATAAGCTGCAATTAAGGCCTACGCCGAACTTTCTCTACAAGATGCAACCAGGCAAAAAATTGTTGCTCCATCCATCGAATTTTTCGATTATCCCTATGCTTTACTGTTTTAAAGGTAAATATGAGCACTCCTGAGCGTCCTGGTATTACCCCAGTTTCTTCCATTCCATCTTCTTCCGAGCCTGGCGCTACGCCGGCGGGAATTCTGCCTGGCGCAGATACTGCGACCAGCACGACCGAAGTCCCAACCGAAGTGCTCATCAACGAATCTGCTCCTAGCGCGGAGACATCGGCTGGCGTTGCTGAACCTGCGGTAGCCGCACCCGTGCCGCAGACGCGCGCCAAGACCAAGGGTGTCGCCGACCTGGTGTTCGTTGTCGATGTAAGCGGCAGCATGGCGCCCTGTATCGATGCGCTTCGCGGAAACATCGAGATCTTCATCGATTCCTTGAATCGGGGGGACGCAAACAACGCTGCGCCGGTCAGGGATTGGCGCGGCAAGGTCGTGGGCTACCGCGACATCGAAGCAGCCGAGTCCGATGGATTGCCCTGGATTATCGACAATGAATTTGTTCGTGATGCCGGCGCGCTCAAGGCGCAACTGTCGAGGCTGCAGGCTGCAGGTGGCGGCGACGAACCCGAATCGCTTCTCGATGCGCTCTATAAGGTCGCGTCGATGGAGGCAGTGCCCAAAGGTTCGCAGACCGAGGACCCGAACAAGTGGCGCTACCGCAGCGATGCGGCACGCGTCGTTATCGTCTTTACCGACGCCTCGTTCAAGGAGACCATGAGCATCAACGAGGCCAAGGGCGGCTCGCTGCAGGACGTCGCCAACGTGATCATGGCCAACCGCGTGATCCTCAGCCTGTTCGCCCCCAATTTCGAAGGCTATGACCGCTTGAGCCAGATCGACAAGTCCGAATGGGAAGTTGTCGAATTCGAGGGCCTGAATCCCCAGGAAGCGCTTCAGAAATTCACTTCGGACCCGGTCAATTTTCGGACCACGCTCAAGCAACTGGCCGCCAGCGTGTCGCGTTCGGCCGAAACAGTTGCGCTGTAGGCAAGCGCTGGGTTCTTCCTGCTGAAAGTTAACATCGGTTATGGCCAAAAAGCTAAAAGTCGGCGACGTCCTGCACGGTTATCGCATTAACAAGGTGTTCGGACCGGGCATGATGGCGATTTCCTATGGCGCGCAGATACGTACCGGCCAGAAGGTATTTTTCAAGCAGTACAAGTCGCCGGCGCCTACTGTCGTTTGGTACGAAGCCTTCGTGGCGTATCAAAAAGAACTTTCGGCTCGTGTGCGCAACGGCAAGGCTGGAGATTTCGCGGTTCGCCAGCTCGATGCCTTTGAGGATGTCTGGGGTGGGCGATGCTATTTCCAGACCTATGAGTTTGTGGAAAACGGCGCCGATCTGCAGCAAGTGCTCGATGCCGAGCGTGAGCAGCACCGGCTAACGAAATCCGCGCCTGCACGCGACCCGGCGGTTTGGGCTCGTCACGTGACCTGGGCCAAGGTCTTGATAACGGCCGTCGACGCCTTACATGCATCCAAAGTCGTCCATGCAGACTTGAAACCGGCAAACGCCTATCTGATCAGCGATCCGACAATCAGCTCGGGCTACCAGCTCAAGCTGATTGACATGGATTTTTCGCTGCTTGCAGATCGGCGAGCGCCCTGGCACGGCCACCAGGGCTATGTCGGCACTGACAATTACCGTTCGCCCGAGCACATGACGCGCGGGGGAGTGCCGGGACTGCCATCGGACGTCTTCACCTGCGGACTGATGCTTTACGAATTGCTGACGGGCGAACATCCCTATTGGCGCGACGACCCGGGCGAATATGCCAAGCTCGTCATGGCGTACGCCGCTAAGCCGCCTGCGCTGCTGGGCCTGATGCAGGCGCCGGCGAGCAATGCCGAGGTGAGCGCCGCCCTGCATCGCTGTCTGTCGCCCGACCCTGCCGCCAGACCGACTGCCGCCGAGTTGCGTGCTATTTTGAGCGGACGTGGCGCAAAGGCCGAGCCGCCCAAGCCGGCAGCGCCCGCGCCCGCTGCACGTTCCCCGGCTCCAGGAGCCCCGGCGGGAAGCGCCACCAGGGCCATGCCCACTGCAAGCGATGACGCCCGCGCCGCCGCTGTGCCTATCGTGTCCGATGGGCTTGAACTGACGGCCCCTGACGGCCGCTCAGTGCGGATCGGCATACGAACCGAGCTTGGCAAGGTGCTGGTGCGCCAGTTCGGACCCGACGGCGAATTCTGGGACAACCGCCAATGCGTACTCGAGCGCAATTCAGGGCGGCAATGGTTCGTGTCGCCGGTTGCGGGAACTATCAACGAAACCTTAGTCAATGGCAAAACGATTACCGCACCGACACTGCTCAGGCAAGGCGATCTGATTGCAGTTGGCCGTCAGGCGAAAGGCGTCGTCAAGATGCCGCTCACGGTGCGTGCGCGCTGAACTGGGCAATGGCCACTCTCATGCAAACTCCTGAAGACAATGTTGCTCGTCCGGACACTGCGCCAGTCGTGAATGTTGACGACCACACTGTTGCAGAGGCGCCGGTCGACACGGTGCCTGCCCCGGTATTTGATGCGCCTGGCCATGACGAAGATGCTGGCTCCAGATCTGAAGTAGCCGAAACGGGCAAAACATCCGAATTGTTGGTCGCATCGCCGGTCATAGAGGTGCGCGATCTTGATTGGCAGGCGGTTCGCAGTGCCGCCAATCCTGCGGCGATCCGTGCCCGGATGCACACTGCCATCGAACAGATGGAAAAGTTGCTCGATAAATCCGGCGGCCCCGGCATGCTGTTCGACACCGACCGGGAAGGCGATGCAGACCGGGCGATCCGGGTTTCCATGCCGGCGAGCGGAGGTCCACTGTGGATAATCGGGGATCTGCATGGCGATCTACCGGCGCTTGAGGCGGCGCTGGCGCAGATCCGCAATCAGGCAGCAATCGAAGGCAACGCTGCGCCACGCATTATCTTTCTCGGCGATTTTTTTGACGACGAGGGTTACGGTCTCGAAGTCTTGCTGCGTGTTTTCGAATTGATCGTCTCAGCGCCCGAACTGGTCTGCGTTATCGCAGGCAATCACGACGAAGCGTTGTCCTATGACGGCGTCCGGTTCGCGTCGAGCGTATCGCCATCGGATTTCACTGACTTTCTAAACGCCAACCTTGCGCACGAATGGATCGAGCGCGCTGGCAAGCTTGTGGTGAGGCTGACGGCGCGCTCGCCGCGCGCGCTGTTTTTCCCGGATGGACTGCTCGTTGCGCATGGCGGCTTCCCGCTGACGGACCTGCATCCACGTTTGGACGAAACCGGGGATTGGAACGATCCGGCATGTCTGTCGGATTTTGTTTGGAGCCGTGCGCATCCGAAGGCACGCAGAAAGATGCCAAACCGGTTCTCGCGCGGCAGCCAGTTCGGCTACCTCGATTTCGCTGACTTCTGCGCGTTGAGCGCCCGGCTAGGCAGGCGGGTCACGCACATGGTGCGGGGCCATGATCATGTGCAGGAGCGATACGCAGTCTACCCTGCCTATGAAGCGCATCCGCTGCTGACAACGGTGGCGCTGTCGCGCCGCTTGAATCGCGAGCAGTTCGGTCCCTACGAGCGTGTGCCGTCCCTGGTGCGGGTGGTCGAAGGGGCCTTGCCGCAAATATTCCAATTGCATATTCCAGGCGACATGATCAACGAATTCTTTCCACAACCCGAAAATGGTGCCCCTCCCGGCACCCTCGACTCCGGAGATCCCCAGCAATGAGCGGCGTAGTGCTGCGTTGCCCGAGCTGCGGCACAACGAAGGCCACCTCCGGCGAATGCGAAGCTTGTCACGAGGCCCAAGTTCGCTATTACTGCAGTAACCACACTCCCGGGCGCTGGCTAGATACCCCATCGTGCCCGCAATGCGGAGCGCGCTTCGGCGAGCCAGAAGACGCTCCCGTTCGCACGACGCCTGGCGCGCCGCCCCATCGCCCCGGACAATCCGCGCCATCGACGACGGAAGGCGTGCCAGGGTCCTCGCCCGGGTCAACGCCGCGTCCCGTGCCGCCATCGGCGACACGGCCCACGGCCGGTGACGGTTCAAGCGGCGGTCCAAAACACTCGGCACCGAGCGGCGATGAAGAGATCGATCTGCGCGGCAGGTACGCCCCGCCCGGCCTTAGCTTGAGGGACTTACTCGAGGCGGCAAGCAGAGCCCGCCACGCCCGCCCGGACGGGGTGTTCGATGGTGAGACTGCAGGCCCGCGCCGACCACGGCGCGGCGGCTGCCTGGGGCGTCTCATATTGATCGTGATATTTCTGTTTCTTGCATTTATGGGCGGGGTGAGTCTGCTCGGGGGCTCAGTGTTCCGCTTGTTTTTGCCCTATTGATTGCCTTGGGTGGTGCGCAAATTCCGCACCGGTATTAATCGGGCGCCATGTTCCTGGAGGCCTCGGGGAATGGGAGGAAAGCGGCAACCCCGACGGTCTGCAGGTGATCTATCTGCACGGCGGGACGGGCAGCGGCGCGTCGGCGCAGTAGCGGCAGTGGTTCAATCCGGCCCATTACCGCGTTGTGCTGGTCGACCAGCGCGGCGCCTTCCGCTCGACGCCGCTGGGAGGGTGCCGCGCCAATGCCACCCAGCTATTGGTGCAGGATTTGAATAAGCAGCCTTTCAAAAAGCTTATTCAGCGGTCTGTTTTGGACCGTTGAGCGCCCGTTTGCCTGACCACAATGGGAGTCCTTTTATTGAAAGAGACTCTTATGAACTCCCATACTGAAAATTCCGGGTGTCGGTTCCCTGGAACAAGGGCAGGCTCGTTGGCCAAAAGGCGTCATTGAAACTCAAAGGGATTTGGGCTATCCGGATAAGGCTCCAGCATGCCGAAAAAGCCCGTGATTTGGCGCGCTTCAACCTCGCCATTAATAGCAAGTTGCGTGGCTGTGATTTGGTAAGCCTGCGCGTCTTGGATGTCGCCCAAGGCAAGGCCGAATTGCCGCGCGCCATGGTCATGCAGCACAAGACGCACCGTCCAGTGCAGTTCGAGATCACCGAGCAGACTCGGCAATCGGTCGCAGCCTGGGTCGAGAAGGCGCACTTGGCTTCAGGACAATATCTTTTTCCGAGCAGGGTAGCCAAATCACCCCATTTGTCCACCCGGCAGTACGCGCGCATCGTGGCCCGCTAGGTGGAATCAATTGATTTGGATGCATCCTCGTATGGCACCCACACTATGCGACGGACAAAAGCAACACTGATCTGCTGGCGGACAAAAAACCTGCGGGCCGTCCAACTTCTTCTGGAGCATACGAAGCTGCAGAGCACGATGCGCTACCTTGGCATGGAGGTTGACGATGCGCTTAAAATAGCCGGGCAAACGGCGGTGTCGCACTTGGTCGGTAAGCGGGGCAGAGCAGCAGGACGCTTACCGGCCAGGATTCGATCTCCGCCAGGGATCGCAGCCGCTGCCTGCATTGGAATGGCGCGCATGAATCCCTTATGCCTGAAACGGTTGACCGCTACTGAAGAGCGCTGTCAAAAAACCGGTTCAGCTCGGTCGCCAACTGTTTCTGGAAGGCGGACCGGTCAAGGCCCTCCGGGTTGGCGCGAAGGTCACCATCCGGCGACGGGATCGGCATGCTGGGCGTGTCCATGAAAGCGTAATGCCCGGCATTGGGAACCGCGTGGTACGCCACCTTGGCGACGTTCTGCCTTACCCACTCGGCATGGTAACGGGGAACCAGAAAGGTGTCCTTGTCGCCGGCATAGACAGTCGCGGGAATCCCGATCGTTGCAAGCGATTGGGCGCTGAACATCACACTCGCCGGCGCCAGCGCGGCCACTGCCCGCACCCGCGCATCCTGCAAACCTTCGAAGGATATTTTCGCGGTTGCGGCATTCGTCCCTCGTCGCCCCATCGAACAGAAGATGGGGTCATTGCTGTCCGTTTTGCAATGGCTTGCAATGCGCGCCAGATCCGGGACGCCGCCAGCCAGCGCCAGTACCGTGTAGCCGCCGGCCGAGTGACCCACGGCGCCGACGCGCGGGCCATGGGCGTCGACCTTGATGCGCGCTGTCCATTCCGGGTCAAGCAAGATCGCATCGATCACCCGTGAAGCCTGACGGGGCCGCTCGCTGAAGTAGTAGCCACCCGGTACGCCAAGCAGCGACTGGTCTTGCCAGTTGTCGCCAGGGTGGCGCATCGCGGCGACTAGGTAGCCGTTCCTTGCCAGCGCCTGCGCAAGACTGTGGTGCCCGAGCTCGGTGCCGCCGGTGCCATGGGTCAGCAGCAACAAGCCCTTGACGCTGGCATCCGGCTTGCCGTTGATGGCAACGGTCGGCGTGAAGGGACCCATCGCAATGGCCCTGGCGCTGTCTTGCGTCGGATAGAAAAGTGCGACATGAATCGCTTCCTGGATCCTGCCTTGGGCGGAGGCGTCGAATTGCCTGAAGCCGGCTTCAGTTGCCCACACCGGGCTGGTGGCCATCAGCAGGCTTGCGGCTGCCAGGGCGGAGCGGAAGCCACATTGGACGGGTTTGGTTCGCATTGAAATTCCTTCGCGGTTGGACTGCAGGCACATCATGCTGAACCGAAGCCGGTTTGACACCCGTTTTGCGACGGGACAAGCGATTTGGCTTGTCAGTGGTCGTTATGCCCGACGAGATGGCATTAACAGGCATGCAAGGTGGGTGGACTTTATCGTGCAGGCGCGTGGGCGTCTCTGGCGCTTTGTGCGTTGAGGACTGACCGCTGCCGCTCGCTAAATCAGGGTTGCCGTTCCCGTTCCAGGTTTATCGATTACTGGAAGCGGCCTTTCGTCGTTGCCTTGTCGTCGCCAGATGGGCGGATTGCAAGGCATGGCTTTCACATCCGCAAGGAGCCTGGGGGCAATAAGGTTTTGCTGCACCAGACAAGACGCTGACTCGCAACAAGAACAGCCCGAAAAGGCGTTTGACAAAGCAGCTTGAGATAAATAATATGATGACTATCATATTCAGGAGCATGTTGACATGCAGACCGGCAAGCCATGCAAACGCGAGATGACTCACGAACGCATCCTCGATGCCGCCGCAGGCGCGATCCGTCGTGCCGGTCACGGCGGCGCCAGCGTGGCGGAGGTGATGAAGGAGGCGGGCCTCACGCATGGCGGTTTCTATGCGCATTTCCAGTCGCGCGAGGAAATGGTGGCGAGCGCCATCGGCCATGCAGGCAAGCAGAGTTCGGAAAGTCTGCAGCGCAGCATGGATGCGCGGCGGAAAAAGGGTGCTTCGCCGTTGCGCGCCCTGGTCGAGACCTACCTGTCAGTAGCGCATATGAATGGCACCGAGTCCGGTTGCGTGGTCGCAGCCCTGGGGTCCGAGATGGCGCGCCAGTCAGAACTGATTCGTCAATCCGCGCGCGAACGGGTGCGGGCGCTGATCCACCTGGTTGAATCGTTGCTGCCGGCTGGAAGCGATTACGCTACCGCATCTTTCATTGCCAGCACGCTGGTAGGCGCCTTGCAGATGGCGCGTGTGCTGGGCGGCGAGGAGGGGCGGGCGGTGCTTGAAGCAAATCGGCAACTGCTGCTTGAGCGTTATGCATTATAAATTGCAGGCGTTGAAGCGACGTTTCGGGCCTGCCGTTTCTGAACGTTTTTTTTGGTGAAAAATATGATATTCATCATATTTTAAAAGCGGTCATCCAGGAAAGGATCACGCAATGAAGATGCAGGAAGCAATGATCCCGGTCGCTAGTGCCAACCGTGGCCTCGGCCCGGCTTTTGCCCGGGCAGCGACCGAACGCAGCGCGCGTAAGCGTTATGCATTTGCGCGCAGGCCGGCACTGCTCACGCTGCCAGAGGGCATGCCAGTGTGGCTGGGTTTGCTCGAAGCAGGCGCCGGCGAAGTCATGGCCAATGAAACCAGCCGGACAACCAAGGCCAGGCTGTCCGCCGAGGCGGCGTCTTATCGCGCGCCAACCACCGTCTGAACCACCAGGAAAAGAAAATGACCACCCAAGCCTCTCTCGCCAATGCGACAAAAGCCGACGCGCCCGCATCGCCCTGGCCCACGTTCTGGATCGCCAGCATCGCGGTGCTGCTGGTATCAATCGACACAACGGTGCTGTATGCAGGTTTCGGCGCGCTGCGACAAGGTTTTCCCGGCAGCTCGGCAGCCGACCTGTCGTGGGTGCTGAACGCCTACACCGTGACT
Organism: Noviherbaspirillum sp. L7-7A; assembly: GCF_019052805.1. Classification (NCBI taxonomy): domain Bacteria; kingdom Pseudomonadati; phylum Pseudomonadota; class Betaproteobacteria; order Burkholderiales; family Oxalobacteraceae; genus Noviherbaspirillum; species Noviherbaspirillum sp. L7-7A. The sequence continues at coordinate 245,624 of NZ_JAHQRJ010000003.1, forward strand.
TATGCGGCAATGCTGATCCCCGCCGGCGGACTGGCCGACGTGCATGGCCGCAAGCGCATCTTCCTCACCGGCGCCGCCATCTTCATCATCGGCTCGGGTGCCTGCGGCGCAGCCGGCTCGGTCGGCTTCCTGATCGCGGCGCGTGTGATGCAGGCGGTAGGGGCGGCACTGCTGACGCCAGCATCGCTGTCGCTGATCCTGGACGCCTTCCCGCAAAACAAGCGAACGGTGGCGGTCAGCCTCTGGGGCGCAGTGGGCGGCCTGGCAGCGGCCATCGGGCCGAGCCTGGGTTCCTTTGTCATCGACCGCATGGGCTGGCCGTGGGCCTTTTACATCAACCTGCCGATTGGCGCCGTGTCGCTGGCCTTCGGCGCGGTGGTGCTGCGTGAATCACGCATTCCGGGAAAGGTGCAGCGTATTGACCTTGTCGGCATGCTGCTGCTGGTGACCAGCGTCGCCGCTGCTGCATTGGCCCTGACCCAGTATGAATCGGCAAGCTGGTCGCGTGAGGGTATTGCGGCACTTGCGATTGTGGCCGGCGTGGCTCTCGTTGCGTTTATTGCCTGGGCCAGCAAGGCCAGCCATCCCCTGGTGGACCTGAAGCTGTTTCACGACCGTACCTACAGCGCGGTCAACCTGGCCACGCTCTCGTTTGCCATGGCATTCGCCATGATGTTCTTCGCCTTCTTTTCCTACATGACGTCGATCTGGCACTACAGCCTGCCCCTGGCAGGTATCGCCATCACGCCCGGCCCGCTCCTGGTGGTGCCGACCGCCATCATCAGCGGCCGTTACGCCGCCCGTCACGGCCATCGTCCGGGCCTCGTGCTCGGCTCGCTGGTGTATGCGGCCAGCGGCCTCTGGCTGGCGCTGGTGCCGGGCGTGACGCCCGCCTACTGGGCGCACTGGTTTCCGGCGCTGATCCTTAGCGGCATCGGCGTAGGCATGGTATTGCCATCCCTGTCCGGCGCTGCGACCGCGCGGCTGCCGCAGAACCAGTATGGCGTGGGCAGCGCGGTCAACCAGGCGATCAGGCAGATCGGCTCGGTACTGGGCGTCGCAGTGACCGTCGTGCTGATCGGGCATGCCAGCCTGACCCGGGCTGACTTCAGCCAGCTTTATGGCATGCATGTGGCGCTGGCCCTGATTACGGGCGCATTGTGCCTTGCCGTCAATACGAGGCCGAAGACGCAAGCGGCATAGGCATATGGCCGCACTTGCCCAGGAGGGTGGCCGCATTTGCCGTTCATTGCGCGATTCCTGGAAAACCAGGTGGGTCGTATCTGTGAAAGGATGTCAGGCTGCCGCGCCCACCAAATCCACCCTAGGCGCGGCCTGCTTCAGCGCGAGGGCGTTGCCTTGCTCAGCCATTCTCTTTCATTCCGGGATGGCGAAGCAGCCTTCGCAAGGCCCGTCAGGGTCGCCATGGTGCTTCGCGCCATCGCTTCATATGGTTAGCGCTCCGAGGCATTCGGGTCAGTGGTCGCATTCAGGATCAGCGGCGTAAACGGGTCCGCGGGCTTTGACTTAATAGCCATAAAGTAGTCTTTTAACCCATATAAATTGGGGTTTAAGGATCAAATAAAGGCTTTTAAATCCCTAAAGTGGCCTGCTGCTACACTGTCCTCCCCATGTCCAATCACACCTCCATGCTCGACCTCGGCTTCGCAAGCGAACAGGAAATCCGGCTCGAACTTAGCCGGCGTTTGCGCGGTTAGCGCCTGGCGCAAGGCCTGTCGCAGCTGCAGCTGGCGCAGTAGGCTGGCATCGGCGTCAATACCCTGAAGCTTCTCGAAGGCAAGGGCAAATGCACCTTCGAGAATTTCATACGCACCGTCTTCGCCCTGGGCCTGGCGGATGAAGTGCAGTCACTGCTCATGCTGAAGATGGATTCGATTGCCCGGATGGGCAGGCGGAGAAGGCCCGGCGGATACGCGCGCCGCGTGCAAGTCGCCGTCCCAAAGACGGCAAATGAAAAAGCTGACTGTCTTCTTTTGCGGCTGGGGACAGCGCTGGCCGGTGGCGACGCTTGCGGAAAGTGGCCGGCACCTGCTGTTCAAGTATTCGCCGGAAGCATTAAGCCGGGGCATAAAGCTGTCGCCGCGGCATCTGAAACTCAGGGCAGGCGCTTATGGTGGCTTTCCTGAATACCAGCTAAGGCTGCCGGGCCTGGTTGCCGATGCCCTGCCTGACGGCTGGGGCCTGCTGCTGATGGATCGCTTCTTCAGCAAGCACTTTGGGCGCCAGCCGCATCAGGTGTCACCGCTGGACCGGCTTGCCTTCCTGGGCGAGCGCGCAATGGGCGCGCTGGCGTTTGAACCGGCAACGGACACCACCCTGGAAACGCCGGACCTGGAATTGCTGGCGCTGGCCAGGGAAGTGCAGGCTGTGGTGGCCGACCGCGACACTGCCGCGCTGAAGCAGTTGCTGATGCTGGGCGGCAGCCCGCACGGCGCCGGCCCCAAGGCGCTGGTCCAGTACGATACTGAAGCCGAATTGGTCAGCACGCGCAGCGATGCGCCAGGCACGCCGTGGCTGGTGAAGTTTCCCGGCAGGCACGAGAATAAAGAAGTCTGCGCCATTGAATCCTGCTATGCCCGGCTGGCGCGGGCGTGCGGCCTGGACTTGCCCCGCACCCGCTATTTCGACCTAGGCGCGCGCCATGTGGCCTTCGGTATCGAACGCTTCGACCGCGTGGATGGCATGCGTGTGCCCATGCATACCCTGGCCGGCGTCCTGCATGCCAACTTCCGCCTGCCGGCGTGAGCTACCAGACCCTGCTGCGCGCCACCCGCCTTTTCACGCACAGCGAACGCGAGGAGGACAAGGCCTTCGAGCGTTGCGTGTCCAACGTGGTCTTCCATAACCGCGACGATCATGCGAAGAACTTTTCCTTTCGGATGGACCATGCCTGCAGGTGGAAGCTCGCGCCCTGCTACGACCTCAGCTATTGCGAGGGGCTAGGCGGCGAGCATCAGATGGATGTCGAAGGCGAAGGGCGCGAACCAGGCCGGGCACACGTGATGCGCCTGGCCGCTTCCAACAGCCTGGATCCCGCCCGGGCCGCCACCGCGATCGACCGTGTCGCAGCTATGGCCGGCGCATTCGGCGCAATCTGCAAGGACTACCTGATCCGTCCGGCCACGCGCCAGCGGATGGCTCGGGTGGTCGAGGCCAACCGCGGGCGCGTGGCATGAATGTTTTAAAGGATTTGAAGCGTTTCCGACGTTGAATGCTGCGCCTGATCAGCTTGTTGCCGCAACATCGGGTTTTAAATCCCTGTCAGGAGCAATCAAGCGCCAGCGCACACGCCGCCTATGGTCGCCAGACAACACCTGCCGGAAGCACAGCCCGGCGCCATCGGCCGGCGCGGCGAAAACCTGCCCCCGCCACGCTGTCTGAACTGCCTGCTGCCGGCATTGACCCTCTTCCTGTGTGGCTGTACCGACGGCGCACCGTCGTCCTACCAGGGGTATATAGAGGGTGAGTTCCTTTATCTTTCGGCGCCACAGGCCGGCTACCTGAAGTCGCTGGACGCGCTGCGCGGCAGCCGGGTGGCGCCTGGCCAAGCGGTATTTGCACTTGCTGGCGACCCGGATGCTGAATCGCTGGACGAAGCGCAGGCCCGGGCTGACGCGGCCAGGGAGCGGCTGGCCAATTTGGCCGCGCCGCGCCGCCAGCCTGAAATCGCGGCGCTGGAAGCGAATCTTCGCGCAGCACAGGCTAGCCTGTCTCTTGCGCAGAACCGCCTGGGCCGGCAGCAGTCGCTGGCGGAACGTCATTTCGTCTCCCCTGCAAGCCTGGATGAAGCGCGCAGCCAGCGCGACCAATTGCAGGGGCAAGTGGAAGCGGCGCAGCAGCAGCTCGCTACCTACCGCGCCGCGCTGGGCCGTAGCGCCGAGGTCCGTGCGGCCGAAGCAGACCTACTGGCGGCCCGTGCCCAGGCAGCGCAGATGCGCTGGCGGCTTGACAGCAAGACGGTCAGGGCGCCGGCCGCCGGTGAAATTAGCGAAACCTATTACCGCGTGGGCGAATGGGTGGCGGCGGGTGTGCCGGTAGCCAGCCTGCTGCCGGACCAGCGTCGCCGCCTGCGCTTCTACGTTCCTGAAACCGCACTTGCCCGTCTGCAGCCCGGCATGGCAATCGAGGCCGGCTGCGACGGCTGTGTGCAGCCGATCCGCGGCACCATCGATTTTATCGCGCCGCAGGCTGAATACACGCCGCCGGTGATCTACAGCCGCGGCAGCCGGGAAAAGCTGGTGTTCCGGGTGGAAGCGGTGCCGCTGCCCGAGCAGGCTGCCCGCCTGCGGCCGGGCTTGCCCATCGACGTGCGCATTGCGGGCCGCTGACATGGCGTCGCCGCTGGTGATCGATGTCGTTGGCCTGAACAAGCATTTCGGCGATCGGCATGTGGTGAAGGACTTGGCGCTGCAGGTGCACGAGGGAGAGATCTTCGGCTTCCTGGGGCCGAACGGCAGCGGCAAGACCACATCGATCCGCATGCTGTGCGGCCTGCTCGCACCCGACAGCGGCAGCGGCACCTGCCTGGGTTTGAATGTGATGACCGACAGCGCACTGATCAAGCGCCAGGTCGGCTACATGACCCAGCGCTTTTCCTTGTGGGAAGACCTGACCGTCGCCGAGAACCTGGATTTCATCGCGCGCATGTTCGGCATGCCTGGCCGCCGTGCAGCCGTCGATGCGATGCTTGCCCGGCTTGGCCTGGCGGACCGGCGCAACCAGCTGGCCGGCGCATTGTCGGGCGGTTGGAAACAGCGTCTGGCATTGGCTGCATGCCTGCTGCACCAGCCGCGCTTGCTGCTGCTGGACGAACCCACCGCCGGCGTTGACCCGCGTGCCAGGCGTGACTTTTGGGAGCAGATCCATGGCTTGTCGGCCAGTGGCGTCAGCGTGCTGGTCTCCACCCATTACATGGACGAAGCCGAACGCTGCCACCGGTTGGCCTATATTGCCAACGGCCGGCTGCTGGCCGCGGGCACCGCGCAAGAGGTGGTGAAGAGCCGGCGCCTGCATACCTGGGAAGTCAGCGGCGACATGCCGGCGGGCCTGGCGCAGTCGCTGCGCAACCTGCCCGGCGTGGAACTGGCAAGCAGCTTTGGCACTACGCTGCATGTCAGCGGTCGGGATGCGGCCTGCCTGCAGGCTAGCCTGCAACAGGCCTTGCGTGGCACGGCGCTGGCAATGCGGAAGATTCCGGCCTCGCTGGAAGACGTGTTCATCGACCTGATGCAGGACAGCGGCAGCGTTACTGCCGGTGCTAAGGGGGCTGCCTGATGAAGCGCCATGCCATGGCCTTTTCCCTGTTGCGCTGGCTGGGCATCGTGGTCAAGGAATTCATCCAGCTCAAACGCGACCGGCTGACCTTTGGCATGATCGTCGGCATTCCATTGATCCAGTTGCTGCTGTTCGGCTTCGCAATCAATGCCGATCCCAGGAACCTGCCCACCGCGGTGGTAATGGCTGACCCCGGCCCGTTTGCTCGCTCCTATGTCGCGGCGATGGCGGCCAGCGGCTATTTCCGGATCGTGGGCAGCGTCGAAGACAGGCAGGCGGCGCGGCTGCTCGACCAGGGCCAGGTACAGTTCGTCGTGACCTTTCCGCCCGGCCTCCACCGCGACCTGGTGCGTGGCAAGCCCGCGGTAGTGCTGGTGGAGGCCGATGCGACCGATCCGATGGCAACCAGCGGCGCGATCGCGGTATTGAACCAGCTCGGCCCCGGCCTGTTCGCCCCCGACCTGCCGGGCCGGCAGGTGCAGCCGGCCCAACCGGGCCGCACGCTGGAACTACGAGTGCACCGTCGCTATAACCCGGAAGCTATCACTGCCTACAACGTGGTGCCGGGCCTGCTTGGGGTAATCCTGACCATGACCATGGTATTAATGACCGGGCTCGCCATGACACGCGAACGGGAACGCGGCACCTTCGAAAACCTGCTGGCAACCCCGGCCACGCCGCTGGAAGTCATCACCGGCAAGATCATCCCCTATGTGCTGATCGGTCTAGTGCAGGTCAGCCTGATCCTGCTGGCCGCCCGCTGGATATTCAATGTCCCTATGCATGGCAGCCTGCTTCTGCTGTATGCCGTGGTGCTGCTCTTCATCTGCGCCAACCTGACGCTGGGCATTACCTTCAGCTCGATTGCCCGCAACCAGCTGCAGGCCATGCAGATGACCTTCTTTTTCTTTCTGCCCTCCATGCTGCTGTCGGGCTTCATGTTCCCGTTTCGCGGCATGCCCGAATGGGCACAGGCGGTGGGCAGCCTGCTGCCATTGACCCATTTCCTGGTGCTGGTGCGCGGCATCCTGTTGAAAGGCAATGGCCTGGCGCTGCTCTGGCCACAGGTCTGGCCCCTGTTGCTGTTCACTGCGGCAGTGCTGGCGCTCGGGCTGAAAACCTACAGGCGCACGATGGACTGAAATGAAGAACATAAAAAAACCCGCTCAGCGGGCGGGTTTTCAACAGCATGAACTTGCTTAGGGCTTGCTTATGCCTTGCGTGCCTTGCGACGCGACGCCCAGAAGCCCAGCAGGCCCAGGCCGAACAGGGCAACGGTTGTCGGCTCCGGCACCTCACCGCTGGCGCCGCCGCCGCCCACAAAGCCTTCGAACAGGGTGTAGTGGCTCAGACGGCCGAGGTTCTTGAAGAAGTAGGTGTCATTGCCGCCGAGGTTACCGGTGCCGAACTTGAGCACGAAATAGCCTGGCTCCTGGCTGCCAACATCGATAACCTATTGTCCGCTGACGGTATCGGCAGTGTTGCGAGCACCGGGGTCGACCTTGCTAGTCAGGGTCAGCGTTGTGCCGGCTGCGGTTTAGATTGCATTAAGTTCCGTTTAATCGCCGGAGTTGCCCAGCGACGCCGCGCCAAGAAAGGCGTCAAGAGTAAGAGCAGAAGCCGACGACATGGCGGCAAAAAATACTGCGGCGGTCAGAGCCAGGTTGCGGCTGAATTTAAAAACAGAAGAAAAAATTATTAATGATTCCTGAAAACAATTTGCGAGGGCGTGACACAAATTCCCTACGGAATTTCCTGAAGAAAACGATGTTCGCCGCAGAACCTACTGAATGAATTTAGATAAATAAAGAGTTTCTCATTGTAATTTTCTATGGATCAGGTAGCTGCAGCAGCGAAATATGAAAGAACACCAACATGTTGAGTTCTTACTTATCTTATCTACAACGAAAAAGTAAAGGAAGAAACTATTGCACCATGCCAAGCTTTCCGCTGTGGCTGCCCATGTACCAGAGCCTGCCCTGAGCATCCACAATCATCTTGCGGATGCCCTCATTATTAGTCGGCAGTGAAAAAACCTGAAATTTTCCGGTAGCCGGATCAAGCAGAGAAACGGTATCGACCGAAATTTCATTCGCCCAGACCTTGCCGGCACCGTCGACAGTCACTGCATAAGGATTGCCACGCGGCCCAGCAGGCATTTCATAGCTCTTCAAGACGGATTGCTTGGCTGCATCGATATGCGTCAGCTTGCCATCGCCATAGCGCACGACCCAGAGCGTATTGTCGGGCGCTGCCGCGATGCGGCGTGGTAGCGAGCCGGCCCCCAGGTCTATTTCAGTGATCTTGCTGGAGCGGGCATCGATGCGACCGACCCGCTGCCCACTGGCCTGGCAGAACCAGACATTGCCGTCACGGTCGAGTGCCAGGCCGTAGGGGCCATCGTGGGTGCTGAATTCCTCCATCTTGCCGCTGCTGCGCTGGTAGCGGGTTACCTTGTTGGCCGACTGGTTGGTAAACCAGAGGCTATCGCGCCCGTCGAACACGATCGTGTGCGGACTGCCGCCGGACGGCGCGGGATGTGGCTTCATTGCCTGCGGCTGACCATTGCTAAATGGTATTTCCAGCAATGTGCCGTTGCCATTGCCTGTCATCCATACCGTGCCGCGTTCATCGACCACTAGGCCGTGCGGCCGGGTTCCGGCAGGCAATTCCCATTCCTCGAAGCGTTCGGTGGCTGGGTCGAAGCGCGCTAGCCGATTGCCCGCCATGACAGCAATATAGATGCGCCCATCCAAGCCAGGCGCCGGGTCGCGCGCAAATTTCGGCGTTGGCACATTCCATTCGCTAATCTTTCCGGCTGGCCGCGACACGCCTGGCGCCACGGTGTAGTTGGAGCCGCCCGCCACGGCCAGTGCCGGCAGCAGTGCCCATAGTGCGAAAACCTTTAGCATGGCCTGATTTCCTTCCGATTCTCTGAATGCGCCGGCATGGTCACCAGCAACGTTGACGTCAGATTGAAGCGCTGGCAATGCCTGCCCGCCCGCCGGCATTTCCGTTTGCCTGCATGCGATAAGACCACATTTAAAGCAAACCCGTTCTGGCTGCAGGCGCCAGGTTCTGTAGAATTGACCTGCATGTCGGGCAAGAGAGAGCGCTGCGACATGTACTGTCCAGTCTGAGCATCCACCTTTTGCACTTTCCCGGACCCGCATGAATTCAGAGCAAGCCCTTGACGCGATCATCGTTGGCAGCGGCCCGGCCGGCGCCATCGTCGCGCGCGACCTGGCGCGCCGGAACTGGCGCGTGCTGCTGCTGGAACAGGGCGGCGCCGCGCCGCTGCAAGGCACCTTGCGTCAGATGGCTGCCATGGCGGCGGTGCCGGGCAAGGGCGCCTTCCTGAACGCGGATGGATCGCTGCTGGTGCGCGGCGTGACTTCCGGCGGCAGTTCGGCGATCAACTTCGCCACCGCCATGGCGCCGCCGATGCCGATGTTCGCGAAGTACGGCATCGATCTGGAGCCGGCTCTGCAGGCGCTGCGGCAGGAAATACCGATGGCGCCGCTGCCCGACCCGCTGGTGGGTCCAATGGCTGCACGCATTGCGGCAGCGGCGCAAGCGCTAGGCCATGACTGGCGCAAGCTCGACAAGATGATCCTGCCGGACAAATGCCGCGCCGGCTGCTGGCGCTGTGCCTATGGCTGTCCGTTCGGCGCGAAATGGACAGCGCGCAACATGGTCGAGGAAGCCGTCGCAGCCGGCGCGGAACTGCTCCCGGATGCTAGGGCGCAGCGGGTGATTACCCAAGGCGTGCGGGCGGTCGGGGTGGAATTCGTGCGGCACGGGCAATTGCAGCAACGCTTCGCCGGCGTCATCGTGCTGGCCGGCGGCGGCATCGGCAGTCCGCGCCTGCTGCATGCCTCTGGGCTTGGCCCGGCTCGGGCGGCGCATTTCAGCGACCCGGTGATTGCCGTGATGGGCACGGTGGAGAATGTCGACGGCGGCGCCGAAGTGCCCATGGCGTCCGGCATGCACTTCCCGGAAGAAGGCATCACGCTGGCCGACATGACATTGCCCCGGCCGATGTACCAGGGATTCGCTGCCCAGGCCGGCCGCATCGACCGGCTGCTGGCGCACCGCCGCACATTGACCGTGATGGTCAAGATCCGCGACGAGATAGGCGGCGCGATCGGGCCGCGCTGGATCAGCAAGTCGCTGCAGCCGGCAGACCGCCGCAAGCTGCGCGATGGCGTCGGCCTGGCACGGCGCATCCTGGCGCAAGCGGGCGCCCGGCATATCTTCAACAGCGTGCATTTCGCGGCCCATCCGGGCGGCAGCGTCAGGATAGGCGAGGGCGTGAACGAGCAACTGCAGACATCGACGGCGGGCTTGTTCGTTTGCGATGCGTCCGTGATCCCGCAAGCATGGGGCCTGCCGCCGACGGTCACGCTGCTGTGCCTGGGCCGGCGGCTGGCGGAACACCTGGACGGTGTTTAGACCGCCCGCTTCAGTGGGGTATGAACAGGTCTGCCATCACCGCGGCGAGAAAACGTGCTGCTTCGCCACCGGTCACCACTCGATGATCAAAGCTTAGACTTAACGGCAGCAGGCGATGCACAGCAGGCACGCCGTTGACAGCAACCACCTGGTCGCGTGCGCGACCCGCACCCAGTATCGCAACCGTGGGAGGCACCACGATGGGCGTCGCATAGCGTCCGCCCATCATGCCGAAATTGGACAGCGTGATGGAATGGTGACGCAGTTCGTCGGGCGACAACGTGCGGGCGGCGGCCCTGGCCCGCAAATTGTCCAGCGCTTGCCGCAAGGCATCGGTGTCATGCCCCGCCGCATCATGCAGCACCGCGACCAGCAATCCGTCCGGCAGGTCCACCGCCAGCCCCACATCGACGCTCGCCATCAGTTGCCGGGTCATGCTGCGGCTGTCGTACCAGGCATTCAGCGCGCCTTCGGCCCTGCATCCGGCCACCAATGCCCGGATCAGGCGAATCGTGATATCGGCATGCGGCGGCCACGCTTGGATATCGGCATCGTCGACAATGGTTGCCGTGGCGATCTCCTGCCGGGACAGGGTCATGGCCTGTGCCATGCTGCGTCGCAACCCGCTCAACGCCTGTGGCGCCGCGGCGGCGCCGGATGCCGCATGCTGCACATCGGCTAGTGTGACGATGCCATCGGGTCCGGTAGGCGCAACGCCAGCCAGGTCCACGCCGAGGCTGCGCGCCAGCCGCCGCACGGCAGGCAGCGCCCTGACGGTATAGGCCGTACGGGCTGAAATGGCAGCGGGCCCGCCTGACTGCGCATGGTCAGGACCCGCATCGGCGCCAGTGGCGACGCTTCCTACCAGGGTTCCCGCGTCCTCGTCGGGCTGTCCGGTGTCGATCGACAGCAGGGGCGCGCCGGTTGGCACGGTTTCGCCGGCCGCGCCAAACAGGCGCACGACGCGGCCGGAATAGGGAGCAGGGATCTCGACCACGGCCTTGGCAGTTTCGACAGACAGCAGCGGCTGGTCGGCCTGCAGAGGTCGCCGGGCTGCACATGCCACTGCACCAGCTGCGCTTCCTGCAAGCCTTCTCCAAGGTCGGGCAAGGTGAAGGTCTTCACGTGTCCTCCAGCGTCCGCTTGGCCGCAGCCAGGATGCGCTGGCTGTCGGGCAGATACTGCTTCTCCAGCCGGCCAAGCGGCATCACCACATCATAACCCGTCACCCGCAGCACCGGCGCACGCAGCGAATAAATCCCTTCCTCGGCAATATGCGCAGCGATCTCCGCGCCCAGTCCCGCCGAGCGTGCGGCTTCATGAACAACGATGCAGCGGCCAGTGCGGGCCACTGAAGCGAGTATTGTTCCCATGTCCAGCGGTTTCAGTGTTGCCACATCGATTACTTCTGCCATCACGCCCTGGTGCGCCAGCTCATCGGCCGCCATCAGGGTTTCGGTCACCATTGCGCCCCAGCTCACCAGCGTCAGGTCGGCGCCGTCGCGCAGGGTAAAGCAGGTATCCAGCGGCAGCGCTGCGCCGACATCTTCCACTTCCTCCCGGTAAAGGCGATACAGGCGGGTCGGCTCCAGGAAGATCACCGGGTCGGGGTCGCGCATGGCTGCCAGCAGCAAGCCATAGGCCCGCCGCGGCGAAGATGGCATCACCACCCGCAGGCCCGGCACATGGGCAAACATGGCTTCCGGACTTTCCGAATGGTGTTCGGGCGCATGGATACCGCCGCCGCACGGCGAACGCAGGACAAGGGGACACGACATGCGGCCGCGAGTACGATGCCGCATCCGGCTGGCGTGGTTGACGATCTGGTCCATGGCAGGGTAGATAAAGCCAGTGAACTGAATCTCCGCCACCGGCTTCAGGCCCATCGCAGCCATACCGACCGCTACGCCGGCAATGGCAGCCTCTGCCAACGGTGTGTCGATTACCCGTTCTGCGCCGAATCGCTGCTGCAGGCCAATCGTGGCCCGGAACACACCGCCGTTGACGCCGATATCTTCGCCCAGCAGCACGATGGCGGGGTCGGCCGCGAGTTCATGCGCCAGCGCATGGTTGACCGCTTCAACGAGATTCCATTCAGCCATGGCCTGTCCCATGCGCCGCAGGCGCGGGCTGACGCCTGGCCATGTCGCGCTGGTGTTCCAGCGACCTGGGCAGCGCTGCATAGAGATGGTCGAACATGGCGTCGACACCGGGCGGCGGCGTCTGCAGGAAATCCGCCACAGCCTGTTCGACCCGGTCTGCGCATTCCTGATGCAGGCAAATTTCCTTGTCCTTGTCCCAGGCGCCAAGCCGTGCCAGGTAATTGCGCAGCCGCGTGATCGGTTCGCGCAGCCACTGATGCTGTACTTCGGCCGCATCCCGGTAGCGGCTAGCATCGTCGGCTGTCGTATGGTCGCTCAGCCGGTAGGTAATGGCTTCGATCAGCGACGGGCCGCCGCCGCTGCGCGCCTTGTCCAGTGCCTGCTGCGCCGCGTAACGCACGGCAACCACATCGTTGCCATCCACCTGCAAGCCGTCGATGCCGGCGGCGATGGCTTTCTGCGCCAACGTGGCGGCGGCGGTCTGTGCACGCCGCGGCAGCGATATTGCCCACTGGTTGTTGGAAATGACCATCACCAGAGGCGCTTGCCAGACGCCCGCCAGATTCATTCCTTCATAAAAATCACCTTTCGATGTGGCGCCGTCGCCTGTCATGCACACCGTCACCCGCGGTTCGCGGCGCAGCTTGCAGGCATAGGCGGCGCCGGCGGCATGGCATACCTGGGAAGCAATCGGCACGCAATTGGGGAAATCGTGACGCGGCACGGCGAAGTTGCTGCCGCGCTCGTCGCCAGCCCAGTACAGCAGGATCTCCGTCATCGAGACGCCGCGGACCATCTGCGCGGCATGGTCGCGGTAGGAAGGCAGCAGTACATCTTCTGGCCGCATGGCGCTGGCCAGGCCAACGCCGATCGCTTCGGCGCCGATGGCCGACGGAAATGTGCCAAGCTGTCCGGTCCGTTGCAGCGCAACCGCCTTTTTGTCGAACAGCCGCGTCAATACCATGTCGCGGTACATGTCGACCAGTACTGCGCTGTCGCAGGCAAACGACGGCAGCGGTCCGCTGGCTTGCCCCTGCGCATCGATGAAGCCGGTATGGCCTATGCTGAAGTTGGCAACGATGACCATGGGAAAGTTCCTCCTGTCGTTCGCACCCCGACTATACGGCCACGCGGCTGCGGCGCATGGCCCGGTGCGGTGCACTATGCTGAAGCAGGTCAAATTCCGTGCTGCCCGCCCTGGCCTCATGAGGTGCCTCAGACATGTCCGGCCTTATATCCAGGACAATTTTTGGGCAAGCAAACCAGTTTAGGCTAAAGCTTGTTATCCAGGAAAAGCTGCCATGAACCTCGAAAAAGTGATCTTTGCCTTCTTCATCGTCTTTGCGGCGACCCTGAACTTCGGTTTCTTCATCGGCGACATCGACCGTCCAGAACTGCACAATATCTATGAGCTGTTCGCGGCGATCGTGGTCAACATGATTGCCACCGTCCTCAAATTTGGCGACCGCACCCAGATCGGCGCAGTGCTGCTGTCTACCAGCCTGGTGGCGGATATCCAGCTGATCGCAGCCGCGGTGATCTGGGGAGTGGCAGTGCATGCCACCGGGACCGGCATGACCGCATCGACTACGGCCAGCGTGGTTTCCCTGTCCGGAGGCGCGCTGCTGGCCAATATCGTTTCGCTGATCATGCTGATCGTCGAGACGGTAATGATGCGGCGCTGAGCATGCCTGCGCAAGCCGGCATCGAAGAAAGGGCGGACGTAAACCCCAGTAGCCGAACAACAGGAGACCGCCGGTGAACAGCGTTTTCTTCCTGGTCCTGCGACGCATGCGCGCGCCCATCATCGTGCTGATCTCCTTCTATGCGATCGCGGTGCTGGGCCTGACCCTGGTGCCGGGCATGAATGACGACGGCTCGCCCGCGCCTGCGCTAAGCTTCTTTCACGCGTTCTATTTCGTCAGCTATACCGCCACCACGATCGGCTTTGGCGAGTTGCCCAGGGCATTCTCCGATGGCCAGCGCATGTGGGTCACCGCCTGCATCTACATGACTGTCATCTCCTGGTCCTACTCGATACTGACCGTGCTGGCGCTGCTGCAGGACAAGGCTTTCCTGCACACCTTGGTGACCTCGCGTTTTGCCCGGCGCGTCAGGAGAATGCGCACCGGTTTCTACATCGTCTGCGGCTGCGGCGAAAGCGGCAGCCTGATCTGCCGCGCGCTGGACATAATGGGGCATGACTTCGTCATCCTGGAGAGGGACACGCTGCGGGTCGACGAACTGGACCTCGAAGAATTCATCACAAACGACCCGGTGCTCGCGGCCGACGCCAGCCTCACCGCCAATCTGCTGATGGCAGGCCTGCTTCACGCGAAATGCCGGGGCGTGCTGGCGGTGACGAACGACGAGAAAGCCAATCTTGCCATCGCCATCAGCGTGCGCCTGCTCAATCCCGCCATTGCCGTGCTGGCGCGGGTGCGCAGCCCTCAGGTGGCCGCCAATATGGCGTCCTTCGGCACCAGCCACATCATCAACGCCTATGCCCGCTTCGCCCAGTATCTGGCGCTGGCCGCGGTGTCTCCCGAGCGCTTCCACTTGATCGAAATACTGACCGGCCTGCCGGGCACACGCTTGCCGACGCTCAGGCGGCCTCCGAAAGGCCGGTGGATCGTCTGTGGCTACGGCGAGTTTGGCCAGTCGCTCGCCCACCATCTCGGCCTGCCCGGCATCGAACTGACCGTGATCGACCCGGAAGGCAACGGGCCGCCGCACAGCAGGATGGTGCTTGGCATAGGCAATGAAGCCGACGTGCTGACGAAAGCCGGAATCACGCATGCCAGCGGCATCGTGGCCGGCAGCGACAACGACATGAACAATCTCTCCATTGCCATGATGGCGAAAAAGCTCAACCCCGGCATTTTCGTCGTGGTGCGCCAGAACCAGGCTGCCAATGACGTGCTGTTCGATGCCTTCCCGGCCGATTTCAGGATGGTCCATACCCGCGTGGTCGCGCAGGAATGCATTTCCATTCTGACCACGCCGCTGCTGGCCCGTTTTCTGGAGGCGGTGCGGCAAGCCGACGAGAGCTGGAGCAGCAAGGTCACGGGCAAGTTGGAAGCGTTGTGCGCGGAATTGATCCCGGAAGTCTGGGGCGTCGGGATCGAGCCGCATGCGGCACCGGCTTTGCACCGGGCGCTGGAACGGGGGCAGATGATCAGCATCGGCGATTTGCTGAGCGATAGCGCGGACCGCGAAGTCAGCCTGGCAGCCACCGTGCTGATGATCGTGCGTGGAGAAGAGGCGCTTCTCTGCCCGGACGATGCTTTCATGCTGCGAACCGGCGATGCGCTGCTGCTCGCAGGCCGCCATGCGGCGCGCAGCGTGTTGCACCTGTCGCTGCAAAATGCCAATGCGCTGCAGTATGTCGTCGCCGGCGTCGGCAGGCGCAACAGCGTGCCGGGCGTGCCGCGCTGATCTAATGGCCTGACTTCGGGTTTTTCCAGTCTCTATTGCGTGCGCCAGTGCCGCCGGTTGCGGCAAAGCCGCACCTGCGGCCAAATTCCGACTATTCTTGCTGGTCTTATGTCTTATATAAGAGTTGTTGATGTACAATAGCGGGGAATTTGGAATCGCTGGCGATTTCCTTGTCCTTTAATCCTTTCTCTAGAGAGCACTCTCATGCTAGCTGCGTACCGCTCCCACGTCGCCGAACGCGCGTCCCTGGGCATTCCTCCGCTCCCGCTTTCGGCCGCACAGACCACCGACCTGGTTGAACTCCTGAAGAATCCGCCTGCTGGCGAAGAAGCTTTCCTGGTTGACCTGATCACCCACCGCGTTCCGGCTGGCGTGGACGATGCCGCCAAGGTCAAGAGCGCTTTCCTGGAAAAGGTCGCCAAGGGTACCGAGACCAGTCCGCTGATCTCGCGCGAACTGGCTACCCGCCTGCTGGGCACCATGCTGGGCGGCTTCAACATTAAGCCCATGATCGATTTGCTCGATGACGCTGTCGTTGGCAGCGTGGCCGCTGAAGGCCTGAAGAAAACCCTGCTGATGTTCGACTATTTCCACGACGTCAAGGAACTGGCCGACAAGGGCAGCGCCAATGCCAAGGCCGTGATGCAGTCCTGGGCCGACGCCGAATGGTTCACCTCGCGTCCGGAAGTGCCCCAAAGCCTGACCTTGACCGTCTTCAAGGTCACCGGCGAAACCAACACCGACGACCTGTCGCCGGCGCCGGACGCCACCACCCGTCCCGACATCCCGATGCACGCGCTGGCCATGCTGAAGAATGCCCGCACCGGCATTCATCCGGACGAGCCGGGCAAGGTCGGCCCGATCCGCCAGATCGAAGAACTGAAAGCCAAGGGCAACCTGGTTGCCTACGTGGGCGACGTGGTCGGTACCGGTTCCTCCCGCAAATCCGCGACCAACTCGGTGCTGTGGTTCACCGGCGAAGACATCCCCTTCATCCCGAACAAGCGCTTTGGCGGCGTTTGCCTGGGCAACAAAATCGCTCCGATCTTCTACAACACGATGGAAGACGCCGGCGCGTTGCCAATCGAGCTCGACGTGTCGAAGATGGACATGGGCGATGTGATCGAACTGCGTCCGTATGAAGGCATGGCCCTGAAGAACGGCGAAGTCATCGCCGAATTCCAGGTCAAGTCCGACGTACTGTTCGACGAAGTGCGCGCCGGTGGCCGCATTCCACTGATCGTCGGCCGCGGCCTGACTGCCAAGGCGCGTGAAGCGCTGGGCCTGGCACCGTCCACCCTGTTCCGCCTGCCGCAGAACCCGGTCGCATCGACCAAGGGTTTCTCGCTGGCGCAAAAGATGGTTGGGCGCGCCTGCGGTTTGCCGGAAGGCCAGGGCGTACGTCCCGGTACTTATTGCGAGCCGAAGATGACCACCGTCGGTTCCCAGGACACCACCGGCCCGATGACCCGCGACGAACTGAAAGACCTGGCCTGCCTGGGTTTCTCGGCTGACCTCGTGATGCAATCCTTCTGCCACACCGCCGCGTATCCAAAGATCGTCGACGTGAAGATGCACAAGGAATTGCCCAACTTCATTTCCAACCGTGGCGGCGTGGCGCTGCGCCCGGGCGATGGCGTGATCCACTCCTGGCTCAACCGCCTGCTGCTGCCGGACACCGTTGGCACCGGCGGCGACTCGCATACCCGTTTCCCGATCGGCATTTCCTTCCCGGCCGGTTCCGGCCTGGTTGCATTTGCCGCCGCCACCGGCGTGATGCCGCTGGACATGCCGGAATCAGTGCTGGTGCGCTTCAAGGGTGAAATGCAGCCGGGCGTGACACTGCGTGACCTGGTCAACGCCATCCCGCTGTACGCCATCCGCCAGGGCCTGCTGACGGTAGAGAAAAAGGGCAAGAAAAACATTTTCTCCGGCCGTATCCTGGAAATCGAAGGCTTGCCGCAGTTGAAGGTGGAGCAGGCATTCGAACTGTCCGACGCATCGGCCGAGCGTTCCGCCGCCGGTTGCACGGTGCATCTGGACAAGGCGCCGATCATGGAGTACATGACCTCGAACATCACGCTGATGAAGTGGATGATCGCCAACGGCTACCAAGACAAGCGTACGCTGGAGCGCCGCATTCGTTCGATGGAAGCCTGGCTGGCCAAGCCGGAACTGCTGGCGCCGGATGCCGATGCCGAATACGCAGCCGTAATCGAGATCGACCTGGCCGACATTCATGAGCCCATCGTCGCCTGCCCGAACGATCCGGACGATGTGAAAACCTTGGCTGAAGTTGCCGGCGCAAAGATCGACGAAGTTTTCGTTGGTTCCTGCATGACCAACATCGGCCACTTCCGCGCAGCCTCCAAGCTGTTGGAAGGCAAGACCGATATCCCGGTCAAGCTGTGGATTGCGCCGCCGACCAAGATGGACCAGCAGGTGCTGACCGCCGAAGGCCACTACGGCACGTTGGGCCGCACTGGCGCCCGCATGGAAATGCCAGGCTGCTCGCTGTGCATGGGCAACCAGGCACAGGTGCGCAAGGGTTCCACCGTGATGTCGACCTCGACCCGTAACTTCCCGAACCGCCTCGGCATGGATACCCAGGTCTACCTGGGCTCGGCTGAACTGGCTGCGGTTTGCTCGACGCTGGGCCGCATTCCGACCCGCGAAGAGTACCTAGAGCACACCGGCGTGATCGACAAGAATGCAGCGGACATTTATCGCTACATGAACTTCGACAAGCTGGAAGAGTTCAGCACGGTGGCCGATACCGTCAAGGTTTAAGCCAGGAATGGCACGATGAAGGCTCGTTTTCATCCTGCTCATTGCTGGTAGCAAACCGGGTGCTATGGGCACCCAGCAAAGGCTTCCTCGCGGAAGCCTTTTTCAATGGGACCGACGCCACAGTGCTTTCGACCTGACGAACTCGTCGATGCCAACCGAACCGGCTCCGGCACTGTGTTGTGGCCCTTCGCCGAAGCCCCGCTACGACGCATCGCCGCGCCTTCTTCCTGAGCCTATTCGCCTCGTTCCCGGCTGAGCGAGTCAGGCCGAAAGTACTTTAGCGTCGTGGGGCCAGCGCATGGCGCAGGCCGCCTGCTGCCAGCATCACAACCGCCACCCAGATGAAAATATAAGTAGGCCACTGTTGTGGCGCGATACTCTCCCCGAGGACTAGCGCGACAGCCACCAGCAAGACCGGCTCGACATAGCCAAGCAACCCGAACAACGTCATTGTCAGATAGCGGCTCGACATGATGTAGCAGGCCAGCGCCGATGCGCTAATCAGCCCGAGCACGGGGATCATCAAAAGTAGCGTAGGGCGGTGTTCGAAGGTAGCCAGGACATCCGGTCGCTGCAGCACGAACCACGCGGCCACCGGCAACATGCAACCCATCTCGAACCAAAGGCCAGTTAAATGCGCCATGCCATGGTGCCTGCGCAGCAGAAAATACGCTGGATAGCCGAGCGCGACTAGCATCGTTTCCCAGGAAAGGCTACCGACGTAGTACAGCTCGTTGCTCACGCCAGCCGCAGCAAACAGGATCGCCGCTTTCTCCAGACCCGATGGCCGTTCACCATAGAAGAGCCAGCCCGACAACACCATCGTCAGCGGCAACAGGAAATAACCTAGCGAAACTTGTAAGGCCCGCCCATGCAGCGGTGCCCACATGAACAACCAGATCTGTATCGCCAGCAGCGATGAGGTGGCAAAGACGACAAGCAGCATGCGTGGTGCTGTCAGCATTTTTCGAAGCAAGCCTGCCGCAAGTGGCCAATCGCCGAATCGCCACATCAGCAGGGTGGCGAACGGAAAGGTCAGCAACATCCGCCATCCGAAGATTTCCTCGCCCGTCAGCGGTGTCAAACGAGTCGTGTAGAAATACAGAACGGCAAACAACACCGAGGCGGTTATCGACAGCAAGACGCCTATATGCAATGCAATCCCTTTCACGCTACGTGCAGGCCGCAAGCGGCTACCTGCGTTGCAGCGATGTGGTATGACAGCCGGACGGTGTCGGGCCATGCGATGTGCCACGCCATCCGTCGTTTGGATCTTTCAAAAAAGGTCCGTCCGCTGCAGTTCTGCGCCCGGACGCCAACCTTATCCGCGCGGAAGTTTTGAAAAGCGGGCAAATCCGCTGTCGACCAGCATGAATTCTCCAGTGGTCTTCAAAGCGCCGGCACACAGCCAATAAGCCGCCTCGGCGACATCCTCCGGTTGAATCGTGGCTGCCAGCGGCGTTGCCGACATATAGGCCTTTTGTCTCGCTTCAAATTGCTCCTGCCCCAGTCCGTTTTGCAGCCAAGGCGTTTCAACCATGCCGGGGCCAATTGCATTCACACGGATCTCCGGCCCCAGGGAGCGGGCCAACCCAAATGTCATCGCATTGAGCGCACCTTTGGATGCCATGTAGGCGAGGCTGGAGCCAACGCCCATCACGGATGCAACTGAGGAAATATTGACGATGCCGGCGCCAGGCGTCTTTTTCATTAACGGTGCCAGCGCGCGGATCATTTGGTAAGCACCGATCACATTGACGGCGTAGATATCGTGGAAGTCTTGCGCCGACAACCCCTCAAGATCGTTTGCCGATACAAATTTGGTAGTTCCTGCATTGTTGACAAGCGCATCTGCGCGTCCCCATTTTTCGTCAACCGCATGGGCTAATGCTCTGCACTGGCTATCGTCGGCGACATTGGCTTGAACAATCAACGTGTCTGCGCCGAGTCCACGGCAGTCACTGGCGACCGCGTCTGCGGCAGTAGCGTCGCGCGAAAAATTAATGACAACGTTATAGCCATGGCGAGCAAAAAGACGAGCCGTCGCCGCGCCGATGCCTGACGACGATCCAGTAACTACTGCAACTTTCTTTTGCATATTCTTCCTCCGTGTCGTTGCACAAAATTGGACAATTTGGTTTGGTATGGAACCGCCATACGACCCCGGCCGCTATTATGCGCGTGTAGGCCGGGTTTTATCACAAGGGGGCTACAGTTCGGAAACGGTATGGGCGCCAGTGATCCTGCAGCGGCAGTGCTGCGATGCGCTTTAAGAAAAGGTTGCGGTACCAGGTTGGTGCAGAAGACGAAGGTCATTGGCAGCCTAACGTACGGATAGCAGGCCTAACATGGTCGCTTCGTATTTGATGGCCCGGTTGACGCATTTTTTTCCATCTGATTTCCCCGCGCATTCGCATCAGCCGGGATGCTAGGAGAGCTATCCGACACAGTCCCGGCTGCGTCAGTAAAAATGCCTTAATGGTCGAAACGGCCAGAAGTTAACCCTCAGTTAAAATAGGGAAATGGTGTCCAAATCTCTTATTTTTCCTGGCCCGCGTACGGCGCGCGGCGCTGTACTTGCGGTCTTGCTTTCCAGTACGGATCAAACCCATGCTGAACCGCTGCGCGGGCGGACAACACTGGCCGCGATCGTCAGAACCTTAAAGCGCAAGTATCACTGGCCGATAGAAACAACTAGTTTCCCATCCAATGCCCCCGACGGTCGAGCCACTTGGGCTACGGTCTATAGCTTGCCACCTGAAGTCATCGCTGCGGCAATGGCTGCAGGCGCTGATGACTGGTTGAAGAGTACGTTACAGTACCGAGTCCATAACTAATACTGCCAGCCAGATAGTGCTGCCTGCTTACTACTGCAGATCGAAGGAACGCCAGTTTGTGGCATAAATCAAGTAGCCGACAAAAAAGGAGTGAAGAGGCGAGGACGCTAGAAGTGTGAAACCGGCGCCTTGGTCGTCCCGAACCGCCCGTTCGAAGACAGACGAAGCGACGTCAACGGCGCGCGGCGCGCTGCTGATCTGGCTTGACCCAGCCAGGACTGGGCAGTGTTAGGTAATTGGCGAACACGGGCACAGCACGACCAGCAAAGAGGAAGCCAGGCAGTTTTGCCTGTGCATCAAATGCTTGTTCAACCCGGCGCTACAACAGGCGATGGGCCCGCCGCACAGCCAGTTGCACGTGGCAGGCTTTGCCTAGTCTGCCCCCAAGTCATCCTCACAGGCCAGCCGTCTAGCATCGCCATAAAATGTTGAACGCACTCTGGTGGAAGACACAAAAGCACGGTGCCTATCACCAACGCAATGGTGCACCGTCAACTTCGCGGGTAGGCCACACCACGCCGGAATTACGACATGGAAGTGAAGAATGACAACACCGGCAATGCACCCATGCCGCTTGGCCTATAGCGTCAAATTCCCGAGAAAAGGAATACTGCCAGCATCACTGGTCGCAGCCTAAACGATCCGGGGGCAGCCAGGAAGCCATTGCATTACGTGGCAAGCATGCGATTAACTCATTACGTAAAGGGCAAACGGAACGTCGATGTTGTCCCTGCAGGAAAGCCTGCAATTGGTCGTTCAGCCATTTTGGCTTGCTTCCCCATGGATAAAGCTGTTGCAGTGCAGCAGCGTTGTCACAGAAAAATCTTTCGCACAAAACCTTGTTTATGGTTAAAAAAACAAACAATTGCACATTGGGACGCGTTAGCTGATGAGGGCAAACGGGCTATGATTTTGTCGTTTTGCTACTCAAAACAAAGTTTTCAGGAGCAAAACAGTTGATGTCAAAAAGCATGCTACTTCATAAAAAAGAGGAGACAACAATGAAAACCCAACATTTCCAGCCTCGCCCCTCACGCATGATTGTGGTAACCCTATCGATTGCGCTTGGCATTTCTGGGTGCGGTGGGAGCGACGACGATCAGCAGGCAGCAGCGCCGCCGGGGCCTTCGCAGTCGATCGTGCCGGTCAAGACTGCGGGCATTACCCGTATTGAGATTAATCCGGCTGCCAGTGAAGCCGTTACTTTTGGCGGCAAAGCTTTTGGCACCGTGGGCGCCTATCAGAAAATACGTGGCACGGCCAGCGGACAACTGGACCCGAACGACCCGAAAAACAAGGTTATCACCGACATCGCGCTGGCGCCCAGGAATGCCGATGGCATGGTGGATTATTCCATGGATTTCTACATCCTCAAGCCAGTGGATGGATCCAAAGGCAATGGCAAACTATTCTTTGAAGTCAACAATCGGGGCGCCAAACAGTTTGGCAGTTTCAACCAGTCATCCGGCGGCAACAATCCGACGACGGCGACCGACGCCGGCACCGGCTTTCTAATGAATCAGGGCTATACGTTGGCATGGGCAGGCTGGGACGGCGAAGTGGCCGACGACACCAATCCCGACGTGCTGAAAATCAAACTTCCGATCGCGAAGAATGCCGATGGCTCGTCCATTACTGGCCCCAGTTATGAGTACATCGTTTTCGACAACGCCACCAGTACCTCCTTCACCACGTACTATAAGACTGCCACCACTGACACCACCAAGGCCACCTTGACGAGGCGCCAGTACCTGACTGACACGCCGGTGCCGGTGCCTGCCACGGAGTGGTCGTGGATTGCGGCGAACCGAATCGCCTTGGCCGGCAACGCGCCCTTCCAACAGGGGTGGATATATGAGTTGCGCTTCACCGCGATCGATCCCTACGTCGCCGGTATTGGCTTCGCCGCCCAGCGCGACTTCGTATCCTTCCTGCGCAATGCTCAGACCGACACCCAGGGGAGGGCTAACCCACTGGCCGGGCGTATCACGCGTGTGCTGTCCTGGTCCCTGTCGCAGCCGGCGCGTTTCATGAACGACTTTATCTGGTTGGGCTTTAACCAAGACGTGGCGGGCAAGAAGGTATTCGACGGGGTGTTCAACTGGATAGGTGGCGGTAACGGGTTGGGTCTGAACTATCGGTTCGCGCAGGCCGGTCGAACGGAGCGCAATCGCCAAAACCATTACAACGCTGAAGGCGTCTTTCCATTTTCTTATACCACCACCAAGGATCCCCTGACTGGCAAGACCGACGGCAGAAACGTGCGCTGCACCGCCACCGGCTCCTGCCCGGCTGTAATGAACGTTATTTCCGGAAACGAGTACTGGGTCAAGTCCGGCTCGCTGTTGACATCCGATCCAGCCACCGGCATGGATGTGCCTGAGCCGGCCAATGTGCGTAACTACTACATCGCCGGCGCGCAACACGGCGGTGCATCGGCAACCACCGCCGCGCCAACCGTCTGCCGCCAGTTCGGTAGCGGCGTCGATCCCAATCCTGCGCTGCGCGCACTGTTTGTGGCGCTGGACCAATGGATAGACGGCACCGCGCCGCCGCCCAGCGCTGTGCCCAGCACAGTCGCTGGCACGGCGATCTTTGCCAGTCCCGGCCAGTACCCGGGTCTGGGCATCGGCACAGTGCCGCAGGCGGCACTCGGCTGGCCGACCATACCCAATGTGCTGTATTCGGGATTGGTGACAGTGCGCAACCTGTTCGACTTCGGAACACAGTTCGACACCGGCATCTTGGGCATTTATCCGCCTGCGCCCACCGGCAAGCTTTATCCCAACTTCGTTTCCAAGGTCGATGCAGACGGCAATGACCTGGCAGGCATTCGGCTGCCCGAAGTCGTCGCGCCGATTGCCACCAACACTGGGTGGAACCTGCGTTCGGCGGCCTATGGCGGGAAGGCGGATGGTACTGATGGCTGCGAAGCCACGGGCTCGTCCATCGTATTTGCGCCTACCGCAACTCAGCGCAATGGGGTGGGCGACCCGCGGCCCTCCTTGGCAGAGCGTTACGGCGACCATGCCGGGCTAGTTGCCGCCCGTACCGCCGCCGCAAATGCATTGAAGGCGCAGCGCTTGTTGCTGCAGGCAGATGTCGACGCCGCAATTGCTCGTGCTGCACAGCCTATTTCAGTAGTAGGCAGCCCGACCTACGGCACGTATCAGTGGTAAAAACCGTACTGCGCCGCCTGCAAATGCAGGCGGCGCGTGAGCTAAAGCAGCGGCCGCAAGTGGCTTAGGCGCTCCTTGTCGAGGGAGGCGCTGTCTTCTCGCGCAGTCCTCGTATGACGTGCAGGACGTCGTATAGGGCGGCTAACGGACTGCGTGTCGGCCACCGGCGAGGGAAAGCTAAGCGTCGATGATGTCTTGTACACCCTGCTGATGGTGCCGGAAGTTGTACCAGGAGAGTCATCGTAACAATGTACTGCTGGAGGCTAGCAAGCGCCGGTCTATGGATTCGCGCCTAACAAGAGAGCGATCGCGCTGCCCAGGTCCGGATCCCTGGGACGCGATTTGCAAGCTTTGCCTGCATTAGTCGTGAAAGCTCAACGACCCCGAAAAACAAAACGCCAGCGAACAATCGTGCCGGCGTTTCATTCTCGTACGACATGCGCCCGTCAGCGCCGCACTGTCGGTTTAGATGGATTCAGCCATCAAGCGGACACGATCCATTTGCCTCGCGCTAACCTGGCCAGTTGCAGAAACAGCACTGGCCATTGCCAGGGCGCTGCTCAGCGCGCCCAGCCATTCGCGCAGAGTCAGACCTGGCTTGGCCGCTGCTTTTGTAGCGGTGAACGAAGGAACGGCGACGTTGGAGAAAGTCATTACTGCGGTGGTCATGTTTTTCCCTTTAGGCCAAAACGTTTCGATGAGGCCAATATAGGCTTGCCCAACGCACCTTTCCAATTGCCGTTGATGTTATCCGGTATCACGAAAACGAATAGGAATGACGCACGTCCGCGATGCCGGGAAAGCACATCCTTATCCCCACTCAGTGCGCATCATGTGCCCTTGGCCAAGGTCACCGGATCCGACACCCTCGATTGGGGAAACACACTAACCCCTCTCCGGAAGCCCCTTTAGCCTGCCGCCTACGCATGATTAATGCTGATCTAAAAAGCTGCGACTGCGCTAAGGCAATGCCTTGCCGGCTCGGCTCGACGATCGGCGTTCACGAGAGCTGCTAGCCACAATCGTGGAAGAGCGGCGTGCGTGCCGTGATTGCGCGGATACCGAATCGTTTCAGCAGCGCCGCGCAATTTAGAAAACAGGCCTAACCGTCGTCGGTGTTCAGCCAGTCGCGATGAGACACGCATTGCTGTCAGTTATCGCACGAGGCCAGGCAGCCCGCAGAGCATGTGCGATGCAATTTTATTTTGTGAGATTTCAGCTTTGGAGCAACTATAACGATAAGAAAAGTTATCGTAATAGTCGCGCTCTCCAAGCTTTGCAAGTAGCGGCGGAGCAGAAAGAGACTGTAGAATTAAAGGACCAGCTGTCGAAACTTGGGCCGGGCAGAACGAATAGTATGCGATCGAAGGACAAGTAGCCCACAGAACAATGAACGCAGACGAAAATGGCCAAGGCGCGAGTGCAATGTGGCCAATGAGACAGTCCTGTTGCTGCCACCTCGCTCGCTCCATCTACCAGAAGGTCACCTTTTTACTAGTTATGATACTGGAAACGATTTCAAACCCGGACCGACCAGGACGGGAGCGTACAATCGGCGCGGTTCTTGGTGTGTCGTTAATTATTTCAGGAAATGCCAATGTATAAAGATCCGCACGACGGTCTTGGAGGAAAGGTCGTACAGAGGAAAGCGAGAAATGTGACAACCGCAGAGACAGTCGGCGGCGCAGACGGCCTCGCTCCGGAGATCACATACGATATTAGCGCGCTGCTCGTCGCCGACAGCGCGGCTGCGACGTCCGCGCCCGCGGCAGATCCGAGCACTCCGGAAGCGCCCACCGTGCTTGCGGAGGTTGGCGCCGAGCCGCGCTACGGACTGGAACGCATCTTCGTTGTCAACTCCTACACGAAGCAGAAAATTCGTGTGGTCGATGTCAAGGATTTCGCGCACATCGGCGGCAGCAACGGGCAAGGCAAGACGTCGCTGTTGCGGCTGCTGCCGCTGTTCTACGGGGAAGCGCCGTCGAAGATGGTGCGGCCCAACGGCAACGTGCTCAAGCCGCTGCGGGAATATATTTTTGACACGAGCAGTTCGTACTTGGTCTTCGAATACGTCAATCAAGACGGTCCAAAGCTAGCCATCCTTTACTACAACCAGGCAGGAGCCGCCTGCTATACGCTTTGTGACGGACGGTTCGACAAAAGCCTGTTCGTGGTCAATGGCGAGTTTATCGACAGTCGCCACCTGAACGGACACCTGCGGACCCAAGGCCGCCTTCCGACGCCTGCCCTGGGCAACGCGGATTACCAGAAGGTGTTGCAACGAAATTTTGGGATGGTTCGCGGCACCGATCTGCGACGTCACATGGAGCGGTTCGCGCTTCCCAGCAGGGGCTCACTAACCGGGGTTGAAAAAATTGTCAGCGGCATGTTCTTCAAAGGGGCGTCGTTCGCGAATCTTAAACGCATGGCCTATTCGGTGCTGTCGGAAAACGATGCTGACAACATCTCTGCGGGTATCAATATGAAATCGCTGAAGCTCTTTTTCAGCAACTTCAGCGCGTACCGCTCGCTGGTCCGCTATCAGCAGCAGTTCTTCGACGCCCGAGAAGCGCATGTAGAGATGATTCGCAGCGCGACCGCGCGCAACCAGACCGGCATCAAGATCAATATCTATCATGCGTACCTGCTTGACCGGGTGGCCGCACTCAAGAAGGCGATCCAGGACACGAATAACGCGCTCGAACGGGAGCGCGCGATCCATAAAGAGAGCATGCACGCGGCAGGCCTGAAGATCGCCGAGCTCGATTCGGGACTGACAGTGCAAAACAGGCTGGTCGACGAGATCACGGACGAGGAACGTGCGTACGAGCGCGACGACATCCATGGCAAGCGCGCCAAGGTCGCCGAGATCCCACAACTGGAAGCAACGGTCAATAATCTGGCTGGGGCGTTGCAACGCTTGCGCGACAGCCAGTCGAGCATTGAGGAAAAGTACCTGCGCGAACGCGAGCAGGTCGGCAAGCAATACGAAGAGGCGCGGGTGCCGCTGCTGGAACAGAAAGAAGATATCCAGGCGCGGGCAAGGCAAGTGCGCATGATCATCAATGCTGAGTACGCGTGCGAGGAAGAAGTCCTCAATACCTCGATGGACGACGCACGCGCAGCGCTGTCGGTGAAAGAAACGCAGGCCTACGATCACCGGCAGAAGCTGAGTGAGGAACTCGGCGAGATCGACACCACGTACGTGTTCCGGTCAAAGCGCAACGCGGTCGAGCAGCGCATGGAACGCCTCGGACGGAATCTCGAAGAGTTGCAGGACGCGCATCAGCGCGCCGCCGCGGAGCACGAGAAGGCAATAAGCGATTTCCGGCATATCGAACACCTGCTGCAGCAAGAGCAGGCCACGCTGGATCGGCTGCGGGCCGAACAGGATCAGAAGATGACGCTGCATGCGCCGGACCCGCAGTCCGCGCTGCACTTTCTGCGCAAGCATAAGCCTGACTGGCATATGACCATTGGCAAGCTGGTCAAGGAAGACGTGCTGCTTGCCACGGACCTGAACCCGCAGATTGTCAATGACAATGCGTACCATTGCTACGGCGTCGCGCTTGACCTGACCGGTCTCAAATCAAGCATCGCCAGCCAAGAGCAGAAGTTGCTGGCTGACCTTCAGGAGCTGGACGTGCAGATCACCCAGACCGAAGCCACGATGGAAAAACACCGGTGCGATTTGGCTGCGGCAGACGAATTACGGAAGGCGGCCAAGCAACGCCGCGACGGTACCGAAGTACAGATCGCCGCCAAACGGGACGCAGTGGCAGAAGCGGTGAAGGAGATCGACGCGATTACGGTCGCGGCGAATGCGGACGTCCACCAGCGCAAGGCGGACAAACGGGTAGAGATCGACCGGGCGAAAGACGCGATCGACTTGCTCAAGGCAGAAGCAGTGGCACTGAACAAACGGGCGGCCCAGATGCGCGCCGCGCTTAAGACACAATACCAGCAAAAGGAAAAGCAGTCGGACTTGCTGGCGTCGAACGAACTGAAGATCGTCGATGACCTGCTTGCTGCGGCCAAGACGACCCGGGATGACACCATGGCGTCGCTGAAAACTGCGCAGGACGAGGAACTGCGGGCAAGGGGCATGGATGTCGATGCGCTTGCGACACTGAAAGGATCATTGGAGGCGGCGAAAGCTGCGCATGACACTGCGATCAACCACCGGCGCAAAGTCGAGGAATACGCGCGCTGGCTCGACAGCCGCCCGGCGCAGCGAGAGAAGGCGCAACAAAAAATCACCAATCTGACGAATGCACTGGAAGAGCAGACTGCCGCGCGTGACAAGGCCGATCGCGAGTTCAAGGCCTATGCCGAATCGGTCGCGCGTACCCGCAACCAGGATCAGATGTCGCTCAACAGCCATAGCGACAAACTGGCGGAAACAGAGAAGCTGCAATCGATGGTGCATGTCAGGGACTTGGGAACCTCCCTGGCGGCCTCTTTCGAGCCGGCCGGCGCCACCCATCAAAGCCTGCGCAGCGACTTCAGGCGTCACGCCGATAAGTTCCGGGAACATCATCAGAAGCGCAATAGCGCGATTTCGTCGATCCACCGCGCATTCTTCGCGGCGGCGGATGGTACGCATGTGCGGCAGTTCGCCAACAACATGCCCTCTAATATTATCGAAACGCCGACCGAGGACAACATCGACGAAATCATCGCCGTCATGAGTGACTGGTTCACCGCAGGCCATGAACAGTCGCGCGACTCGATTAATTTCGAGTGCAAGTCGGTGTGCGGGCATTTCGTGCACTTTCACGATGAGCTGCTCGGCTTCCGTGAAAACATCAACAATCTGTCCCGCCGGCTGCAAAACAATCTCGACAGCGGCATGGTGTTCCGCAAGATCCGCAGCGTCAAGGTGCGGATGGTAAGCCGCGTCGAGCATCTCAGCTATTGGGACGAACTCGACCAAGTGGTGCGGGAGTACCGCTTCTGGCAAGACAACAACGACTGCGAGGGCATCCCGCCCGATCCGCTGCTGCACCAGCTCGAAGCGCTCAGCGTCAAGGTCGCTGACGGCAAATTGAGTGAAACGCCCGATTCGCTGATCGACCTACAGCTGCTGGTTGATGACGGCACGGTCAAGATTGTCAATAACGAAAGCGAACTGGCGAACGTCTCGAGCACCGGCCTAACCCAAATGGCGATGATCATCATTTTCATCGCGTTCATCAACAGCGTTCGTACCGACCCGAACGTATGGCTGACCTGGGCCATGGACGAGATCGGCACCATCGACGACGGTAATACGGTCGCGCTGAGCGACCTGCTGCTGCGGCACCGGATCATTTTGGTGTCGGCGGCGCCGGGCGGCAAGCCTGAAGTCCTGTCCTTGTTCAAAACGCATTACGAGGTGCTCGATTCGTTCGAGCTGAGCCGCACGCAACCGGAAATCATGAGGGATCACCATGTCAAGCGCAGTCATCAAGCAAATTAACGCATTCCTGATGGCAGGCGGGTTCGTGTCGCAGGACGTGCACCCACAATGGTTCGAGATCCTGAGCGATGCGGAAACACTTGAGTCGACGAACCACATCTTTTCCCACTTCAACCGGAAGGTTACGCGGACCTCGAATGGGCGAACCTACTACACGGTGTTCGTCCGAATGGACGAGGACGCGCGCAAGGAAATGGCGGCGGTCGCAACCCGCCACAAAAAGGAGTACCGCCACGTGATCTCGTTCCTACGGCTTACGCTCAATTCGATTTCGGGCGGATCGGTGCCGTGCGGCGGCGCTAAGCTGCGCGAGTCGACGCTGGTCGAAGTTATCGCCAACAACACCAATTTGGCCGACAGCCTGAAATTGTTGTGCGCAATGGTCGCGCCGCAAAGCCGCAGCGACCAGATTCCGTCGATGGTGAAATCGGTCTTGCGTTGGGCGGAGAAATCGGGGCTGATCGACAACATGAACAATGCGTTCGGCGACTGGCGCTTTAACGGCAAAGTCGACTGGGTCAACGACATGAATGCGGCGTTCCGCGACTATATCGAGATCCCGACCGAGGCGGATCGCTCCGAAAACCTTTCTCTCCTCTAAACGATGTCGGATTCCATTGCCTCGATCCTCGCCGTGCTGGAAAACTGCGGTTCTCTCCTAGGCCGGCTGTACGACACCCCCAAGGGGATTTTTCCGCAAGACGGCGACGATGTGCACTTGGCCAAGCTGCGGCGCATCAGCGCGGTTCGCCAAGCACACGACGAATCGTTCCGGCTTGACTCTGGGTTACGCCGCTGGTTCGACAAGGCGCTGAACCGGCGCCGCCAGTTCGGCCCCTCGGTGCACTACGACGATATCCTGACCAACCTGAAAACGGCGGTCGATGATTACCATGACGCGTTGGTGCAGATGAACAGCGCGTTGATTTCGGACCGGCTTAATACGATCTTCGAGCTGTGCGACGACTTCGCGACCGCGATGACGGAAGACCTGGAACAGTTCCGCTTGGTGATCCAGACCAGCGCCGGTTTCAGTGGCAGCACCATCGCCGAGCGCATTCGCTACAACAGCAACCGCCTCAAGCGCGCTCACGAGCTGCAGCGCAACTTGGAAAAGGCGCGCGATGAAGACCTCGTCGAACGCGCCGGTGCCGGCGACGATCTCGCGCATCTGCTGCGCAAGGAATTTTTTAACCGGCACCAGGACCTGCACACGCGCTTGCGCGAAGTCGCAGACGGGCTGTCGCGCAACCTGTTCGAGTTGCGGCGCCTGGACGAGGCCGCGCTGGACCTAATGCGGCTCGACAATTTCCTGTCGCGCAATCCAGATTTCGTGCTGCCGGATCTCGTGCATGTCAGCGAGACGCCCGAATGCTTCCTGCGCGCCGAGGGCATGGAAATGCAGGCGTTTCCCGACCCTTACAATGAATATTACACGGAAGACCTCGCGGCGGATTACCAGCGTATCCGCGACGACCCGCCGCCGGAGGTCAAGGAAGTGCGCAGCAACGCGGTCGAGGACACCGGCCCGCCGCCGGATCGCAAGGTGCCGACCTCATTGTTCTATGTCGCGTTCTTCGACTTCATCGAGCACGTGCTGGAAGAGGGTAGCGCAAGTGCGACCGAATGGATCCGTATGCATCCTGAAAAATTCGGTTTTGGCGAAGCGGTTTGGCTGCACTCAATTGCGCCGCACCATGAAAACGGTACGCTGGGACGCCTGTTGCGCATGCCGGACGATGTCAGTGTGGTCGCCCACCGGCGCGAAAACGGCTTCGAGCTGATCCTGTCCGACTTCGAGTTTTACCTGCCCGAAGCCACCGGCCGCGCTATCGACACGGTCACCGGAGACGTCCATGTCTGACTTGTCGAAGATAGAATTCATGATATTGGTGCGTGCCTACCTGTCCGGCTGTACTGAGCACCCACGCACCGCCACCGCCACCCGGCTGTCGGCGTTGCTGGGCTTTGGACGCATCCGCGGACGCAAATGGATCGTCGAGCAAAGCGACCGCCGGCGCATCCACGATTACCTAGTGAGTTTCGGATTGCGCGATCTGCAAAACCCGGCGATCACGTTCCGCGACATGACCCGCATCGAGACCGCATACCAGATCCCCGAAGAGAAATTCGCTGGTCGCAAACCGCGCGAGGGCAGGGTGCTGGTGCGCTCGGTCGACCGTCATGTCAAACTCAACGGCGCCACCTCCTATCTGTTCGACGACGCGGCAATCGATCTGCCGGCCGCCAACATTCGCTCGATCGATCACGATTGTGTGCTGGGCATCGAGAACTTCGAGGCATTCAATGGCTTCGAAACGCTGGACATTCGCGATTTCCCGTTCCGCGATCCATTGCTGGTATATCGCGGGGACGCCATCAATTTCCCGGATGCGTCAAAGCGCTTGTTCGAAAACGCCATGGTGCCAGTCGTCGCGTTCACCGACATGGATCCGCACGGGCTCAATATCGCCGCCAGCATCCCGAATGTGATTGGCGCGATCTTCCCGGCAGACCTGAAGGGATTAAACCGGGCTAACCTGTTTGCCGACCAGCGCGCCTTCCTAGGGCCGCGCGACAAGTACCCGGTGCCGTGGCATGTGCTGATCGAACACATGGAAGCGGCGCGCAAGTGCATGACGCAGGAACACATGTTTGCGCACCGCATCCCGTTCCAGTTCCTGCCCGTGCAAGAGGATTCCGTCTGCCTGCCAGTGGCCTAATGCACACCGCGTCAACCGGGCAACCCGCAGGAAAAAGCCCCGGCACATTGCTGTCGCCGCGGCTTTTTGCGACATGCCGTCCGGATCGATGTCATGGCCGGGGCCGACGGAGGAGCAACGTCACGCTATTCGCTATCGGCGTCGGCGTCGGCGTCCGACTCTGCAGCGGCGAGCGCAAACCTAGCGATGTACTGGCGGGCGACATTCTCGAAGTACAGTGGCACCGGCAGCGCGGTGCTTTCCAGATAATGCAACGCCATTTCCCGTAGCTCGTGACAAAACAGCGCGATATTGTCTGGCACGTCACCGTTTTGCATCAGGCCAACCACGAACTCGACCGCGTTAGGGCTGGGCCACTGACCAACGAACGCCGGCTTGCTCTTGACAACCTTGTAACCCGGCTGCTTGCTCGCGCGCTGCTCGTTCGTATTGACGGTCTCCCGGTAGCATGACGAGCCGGTCTTAAGCTTGGCCTTGATGCCATGCTGCGACCAGTACGCGATCGGGGCGCTGGAAGGCGCGGCATCCCCGACGCGGAACACGCCCTGCGTTTTCGAAGGCGTCGGCACCACCTGCATCACGTCACCGTCCGGAGCATTACGGAACGTCTTATAGCGGTTTTCGATAATCAGCGGCGCCAGACCCTGCCGCACCCGCACGATGCGGATGCCTTGCCAGACCTCTTCGATGTGCGTCGCATTGGCGATATCAATGCCTTCCCCGGAGATGTTCTGGTCCGTCAGCCAGGACCAGAGACCGGCCGCGTTGGTTGAGTCGATCATCACCAGTGCGTTGTTGTCTTGCGCGTTGCTTTCCTCGATCACGTCGCGTACGAACGCCTGGTACCTCTCGCGATTGACCTTCGCGCGCATATTAGCGTTCGTTTCGTTGGAGAGCCAGCACGGCGTCGCTTTGGCGAGTGTCGCCAAGCCCAGCTGCATGTCCATCCACGGCAGGGAATTTTCGAACTTACCATCGCGGTCATACGCAAACCGCATCTGGCAGTGGCCGGTTTCCAGTGACTGCTTGAATGCCGCGAGCACGAAGCTCGGGTCGGACGCGTTGACCCGTCCCGATTGGCTGCGAATGACGGTAAAGCCGATGATCTCTTTCGGTGGTGTGGTCGCACCAAAATACTTGGTGGCGATGCCGCGGTACGGCAGGACCGCGCCATTGTGCGACAGCAGCAGATCCTTGAGCGCCGACTGCACCCGCTGACTGAAGTCGCCGATCCGGGCCACTCCGTCCTTGAATTGCAGCGGCAGCAGGTATTGCGAACACGCGTGGGCCTGCGTAATGAGCGCATTGCGTGCCGCCGCCTTGTTGACCGGATCATCATGCAATGGCGGCGGCACCTTGTCTTTGTCCCTGCCTTTGCCATTGGCCGGTGCGGCGGCAGTGGCTTTCGGCGGATACCATTCATCCGCCATCACCAGGCAATACACCTGTTTCCCGGACGCCACATATTCGCGCAAGTCCGCGGTCAGGGATTTCCACGAGTCGACGCGTAGTGCGAACCGGTCTTCGTTGCTTTTTAGGTCGTTGCCGGGCAGCCACGATTTGTGACCATGGACGTTCTCCGGCAAGTGAGCGCGGGCGATCTCGAGTGAGGTGCCAAACAGCGTCCGGGCGATGTCTTCCACCAGGTTCACTTCCCCTTTCGTACGTCGCGCCGCATCATAGATCAGCACCAGGACGATGCCGTTTTGCGCGTTGAGGCCGGCGATCGCCTGCGAGTTCACGCGGCACACATCCTCCAGCCGTTGCAGGCCCAGCGCGCGCTCGGTGTGCGGGTCCTTCGCAGGGGGTGTTAGCGACGACTGCTTGGCGGATGGTTTTCCGGTCTGGGGTG
This sequence comes from Noviherbaspirillum sp. L7-7A, assembly GCF_019052805.1. NCBI lineage: Bacteria > Pseudomonadati > Pseudomonadota > Betaproteobacteria > Burkholderiales > Oxalobacteraceae > Noviherbaspirillum > Noviherbaspirillum sp. L7-7A. The sequence goes on from NZ_JAHQRJ010000003.1 coordinate 279,756, forward strand.
TCGGCTTGATAAAGCCGTACCGCGCTTCGAATGCCGGCGGCGTGTCGGCGAATTGTTCAGCCAGCACATCGATCAGTATCGACGCATCCACAGTGCGCCGCTCATCGGCCTCGTCCTCCGGTTTTGCGGCGTCCGCGTCCACATCGGCGATAACCTCGGCGGAAGGCGCTTCCACCTTGTTGGCCTTGGCCGCCTTTATGCTCATCGCCTTGGCTTTGACAAAGCCCTTGAACGGCACCAGTCCAATGTCTTGCAGGATCGTGCTGGCATTCGTCATCGCTTCGACCCAGTCGCGCTCGGGCACGCCGACATCAAGCACATGCTTCTTTTCCGTGATGCCGTTCGAGTACACCAGACGTACAATGGATTTGCCGTCGACGTCATAGTCGCCCGATGCGATCTTGCGCGCGTCGTTCAACCCCAGCGGCAGGTGGTGTGCGGCAGTGATGTAGTCGAACGCGGCATCGGTCTCGACTTTGTATATCCCTTCCTCCTGTGTCTTGCGGTCGGCCTGGAACGTCATCACTCGGTCGGGCATTAGGTCGGAAAATACATGCCCCTTGATTGTGCGGGCGCCAAACTTGCGCTTCAACGCTCCGCCGATCCAGCGGCGGCGGGACACGTCAAACACGATCAACGGTTGCGGCACCGATGGCACCGTTTCGACGTGCAGCGTGATGCAGAAACTGAATTCGCCGCCCTCGACGACGATCGGTGGCGTCAGCAGTGTGGAGCGGTTGCGCACCGGGTCGGTGTCCAATACCCGTCGCAGCGCGCCGGTGCCCGGCAACAGCTCCTTGCCCACCAGCGCGATCGCTGCTTCCTCGACCAGACCGGCATACGAGAACTTCGAATTGTCGCCAACACGCCGACTCGCCGCGGTGTTGGCCTTGTTCGGCTGCCACGGCAGTGTATGCACGGCCAGATCGCGTAAATCATGCGCCTGGCCCGTTTTCACCGTGGCCATGAGCGAGTTTAGCGTGGCCAGCGCCGCGGCATCGCCCTCCGCGAAGTGAAACAGGCGGTCCGCCCACTGCACCAGGCATGACTTAATCAGCTTGTCAAACGATTCGCGCGACCCCATCCGTTCGGAGAGCAGCGCAAAGGGTGCCTGGTCGACCTGCGGGTTCAGGTACGACAAGCCCATTCGCGTGTCGAGACGCAATAGGGCAGGGAGGCGGCAGTGAAATGCGCCACGCAATTCGCCGTACGGGAGTTCAATCTTCTTAATGCGACGTGCGGAGGCGACCTGGGTGCGATATTCCAGCAGCAGCGCCGCGAACGGCTTGGTCCACGCCAGCGACCGGGCATGCAGCACGCGTGTGGGTGCGTCCGGCGCGGGAGCGAACGCCATCGACACCTTACCGAGGTCGGTCGGCTGATCGACCCACATCTGCCTTTCGTCGTCCGGCTTTTCCGGCGCTTCCTCCACCCGGTCGAAGTAATTTTCCACGGCGAATTCCATGCTCATTCGTTCCCCACATCCTGGTCAAAATCAAAATAGTCGGATTCGTCGAAGTCATCGTCTTCGGCGCGCTCCTTCGTTTGCAGGCGCTTGATCGCGCGCATCGGTGTCAGGTAGTCGTGGTACAGCGCCTGGTAAATTTCGCGATGCAGCGAGTTGCCGTGCCGCACGTACTCTTCCAAGATCTCGCGCATCATCACCAGCATGCTGCTTTTTGCATCATCGTCGTCCCCCAGCGCGGAACGCGGCGCCCACGCGGCATCGACAAAATACACCCAAACCTTGCAGCCGCCGCGGGTTCCGCGACCGATGGTCTGGAACAGCGGAACGATCTGATTGGCAACGAATTGGCGGTACATTTTCATCGTCATCCGGCTCGCCATCACCGGGTCGCGCAGCACTTGCCAGACGTCCTTGAACTGCTGGCGACGCGCATCCTCGTAGGCGTCGCTGATATCGTCGATCGACTTGCTGCGGCCAAACTCGATGGTCGAGAACTGCTGCGCCTGCTGGCCGATCAAGCCGAGCAGGAATTGCATGTCGTCGCTCGACGGGTGTGGGCGGGTCAAAAAATACAGGTGCCCGAGCGCAGCTTCGCCGCTGCGGGGGCCATGCGTATGAACGACGTTGACACCGCGTTGCAGCGCGCCGATCGGGAAGATCAGGATGTCGCACTCATCGTCATCGCCGATCGACTCCACCGCGGCGGTGGAAACGTACCGTCCCGAATTGATTTCTTCCTTGGACGCGGCGCTGACGACCGCCTTGGTCCTTTGCCGCAAGTCCGGGAAGTTTTCGTCGATCACTTCCTTCACGAACCGCGCCTGGTCATAACTGTTCACGATCAGCGCCGCCTTGCGCCCAATCCCGCCAACGACGTCGTGCCGGCGCATGTCACGGTAAATCTGGCTGGTGGCCATTTCGCCCTTGAGTAACTTCAGCACCATTTGCTTTAGATTGTCCATGCGGCGATCGCCGGCGCCGGAGAAATTCAGGTATTTCACCCCGAGTACGCCCGGGCGGTCGTCTAGCTGCGGCAAGAACTGCCACTCCGACATCGGCTTGGGTGCGGCTGACTTCTTGCGTTGCAGCACATAATGCGGACCGCAATGGATGTGGAACGACGGGCTGTCTTGGATGAACGAGGTTGCCGACACCAGCAGTACTGCCGGGCCGACACGCTGGCCTTCCGCTTTGAACAGACGATGGAAATTGTGCAGATACAGCCGCGGCGATCCCTTGATGGTTACGTGCTCCATCTGGATCTTGAAATGACTGTCGCGGCCATCGTCGCTCTGATGCATCTGGTATTTCAGTCCGCTTAGGGCGCCGACCAGCGATTCCGGGATATAGCGTTGCAATTCCGGCGACACCATGTTGTCCTTTAGGTCAATCAGGTCCGGGTCCAGCGGCAGGTTCTTGATCGCCGTGACTAGGCGGCGATAGCCGATGATCATCAGTGTAATTGGCGTCAGCAGCATCAGTCCCGCTTCAACCCGCGGCTCGACGAAACTGTCATCGAAACATAGGCGTTTCATAATGCGGGTGATGGCGTCGAGTTCGTCCTGCGTCTTGATCGGCGACGCCGACTGGAAGCGCACCAAGTGCCGACGCAGCTGTGCGGTGATCTTGAGGGTCTCGGCTTCGGTTTTGCCCATCACGCCGGCGATATAGGCCGCACGGCTCCACACGCCGTCGGTCGTTTCGACCCGGTCGGTGAACGCTTCGTAGGTGACTTCGTCCCACAATTCGATGATGGCGTTGCTGCGAAGTACCCGCTCGATCTTTTTCTCGCGCGATTCCACGTCATCCCGGTCGCCTTCGGCGACCGACTTGGTGCGCATCCCGCCAAGAATATCAATGATCATCTTGGCCGAGGTCAGCAACTGGCGATCGAAATACTTGGCAGCCTGGATTTGGTCCGAATTGCGGTTCATGTCGTTGAGGGTGCCGCCGACGATATACGTCAGCTGGCTGACCGCATTGGCGGTTCGGCCGAACGACTGGACATGGCTGTTACCCAGCGTGTGGCTGTCGTGCCCGGTAACCCGATGCTGGATCTTGCTGACCTTCTCCGGCACAAGGCCCGAATTGGTGCCCATGATTTCGAGCTTGTACGCGGCCTGGCTGTCGAGGTCGGCCTGGATTGCATCCGCTTCGTCGAAAATCACGACGTCGAAGGATTTGGCGATGTACTCGAAGTATCGCATGCGCATTTCGCTGGTATAGGCGGGCACACGCGTGTCCATCGACGCAATATGTCCGACCCAGACCAACGCGGTAACACGGTCCCGGGTGGCCTTGCGACGGCCGCACCCGGCAAACAGTGGGCATAGGATCGGTTGCGGATCGCCTTTTTCGCGGACAACCTTGATTTCTTCACAGGGCGCGTGGCCGTATTGCCAGTCGCTGAAGGGACTGCGGCTAAATGCCTGCAGTACGCAGTTTGCCGCAAAGTCTTCGCCGGTCGGCAGCGATCCGCCAAAGCCGCCGTGCCCGTACTGGCTCGCGATGGTTTCCCCATTGCGCTTATAGTGGCGGTAACGGGTGTTGTTGCTTTCGCCCGACAGCAATGCGACCTCGACGTCCTGGACCCGCAGCGATTCCATGTACTGGCTGCTCACCTCGATGGTCGGGAACACCATCATCGTGCGATAGCCATGCCGCGACAACCAAACTGCCAGCACCATCAGCAGCGATGTCTTGCCGACGCCGGGCAACCCCAGCAAGTGGCGGCATTCGCACAGCGTCAGATGATCCGTTTCCTGCAGCGTGTCCACCGCGCATTGCTGGACAACAACCGCGGAAAGGCGGTCGTGCCAGCTGCCGGCTCGCGCCACGTCGCGCTCCTTTTCACGCGCATCCATCTCTTCAGCGATCGTGAGCAGTTCAATGATCGGCACGTCGATCGGGCCGCGAGGATGACGGTCCTGTGCGTGCATGCCCGGCGGCGGCAGCCCAACGTCGATCTGGTGTAGCGGAATCGTGCGCTTGTCGGCGGAGATCGCAATCAGTTCATCATCCGCCGTTGCGGTTGGGATATCATAGACTTCATATGCGGCGGTCGTGCCCAGCACTTCTTCCAGGCGGTTTAGGCGTGGCGTACTAATCAGCGGCCGGCGCTGGAAGGTTTGCGCGTTCGGATCAATCTCGTATTCGCCTTCGGTACGCGCGGAGTGATGATGATTTAGGTAATCGTCGATCGCCGACTTTACGCCGGTCGGCGTGTCGATGCCGAGTTTCATCAGCCGCAGGTTGAACAGCGCCTGCGCCGCCTTACGAATCGCCGGCGCGGTCATCACGCTAGGCATACCGGAATGCAGCATGCGCACATGCGCGAAGCTATTGGTGCCGAGAAAGCGCTCGAGAGCCACGCACAACCAGAGAATGCGCTCGGCATTGGGAATCAGCTTTTTCTCAAAATCACGCATTTTTCATCTCCGGCAGTTTCCGGACTAGGTCCGATACGCTCATGAAGTCGAGCGCGTTGGCGACATGAGTACTGTCTTCCCTGAGCCGCTGCCGCAGGCGGGCGATATAGCCGCCCTTGACGTTGTCCACACAGTGGTCGCTGATCGCGACAATCCGTTTCCGGTAATTGATCAGCCCGCCGATCCCGTTAGTCAGGAAGTGACGCGCCAGCATCTCGGGCGACGCATAGCTCTTGACGTCGATACCGATATCTTCGTCGTTGCCGAAGCTGATGTCAGCAGCATCCGAGAGCGGGTAAAGCACTACGTTCTTGATGCCGAGGCCGACTCCTTCATCGAAAATGCGGATCTCGTCAATGGCCGGTGCCGCCCAGTATTTGAGGATCTGCGGCTTGGCCACTAACAGCCGGGATTCTTTGGGATCGATGATGCGCGGCGCTTGCGCCGGATTGAGGGTCGCGCACTGCACGATCGGGCATTTCGATGCCGGCACCTCCTTTCCGGTCGGTTTCATGAGCGCGCCGCAGTGCGGACACTGGTGCACTTTGCCCTCGATACGCCAGGTCAGCGGAACCGGCTCATAGAAATCGTCGCGGATGGTGTGGATTAGCCGCTGCAGATTGTGTTCGCTCAGGTAGGCACTGATCTCTTCTTCGTTGCCCATCTTGTGCCGGGACGGGAGTTCCCGTAGCGCGGTATACACTTCGTGCTTGCGCAACCCGAACTCAGCTGAGATTGTGCGCAGTCTCTCGAAGAGGATGTGTTGCACGATCTGGTCATTGCCAAACCCGCCGTGGACTTTGGCGATGTCCTGGCATTCCTGCGTGGGGACGTCGAACTCGGCGTCCACCAGCACGCTGTCGGCGTAGTCGAACCGGCCCGCATGGAACGCCTGGACACCCCAGTCGGGATGCGAAAACGGCTTCTTGCAAAGCGCGATGATATTGTGCAGATTCGCGACGGGGCCTTCCTGCTTGCCTTCGATCATGCGAAACAAGCCGATCAATGACTGCGCGGTTTGCATCGCGGCCGGGACCGTGTGGTCCTGGACCACGATGCCGCGGCCGGAACTGACGTTGCGGTAGATGAGCTGGATGCCTTGGGCAAGCAGACAGATCGCGCGATCGCGTTCCGCCGGGTCGACAACGGCAGTGGTGGTGTGGTTGGCTGGGGTAGATGCGGCAGACGAGCGTGTGGCCGCTTTTCTACCCGGTGAGCGTGGGGGCATGGACAACTCCTGTCTGAGGTATCTCAGGCGGTGCGAGGCACGCACATGAGACGGAAATTTGCTGTCAGTCAGCAAACGAGAGGCGATCTTAACACAGCGTTTTGAGTTCGTGAGCGCCGCATCGACCATGGAATGTGACAGCGAAAACCGGAAGCGCGAGCGCAGGGGTCATGCGCTGCGGCCATCAATAATGGCTTGGATAACCTTCAGCCGATCAATGTCGCGCATGCTCATGGTAATGCTCGCGAACCGTGCCGTAATGCACCTCCACACATGAGGAAGTGCCTAGAATGAGCCGTTCAACCTAAACAAGCAGGTAGCCCTTGGCCGTGACTACCGCGTGATTGCTTTCGACAACCGTGGCGCCGGCGCCAGCACGCAGGTCGACGAGCCGGTCAGCACCGCCGACCTGGCCGACGACACCCTGCGCCTGATGGACATTCTCGGCATTCCGGCCGCGCATGTCGTCGGTCGTTCGATGGGCGGGGCGGTGGCGCAGCACATGGCATTAAGGGCGCCGCAGCGCGTGCTGTCACTGGCCTTATGCGCGTCGTTTGCACGGCTGGACCCGCTGGGACGGCGCGTGTTGTCAAATATGCGCGAAGCGCTGGAATGGCGCATGTCATGGGCAGACCATGCGCGTCATTCGGTGCAGAACTTCGTCTCGGCTGGTTTCTTCAACCGCTGCCCGGAACGCGTTGCAAAGATTGAACAGCTAATCGGCGGCGAGACCCGCCTGCCGGCCTGATATATCCGGCAGAACGAGGCATGCCAGTCGCACGACACGTTGCTCGAGTTGGGCCGGATCACACAGCCAGTGCTGGTCATGGCTGGCGACAGCGACCCGATCTGCTCGCTAACCGCTACAGAGATGCTCTCGCAAGGATTGCCGGATGTGAGGACGGAAATTTTCAAGGATGCGAGTCAATTCTTTTTGATGGAGCAGCCGGAAAAATTCATGGACTTGTTGAAAGGATGGTTGCCGAAGCAGGGTGGCGAGAAGTAGCGCCGGCGGTCTAAGTAGTCTGGTCAATCTCTATAGAGCGATTGATTTTTCAATGAACCTGTTACATTTCTGGTTTGCACCTATTAGGTTGCGCTGCTGGCGGTCTGCGGTGTTTTAAGCAGCCACCTTAATGCCTGCGAGCTGCAGGGCAGCCTTTATCGACCGTAACGGCGAAGGATAGGGTCAACAGGACTCCCCCCAGATACCAATGCCTTTGCTTGCGCAGCCTTTTCCAATGTCTGATATTCAACAGGTGCGCTTGGCAGTGCCACCGCCCAGCCGCTCAGCAGCATCCATGCCCTCAGATCTTCGCCGTTTGAGCTGCCACCGGCAATAAGACTGCCATCAGGATTCGTGGCTCGCGGCGTGCAGCAAACAAAATTGCCAGATATTTTGAAGTCCAATGCTATCGCAGTCCTTGGCTCGCAACGTACCGGACGGACGAATGTAAAGCAGCTTTCCGCGGTGGGAGGAGCGTAGGTGCCGTGGAGCTAGATAACGTTGCCGGCGATTCTCAGTTAGCGAAAGCAGTTAAAACTGAAGGCAACCATTCAGCAAGGTTTGGCGCTACATTTATCGTCACGCGACCAATCAGTGGTGACAAATATGTTGCCTGGTAGTGCCTCGGGTTTTAACCGCGCTCGCACCAAATCGATAAACCGCTGGATTGATAATACCGGTTATCAATCGCCTATTTGGTGTGTGCGGTGCAGCATTTACTGAAAAGACGGCGCCTTCTAGGGCAATAAAGCTGCTGCGCGAGCCGTTGCGCGTTCTGCAGACTTTACTGATTTCAAAAACCCTGTGGAGGATAAGCAGTCCACAGGTTGGTGTATTGCAGGCTGTGCTTGGTCTGCTGTGATCGTGGGAGTTTCCATCTGTTGTGGATAGGCGGCGGGGCAGGCCAAACCTAGCGCCCCTTTGTATTTGCGGATGGAATTTAAAGCTTAGACCGGGCTGCTTGCCCGGCGCCGCAGGCCCTGGTACTTTTGCCGCGATCTCGGCAGGCGGCGCGAAGGCATGATTGGGGCACAGCGGTATGCATGGCATCACGACGAAATCATCGCCAGCGCGCCGGCACTCGGCGTCACTTGGATTAAGCTACCCAGCAGATACCATGCGATAGATCTTCACGGCACTGCCACCACCCACTCGCATCTCTTTAGGAGCAAAAAAATTTTATGGTTGATCGTACAGGGGATGGTCCGCATGCCAAGGTTCGCAGCCTTAGTTTTTCTGCTGGCACTGGCAGCTCTATCCAGTTGCATCAGCTATGCCGGCTACCTCGTGCTTGGCGTCATCGCCGACTTCCTAGGCACTGGCCGATTCACGGCCGGCCTGCTTTTCGGAGCACTGTTTGCCAGATTGCCTTGGATAAGTCAGGGCAAATTGGGAACCGTCGGCCTGTAGCCACGGCGTGCGCGGCGGCCTGTAATGCTCGTCCTTCTCATCTGGTGCATAGCGAGTCTGCTTTACCGTAGCGAAATCGGGTCTGCAGTGTTCCCCGGGTTTGCCGCTGCCTTTCTGCTTGCATATCCATGGCTGCGACAACAGGCGCTCGATCACATTCGGTCATTCCTACAAGGCTCCATGCGAGGCCCCGCCAGGCGGGGCGCAAGCGATCCAGGAATCATTGATGTTGAGGTGCACGAAAAGAAGGAATGAAGCCCGACGCGTAGGTCCAATAGACGCGCACACAGTCCATGTTTTCTCCTGCTCGCCTTCTGGCTATGGCGAAAGTCGGCCAAGAACGGTCCTGATACCGGTTCTGGTGCAAACAGCGGTTGCCGATCCAGTAAGCTTAGGTCCTGGGCAAATTGGAGAATCAGAATGGATCGGCGCAACAGCATGGACGAGTTGTTCATAGGTCGCCACTTTGATCGCGAGGTCATCATTCTGTGCGTGCGATGGTACCTGCGCTTCAAGCTCAGCTTACGCGACCTGGTAGAGATGATGTCAGAACGGGGCTTGTCGCTAGCTCATACGACGATTTTGCGCTGGGTACAGCGCTATGCCCGTGAATTCGTCAAGCGCTGGAATCGCTTTGACCTCCTGCGCGTCAATCCTGGCGAGTCGACGAGACTTACGTGAAAATTCGAGGCTAGTGGCACTACCTTTACCGTACCTTCGACCGGGCAGGAAAAACCGTCGATTTCCGACCCAGTGCCCGGCAAGACGTGACGGCAGCCAAGGCCTTCTTGATGCAAGCTGTCAAAAGCCAGGATAGGGTGCCGCGGACGACTACCTTGGACGGTAATGCCGCCTTCCATCGCCCAGTGCGTGACATGAAGCGCGTGGCCTGCTGCCTGGCGACACGAAGCTTCGATCCTCGAAGTACCTAAACAACCTGATCGAGCAGGACTATCGGAACATCAAGTCGCGGATCAACGTCATGCTTGGGTTGAAACGGTTCAGGAATGCCACCGTCATTATTGCCGGCATTGAGCTGATGCATCGCATTCGTAAATGTCAGTTCGATATACGCGGCAACCTCAAAGAGACCGCTGCGCGGGCAGTATGGAATGCCGTGCTCTCCCCTTGATGAGCGAACTGAGAAACAATGCGTTTTTTGCTTCTCCCATCAATTTGCACCACAGCCCGTTGGACGCATAACGGGCACACCTTCTTGTGCAGGTTCGGGTAGCGGTCCTCAACGGCGAGCTGAAAAGGCGCGACATGCCTGATCGACGACGACCACTCACAGAAGAAAAAATGACGATCACTGCCATTGTGTGGCCTAGCGGGACCTCCGGTTTTGACTGCTCTCTTGTAGAAGGGGCACCTCTGCACGACTGTTCAAGAAACTTTATTCAACGCTGCCGCGCGGCTGATAGGAGGGCGCAGCAAGAGCAAGTATGCAGTGCTACGCAAATCAAAATGCGCGATCAATGCGAGAAATTAAGTGATCCGGATATGAAGTCTTCGAATTCAACAAATGCCATTGGCTTTGCAAAGAGGTATCCCTGACCGTAGTCACATCCCGCTTCGGTGAGCATTCTTTGCTGCTCTTTTGTCTCGATGCCTTCTGCAATCACTTTCATACCAAGCTTATGCGCCATAACGATCATCGTTTCGCACAGTGCCAGACTTGTCTGACTGCTCTCCAGATTGCGGACGAATACCTGATCGATTTTTAAGAAATCAAATTTTAGTTTGGTGATATAGGAAAGAGACGAGTAGCCAGTCCCAAAATCGTCCAGAGCCAGCTGCACGCCCCGATGCTTAAGCATGGCAAATTTCTGCACCATCCGTTCATCAAGATTGAGAAGCGTCCCCTCTGTGAGTTCCAGGACGATGCAGGTCGAGGACACATCAATTTTATCCATCAACTCAAATAAGGCATAAAAAGCATCTTTGCCGCCGCGGAATTGGATTGGCGAAAAATTGATGCTTACTTGGAAGCTCGAATTGATCGCGCGGCACCGGTGGGCAAATGCCTTCAGTGTTTCACTGCACACCCACTCGCCGATCTGGTCAATGATTCCGATTTCTTCAGCAATCGGAATGAAGATATCCGGCCGGATATTGCCTTCGTCGGGATGGGCCCATCGCAGTAAGGCTTCTGCTTTCGCCACTGAACCGTCTTTGAGGTCGACGATAGGCTGGTAATGGACTTCCATCTGCTGTTCCGAGATCGCCCGATGCAAATTGTTGACTAACCGGCGCCGTGCAAGCGCCTTTTCCTGCATTGAAGCCAGGAAGTAGCCATGGCGATTCCCACCTTCGCGCTTCACGGTATACATCGCCTGGTCAGCGTGCTTGATCAGGTTTTCAATATGCGTGGCATCCCTTGGGTAATAGGCAATGCCGATGCTGGCGCTGACATAAGCAACATGTCCGTCCAGATCAAAGGGAAGGGCCAACACAGTAGTCACGAGTTCTGCAGTCCGTTCGACTTCCTTGTCGTCCAGGTCGATCAGCACGATGGCGAACTCATCGCCGCCGAGACGGGCGATGGTGTCAGCTTTTCCTACAGCGTGTTCCAGTCGTTTTGCGACCTGTATCAGCAGGTTATCGCCAACGCTATGACCGAGCCCGTCGTTGACTTCCTTGAATCGGTCCAGATCAATGAACAGCAGCGCAACAGACGTCTTATTCCTGCGGGCCAGATCGAGGGCGTGCCTGAGACGATCGGCAAACATGAATCGGTTTGGCAGGGAAGTGAGGGAGTCATAGTTGGCTTGACGCCAGATTACTTCCTCAGCGAGTTTTCGGTCTGAAATATCAAGAAACAAAAGGATGTGCTTGGACACTGAGCCGTCGGCCGCATAGACGGTGTCGACCGTACACAACTCGGTAACCTTGGTCCCGTCCTTCTTGCGGCGCCAGACCTCGCCTTTCCAATGACCGGTTTCTAACAGATGGCGCTGCATTTTTGCGTACGATTCGGAGCCCTCGATGTTCTTGAAAAAAGACAGTAGAGGCATGCCGACCAGCTGATCCTCGGTCACTTCATGTTGTTTTGCGAAGGCTTGGTTTGTTGCGACAATCATACCCGCCGCATCCGTGACAATGATTGCTTCACTGGTGTTTTTGTAGACCAGGGCAGCCAGCTGTGTTGTAGCGTCAGCCTCTATTCGCGCGGTAATATCAACGACGGTCCCGATCATCCTTTCCGGCTTTCCCGCCCCGTCGTAACTGATCATTCCATGAGACTGGCACCATAGCCAGTTCCCGTTTTTGTGCCGGAGGCGGTGTTCGGTGAGAACGGAAGGCCTGTGGTTTTCCAGCGCCCCTTGTATCACGGCCATAACGGTAGACTTGTCTTCAGGGTGGAGACGGCTTTCCCATTCCGCTACATCGTTGGAAATTTCTTCGTCCCGATATCCAAGAAGCCTTTTCCAGTGCGCAGAGTAATTAGCCTCATTGGTTCCTACCTTCCAATCCCATACACCGGCGCCCGACCCTTCAAGCGCTAGACGCCATCGTTCTTCGGTGCGCTCCAAAAGTTCGTTCATGTGCCGGTATTCTGTCACATCGTGCACTGTTCCGATCAGTTGGCGACATTCGTTATCGACATCGATTACTGGCGCTACCGTGACCTGACCAACCTTCTCGCCGGTCGGATAAACCGATATCTCCTCCCACGAAACTGCTTTCCTAGTGCTGATGGCTTCACGGTATTTACGTAGAACGAGCGCATGCGCAGGCGGGGGAATCACCTCCTCGATGTATTTGCCAACAACGTCGCTTTTCGATAAGCCAGTTGCTTCAGTGAATTTCTTATTGATCGAACTGAATTTGAACCGCCCGTCGTCGGTAACATCCAAAGCAAATAGGACATCGCTCACGTTGTCATAAATCAACGATAACTGCTCTTGGCCGATCCGTATTAGATCTTTGGCAGTTCGATTTGCTCGGTCATCACGCTTGGGCACAGAAGTCTCCTGTAATTTGTGATCTGGGCCCAAGCCAAAACCACATGTCTATTATGTTCAGCATCCAATTCCGCTGAGATTCGCTTCTTTGTAGCTGGCGTTGTAGAGTCTTGTGCCCATCGTAGCTTGTGCCTCCAATCTCGACAGCACCAGCAATCCTCTCAGAGACTCGCTGCCGGCAACATACGCCTATCAAGCTCCGACTTTGGAGACATTATTAGCACAGCGACATGGCTTTTCGCTATCTCGCGTTGGCCCGATAATAATGTGTGTATATAACTATAGGGCCAACGTGCCAACCATAAAACCGAGCTACCTGCCGACCGGACCGACTACCTGAGCGAGAATTGTACTGCTGACATTCGGATATGCCTGCCCGAAGCGCTGGAGTGAACTCAAGCCCTCCCTGACCGCCGCAGCGCGCCACTGTAACCATTGCGACCACAACGTCTACTGTGTAATACCGACGCCGATATCAAGCTCTACACGCATGGAAGCTATGGCATCGCCATTGCCAAGAGTCAATGCCGCTCGTAATTTGGCTCTTCCGCATTTTGTGTGACGGTTTATAGTCGATGAGAAATAGCCCGGACGCCTGCTTTAAGTAAGTTTGTACTGGAGAAGGGCAAGTCCAAGCCTTTTTCTCACTGCGTCATTATGCCTCTTGATCTGCAGGTACAGTCCTGCGAACTGCGCAATCAGATGCTGACCGTTTCTCTGCGATGTCAGTGCCACGGCGCGGCCTGCACTGGCTGTGGAATGTCCAGTTCGCGCATTCACGGCATTGACGAGCGCCAGATTCATGACTTGGCATGCCACGGCTTTCGCGTATGCCTGCATGCTAATGTGCGGCGCTTCCGCTGCGCCAACCTTGCCTTTGATCGACAAACCTTTGCCGCGCCATTGTCGCTGGCCATGCCGTACCAACGCCGCAGTCAACGTCTACAGAAAGTGCACGCGCAAGTTGGCCTCGCGCTCAGCGGCTTGCCCTCTGCACGCCTGTTACGCCATCAGAATTGTGTTTGCAAGAAGGCCGGATATAAAACTGCAGCCTAGCTCTGTCAGACTCACACAAGAAAAACCTTGGCAAACAGGGGTACCCATATAAAGGAAATGACCGCTATGTCAAGCTGACTGCCAACACCGGCGCACGCGTTTCCTTCTGCGACCCGCATAGTCCCTAGCTGCGCAGCACTTACTAAAACACCAACGGCCTGTTGCGTCAGTATTTTACCAATGGCACGTACCTGGCGGTCTATGGCCGAGAACAGTTCGATGCGATTGCTGACAGCTTGAATACGCAACCACGCGCAACGCACAACTGGCTCACGACATTACAAGTCTATGCTGCCGCTCTGGCGAGTGCCCATCAAACTGATACGTTAGTTCATTAAACAGCCGTTGCACTTCTGACTAGAAACCGCCCACTTTTGCCTTTTACCATGACTGCGGGTAGCCTATCCCGACGCATTACTGGTACCCCCTGCCAATGCACTCGTGTCTTTGCTTCGATCCACGTTTAAATCCGCTCCGCTCGGTTCGGAAAAAACCAGCGTGGCCAATTGCCCGGTTGTCTGTTTGACCTCCGCGATGAGCCACTCACGAAAGACAGCGACTTCTGGGCGAGTATTCGGAGAGGCCTCGATCAGCCAGTATGCATAGTCGCTGTCCTTAGGTGATACGCTATGCATGGCAATCAGCCGTCCATCGAGGAGCATGGGAAGAACAAGCGCAAGGCGCCCCAGCGCCACTCCCTGGCCGTTGACAGCCAACTGGACCAGTTCGCTATAGTGGTTGCATTGCAGATAGCTTTTTGGTTCTGCATAACTGATTCCGGCATGCGCGAGCCAATCTGGCCAGCGCAGCCAAGGCAGCGAGCCGCGCTCGTCATATTCAAGCAATACCTCGTTCAACAATAACCTGGGATCGTGGAATGCCCGTGCGGCAATAGCTGCGTTTGCAATAGGAATGATGCGCTCGTTAAAAAGCTTCACGGCGCCGACCGGCACGTCAGCGTCGCGAGCATAGCGAATTGCCAGGTCGATCCCCTCCTGCCGCAGGTCCAGGATGCGGTTGTTGGCCGCAACCCTGATATCAATGTTCGGATTGGCTTCCTGAAACGTCGCCAGCTTCGGCAGGATCCACAAGGCGGTCACGCCGATCGAAGCGGTGATCGTCACCGGGGGTGAGCGACCATTCCTCCGGGCCGATTCTGCGAACTCGGCAAGTTGGTCCATCCACGGCGAGGCCAGCATCATCAAGCGCTTTCCAGCTTCGGTCAATGCAATGGACCGGTGCTGGCGCACCAGCAGCGAGGTGCCCAGATATTCTTCCAACAGCCGGATCTGTCTGCTCACCGCCGATTGCGTCAGGCAGAGATCATTGGCCGCCTCGGTAATACTCATGCGCCGTGCGGTAGCGACAAAGCCACGCAGCGCGTCCAGAGGCGGCAGGTGCAGCAAGGAACTGTTCATAGGCGGTGTTTGCCTGGGTCGGGATTGATGTCATAGGAATTCCGATACCTTACGGCAAGCAGAGGCCGTTGGAAAGAGGCGTTGCAGTTACAGCAGCATAGACCATGCAGATAGGAGGATCGGGTTCTAGGCCGGGATCGTCGCCTGTCCGGCTCCTTCAATCGGACGAGCGATGAAGGCATAGGCACGGCGAGAATTGACCGCCCCAGGAATTAGTCGAAGCAATCCAGTGCACTGCTGACCGATTGCGGCCATCCTTAGCAGAGTTAACAGGAAAGCAATGCGCCAACCGCTGGGATCCAGTCAGCTTCCTGGACTGCTTCGGACTGGCTTGCTTAACTAGGCTTTCATTGCGCAGCGATGGATCGCCTGCTCTTCAGATTCTGGAGCATGTCCTTGCGGGTCGGTTTTATCGTTTCGTTGGGTGCGCAACGAAGCTCGGAGCGGCCAAGCAGGAAGTCCAGGCTTATCCGGCTCTGCTGCGCGGAGAAGACGAATAACTGCAGGGTGGCAGCTTCGACGGCGATGATGATCGATGCTTTCGCGTTCTGTATAAGCCGTCGATCGCCAGGCTTGGCCTCGATGTCGATCGGGTTATCCAACTGGGTAATCCAGAGCGCTCCCGATTCACACAGCACTTCGATTTCCAAGTCATCAGGAAGTGTGACAAGCGAACCTTCAGCCAATCCTATCCGGATTGGCGAAACAAATTTGGAACGTGACATGTCAATCCTCCTTGGTTTGAGAGCACTGGCAGGCAAGCGCTCCATGCACCGATTAAATGAAACAAACGCTTTGCCCTCAAGCGACTTTTTCGAATGGAATGCATGCCTGGAAAACATGGCAGACGTGTATGCCAGAACTTGGCATGCGCCACTGATTGAATGCACCCGCCATATTGGCGGCTAGCACCGGCCCGGACCATGACGAAGATGCCGGCTCGCATGCAAATTCGTCATGGGGTCCATCAATAAATGTCGGTTGAGCGAGGAGGGCTTCAACGATTCAATAGCAAGCTGCTGAAACAGAAATGCACCAATTCGGCCAGAGGCGGGGACGGCTGCTACTTAGCGCATGCAAATGCGCGTCCCTGGCAATCACTGGCAAAAGCAAAGCAGGAACAGACCGGCGATCAAATATGAACCCTAGTCCACACCAAAAAAAGGAGGAGCCATGCCCTTGATTACATTGACTGTTCAAAAGCCGAAGACATCGCAGTTCAAGGATCAGGTCTTTTCAGCCGTACACGAGGCGCTGGTCGCCGCCGGTGTGCCGGCAACCGATCGGTTTCACCGGGTCCTTGAACTTGAAGCGGAGAACTTTTGCTTCGACCTGAACTATCCCGATTTAATCCGCCCAAGAACCGAGGATTTTGTTTTGATCGAGATTTTGCTTTCGCTGGGCCGGAGCGTCAAAGTCAAGAAGCGCATTGTGGAAGACGTCATCGCCGCATTAACAGGGCAGGGGTTCGACCCGGAAAATATCATGATTACTTTTGTGGAAACCACCTGGGAAAACTGGTCATTCGGTGGCGGGCGATTCTTTTACATGTAGTCTTTCACATTGTTGAACCACACGCAACGCTGCTTCCTCCCGTTGCCGGCATGGTCGCGCCCCGTTCATTGCTCGGACGGCACGATTTCGCTGATGGCCTGCATCACTTTTCCAGCCGGCGCCAGCCTTGCTGGCGGAGTCGAATGCGAGGCGCAGGTGAGTGCGCTGCACTCCATTGATCGCGTGCTCCAGGCGTCTGCCTTCGGCCGTAAGCGACACCAGCTGCACCGTCCTGTTATGGCTAGACGGGCTGGAATCGATCAAGCCTTCCTCGCGCAATTGCCGCATCGGCCGATGCAGGGCCTGCTGGGATATTTCGAGGCGATCGGCGATGTCGCCAACTGCAATGTCGCCAGCCTGCGCAATGACGAACAGGATCCAGTTGTGAATGCGGCTATGCCTGGCGAGTTCCGCGTCGTGCAGGTTGGTCAGCGCCCAAAATGCGATATGAAAGAGCCAGAAGTCGGCATTGAGGTCGTCAGGTAAGTCATGCGCCAGGCTGCTGCGCCGCCCGTCTTTCGGTTGATCAGGTTAGGCCTATACGATCGGCAATGAGAAGCATCTGGCCGGCTTCTGGGCGAGGCAGGTACATTGCAAATGGCTCCTGTTCGTCGGTGACAATAAGCCGTTTTTGTTGGCACCCATTGGGTCCGATGAGTATGGCGTGTAAGCCGTACCAGCTGCCGAGCTTGCGGCCGCTCGGGTCTGGATTGAGAACGTTGGCATCCACTTTTCTCAGCCGGCCTTAGTCCAAAGGCCAAATTGAAAAACGGCAAAAAAAGTTATATGATAAGCAGATATCATATATTAAGTTTCGTGATGGCTGACCTCGAACTAACGGAAATCCGCCCACTAGTGCGCGTAAAAATGCCTGACTGGGTGACGCAATCGTTGTCGGAATTGATACGAGGCGGGTCTTATCTTCCAGGAGCGCGCCTTCCGTCCGAAGCACAAATGTCGCGCGATTTTGGCGTTAGCCGCACCGTCATTCGCGAAGCCGTTTCCCGCCTCAAATCTGAGGGCCTAGTCGAATCCCGGCAGGGGAGCGGCGTGTTCGTTCGAGAGGCGGGAGCCGACATGGCATTTCGCATCGCACCGAGCAAGGTTGGTTCGATTGAGCACTTGCTGCATGTCGCCGAATTAAGGAGGTCCGTAGAGGCGGAAATTGCTGCGCTGGCAGCTGAACGCGCGACAGCAAAACAGATTGATGAAATTGGCATACGGCTTCAGGCAATCGATGCCGATGTAGCAAAAGGCGGGAATGGGGTTGCGGCCGATATCGAATTCCACCGCAGCATCGCGCGTGCAACAGGTAATCCGCACTTCCTCGCATTGTGGGATTTTCTAAGTCATTTCTTAAGTGGAACGATCAAAATTACACGTGCGATCGAAGCTCAAAAAAAAGAAACCGTTGACCAAGTCGTCGCGGAGCACCGGGCCATTCACGAGGCAATTTTCAACAGGGATGTGGAAGCAACGCGTGCAGCTGCACGAAAGCATATCGACATGTCTTCGACTCGCATTCGCAATATACCCCCTGATTTTTTACTACCTGCGGAAAACACCCTAGGCGGGGCACCGTTGTCAACTCCACCAACTTGAACCAAACTCATCTTCAATCCTTCATCAGTCCTTTTAACATCAGAAAACCAGGAGACCTTGCATGAAATGTATTCGATTCAGCACCCTTGCGCTCGCCATTTCCGCTTTGAGCGCGAGCTTCGTTCAAACCGCGTCCGCGCAAACGACGATGCGCATCAGCGTCTCTACTGCACAAAATTCCCATCAGGGTGTGGCAATCGACACACTGGCAAAGGAAGTGGAAAAGCGTACGAACGGGCGCTACAAGATCCAAACTTTTTATTCTGGCTCGCTGGGAGCAGAACGTGAGGCGACGGAGGCGGTGCAGTTAGGAACACAGGATTTAACTTGGACATCTACCGGCCCAATTCCTAATTTCGTGCCAGAAACGAAGATTTTCGATGTGCCCTTTCTCTTTCGTGACTATGCACATGCCCGCGCTGTACTGGATGGTCCGATCGGACAGGACATGCTGAAAAAATTCGAGCCCAAGGGCTTTAAAGCCCTGGCATGGGGTGAAAACGGTTTTCGGCACATGACGAACAACAAGCGCCCAGTGGTCAATCCGGAAGATCTGCGTGGCCTGAAGCTGCGCACCATGGAAAACCCGGTTCATATTCAGGCCTACAAGGGCTTCGGAATCATTCCGACACCGATGGCATTTACCGAAGTGTTTACGGCCATGCAACAAGGCACTGTGGACGGTCAGGAAAATCCTCTGTCTGTTATCGTTGCCAACAAGTTTGAACAAGTGCAAAAACACCTGAGCCTGACCGGGCATGTCTATTCGCCCGGCGTCTTCTTGATGAACAAGGGCGTGTTCGATAAGCTTGCTCCCGCTGATCAGCAAGCGTTCCTGGAAGCGGCCAAAGTGGCTGCCAAAGCCAATCGCGACCGCGTGGACGCTGATGAAAAAGTTGCGGTGGCTGACTTGCGTGGGAAGGGAATGCAAGTCGTCGACAAGATCGACAAGTCCAAGTATCAGACGACACTGACGCCGGTATTTGCCGAATTTGAAAAACAGTTTGGTAAGGCCAACCTCGACAAGATTCGAGACTTTAAGTAAGCGTCAAGACCGAGCCCCTCCTTAGCCCCGCTTGTTGCGGGGCTTCCACCTTTCTTGGAGCCAGCATGAGCAAGTTCGAGCAAGCGTTCCTTGCCGTTAATCGTTGGATACTTATTTTTTTGTTAGCGGCGATGTCGGTCATCGTGTTTTTGAATGTGGTCATGCGTTATGTGACGGAAGCATCCATTCCCTGGTCGGAAGAGGTCTCGCGTCACATGATGATCTGGCTTACTTTTCTGGGTAGCGGACTGGTACTGCGCAGTGGCGGGCATATCGCTATCGACAATTTGCAAGATGCGCTTTCCACCAGAAACGCCCGCATACTGCGCGTCATCGTCTTTCTGCTGATGGTGTTTTTCTTCGGCATCCTGTTTTACTACGGCTGCATTTATGTCAGCCGCACCATGATGCAAACGACGGCTGCTACTGAAATTCCTTTTGGCTATGTCTATCTCGCAATGCCAGTCGGCCTAGCGCTGATGCTGGTTCATTTGTTCCTGATCGCCCGAAACTGGATCTTGCATCGTGAATTCGTCGCGGATGAAGATTTTGATGCAACCGCAAGCGCTTCACTATAAAAGTAAAAGAAAGCGATCAATATGAGCATGAGTCTGATTCTCGTTATTTCGGCGTGCCTGCTTTTGGCCATTGGCATGCCTGTGGCATTTGCGCTTGGGTTGGGAACCTGTCTTGCAGTGCTAATCACGGGCAAGTTTTCGATGATCGTGGTCCTAAAGGAAACCTTCACTGGCATTGATAGCTTCCCATTGATGGCCGTGCCCTTTTTCATCCTTGCTGCCGAATTGATGAGCGGAGGATCATTGACGCTGGTGCTGTTGCGTTTCGCCTCGCAATTCGTCGGGCATAAACGCGGCGGCTTAGGTTATACGAATATCGCGTCGCTGACTTTTTTCTCCGGTATTTCAGGCTCAGCCTTGGCCGACGCTGCGGGCCCGGGATCGATGATGATCAAAATGATGGACAAGGCCGGTTATGACCGCGCGTATGCCGGCGCCCTGACGGCATCGACTGCGATTGTCGGTCCCATCATTCCGCCATCGA